>DASZHY010000152.1:0-31509 GCA_035949675.1 Thermoanaerobaculia bacterium
ACTATTCACCTCTTCTCGGCGGCGCCGCGCACCCGCCCTTGCCGCCGTTCCTGCCGGCCTTCGGGCCCGAGATGATAGGGTGACGTCAGACGCCGCGGACGCGCGGCCGAAGGGAGGGAAGGGATGTCTCCAGGCGGTTGGACCGTGGGCTTTCCTCTATATAACGGCTGCACCCTGCTCGATTTCGCCGGCGCCACCCAGATTTTCTCCCAATGGGTTGCGGCCGGGTTCCAGTCGGTCTGGCTCGCGCCCAGCCTGGACCCGGTGACCACCTCGGAGGAAGTGCAGGTGCAGCCGGGCCGGCGCTTCGACGATCCGGGACCGATCGACATCCTGTTCGTGCCCGGCGGCGGCGAGGACGTCGCCAAGGTGATGCAGAACCGCACCTACGTCGACTTCGTGCGCCGGACCGGGCAGGCTGCCCGCTTTGCCGGGTCGGTTTGCACCGGCGCTTTCATCGCCGCCGCCGCCGGCCTCCTGGATGGGTGTGAAGCCACGACCTACTGGAGCCAGCGCGAGAACCTGGCGCTCTTCCCGCGCATCAAGGTGGCCGCCGGGTACCCGCGGTGGGTGTTCTCCGGCAACCGCTTCACCGGCGGCGGCGTCTCCTCGTCCATCGACCTCGCCCTCGAGCTGGTCGACCGCCTCGCCGGTCCCACCGAGTGCCAGCAGGCGCAGCTCTCGGCGCAGTACGCTCCCAAGCCGCCCTTCGACTCCGGCGACCCCGCCACGGCCCCGCCGGAGGTGACCGCCGCCGTGCGCGCCAACCAGAAGGATTTCATCGCCGCCATCAGGAAGGCGACTCTCGCGGTGATCGGCGGATCGTAGAGTCACCGCCGGCCGCGGCCGAGCCGACGGCCTCGGCGGCCGGCGCCGCCGGCTCGCAGGGGATGGTGATCACCGCTTCGAGGCCCCCCTCGGGGCGATTGCGGGCGGTGATGTCGCCCCCGTGCTCCTCGGCGATGCGGCGAGCGATCGGCAGGCCAAGGCCGGTGCCGGTGTCGTGGGTCGAGAAGTAGGGATCGAAGATGCGCGGCAGCAGCTCGGGCGGCACGCCGGGACCGGAGTCGAGCACGGCGATGCGCGCCGATGGGCCGGCGGCGGCGGGACCGCCGGCGTCGCGCTCGACCCGCACCACCACCCGGCCGCCGCCGGCGCTGGCGCGCAGCGCGTTCTCGATCAGGTTGCGCACCGCCCGCAGCAGCAGCTTGGCGTCGAAGCGCGCCTCGATCGCGCCGCTCGGCGTCACCAGCTCGACGCGGACGCCGCGCGGCGGTGCGGCGCGGTAAACCTCGACCAGCCCGGCGACGGCGGCGGTCAGGTCGCCGGGGCGCGGATCGATGCGCGGGATGGCGCTGTAGGTCGAGAACTCGGAGGCGATGGAGCGCAGCTCCTCGACCTGAGCGAGGATGTTGGCGGTGCAGCGCTCGAACACCCCGGCGAAATGCTCGGGGTCGCGCTGGTAGATCTCGCGCATGTGCTCGGCGGAGAGGCGGATCGGGGTGAGCGGGTTCTTGATCTCGTGCGCGATCATCCGCGCCATCGCCGCCCAGGCGAGGAGCCGCTGGCCGCGCAGCTCCTCGGTGACGTCCTCGACCACCAGCAAGGCGAACGGCTCGCCCTGCCCCGGCAGCGGCACCCAGACCAGCGACCACTCGCGCTCCCCGGCGCCAGCGGCGCCGGTGGCGCCGACGGCACCGGGGAGCCGCACCGTCGAGCGCGCCATCTCCCCGCCGGCCGAGCGCAGGAAGGCGGCCACCGGCGCCAGCCGCTCGTTGCGGGCGACCAGGCGCTCCAGGCTCTGGCCCACCCCGACGCCGAGCAGCTCCGCCGCCACCCGGTTGTGCATCAGCACCCGCCGTTCGCGGTCCAGCGACACCACCCCCGAGGCGATGTTCTGCACCACCCGCTCCACCACCTGCTTTTCGCGCAGCAGGCCCTCGCGGCCTTCGGCGATGCGCCGCGCCATGTCGTCGACCGCCGCCACCAGCGCGGCGAGCTCGAGCTCCGTGGGAGCCAGGTCGAGCGACCGCGCGCCCATGGCGATGCGCCGCGTCCCCTCCACCAGCTGGGTGATCGGCCGGGTGAAGTTCTGCGCCAGGCGCGTGCCAACCGCCGCCAGCAGCGCGAACAGCGCCGCGGTCACCAGGATGGCATGGCGGCGCAGGTGGGTGAGCTGCCGCTGCCCCTCCTCTTGCTGCGCCAGCAGCGGCAACGACACGAACAGCCGCGGCTCGGCGGCCGGCTCGTCGCCGGCCAGCCGCAGCGGCGCGTAGAGCTCGAGGTATTCGACCCCGGCAACGCGGTTGGTGAGCGAGTAGAGGTTGCGGTCGCGCAGGGCCAGGCTCGAGTAGACCGGGCCAGGCAGGCGGGTCGGCAGCAGGCCGGCGGTGAACAGCGCATGCTCGCTCGAAGCCGAAAGGCGGCTGCGCCCATAGAGATTGACCGGCCGCCGCACCAGCTCCGAGATGCTGGTGAGCTTGGGATCGAAAGTGCCGGGATCGAAGGCGTAGCCGATCGGCTCGGCGCGGATCTCGTCGTCGAGCAAGCGCTCGGCGGCGGCGAGCGCGTTCTGTCCCGCCGTCGCCTGGCGGCGCACGTTGTCGAGCTCGACGGAGCGCACCAGCAGCGCGTTGAGCGCCAGCAGCGGCAACAGCAGCAGCGCGGTATAGACGATCAGCAGGCGCCGCGAGTAAGAGCGCACGGTGCGCCGCAACAGGTCCCGGAAGGAGCTGCGCGGCAGCGCCAAGAGCGCCGCCACGGGCGCCGCGCAGGCCAGCGCCAGCAGCAGCCCGACCGCCCAGTTGGCCGCACGCTCGAGCGCCGCCAGCGGGCTCTCGCCGGGCAGATAGATGGCCTCCCAGGCGCCGGGGACGGCGGGGCTCGCGGCCCCGCCCGGGGCGCCGCCCGTACCGCCCGCACCGCCCGCACCGCCCGCGCCGATCGCACCGCCCGCGCCGATCCCGCCGCTCGCAGCAGGGCCGGTGAACAACGGCCGTACGTAGGCGCGGGCGCGGCCGGAAGGCGTGTCGACCTCGGCGGTCAGGACGTGCTTGCCACGCAGCCGGGACGGGAGCGGCGGCCGCTCCGCCCAGGGGGACAGGGCAGCGCGTCCGTCGGGAGCGGTGTAGAGCGCGAACAGGCCGGGCGCTGCCAGCTCCTCGACCTGGGCCGGCGCCAGGCTGCCGCGCAGCAGCCCGACCTCGATGCGCACCAGGCGCCGGCGGTCCTGCAGGCGGAAGCCGGGGCGCGGCAGCAGCCAGTAACGCAGCACGCCCGCGCGGCCGCCGGCCAGCCGCAGCGGCGCCTCGCCGGCAATGGGCGGCCAGCCCGGCAGCCGCAGCGCTTGCAGGCGCTCGCCGTCGGTCTCGCCCTCGCGGGTGAGCGGCAGCCCGAACGAGAACGACGACACCAGCTCGTTGCCGGAGCGCACCGCCACCGCCGACAGGGCGTTGGGCCGGGCCAGCGGCGAGCTGAGCCACAGCGAGTAGGCGAGGTCCTTGTGGTCGAGACCGGCCGGCGAGCGCGCCACCAGCGCATCCGGGTCGAGGTGCGCGAAGTGCTCGCCGACCTCGCGCTCGAGCGCCGCCTGCTCCCGCGGCGACGGCGGCGCCAGGGGGGCGAGCAACTCGGCGGCATCGGAGCTGGCCAGGCGGGCGCGGTAGGCGGCTTCCCAGACCGCCGCGCCGGCCAGGGCCGCGACGACCACCATGCCGGCGAGCACCGTGCCCTGGGCGCGCCGGCGGCGGTCGACGAAGCGCGCCGCGCAGGCGCCGCCGGCGGCCAGCAGCGGCACCGCCGCCCAGGTCACTTCCGACAGCGCGGCACCGGCCAGCAGCAGCCCGGTGGCCAGCCAGATCCACAGGTCGCCCGCCGGCGGCGCGCCCGCTTTCTCACGCCGGCCCGCCAGGCTCAGCAAGCCGAAGGCGGCGCCGCTCCATCCGAGGCGGATGCACCAGTCTCCCGGCGGCACCATCAGGCCCTCGGCGACGTCCGCAGGAGCGCCGGCGAGATGCGCCGCCCAGGCCGCGGCGAACAGCAAGACCATGGCGCCGGCGCCCGCCGCCATCGCCCGCCAGGCGCCGTCGATCGCGCTGCCCGCCGCCGATGGAACGCCCGCCGCCGAGGGCTCGCCGCCCGTCGCCCGACGCGGGTGGGCGGCAAGGAGCCTGCGGCCCGCCAGTCTGGCGCGCGGCATCGCCACGCCGAGCAACGCCAGCACCATGCCCGCCTCCATCGCGGCGAGCGGCAGCGCCGGCGCGCCGGTGAGCATGGCCAGGGCGAAGAGGCCGGCGAGCAGCAGCGCCGGCACTTTCACCCCGCGCTCGCGCAGCCCCGACAGCGTCGACACCGCCGGCAGTGCCATGCCGACGCCGCGCATCACGCCAAGCGCGAGCAGCGCCGCGGCGAGACCCGCCCACGCCAGCTTGGTCGGCCAGTCGGGCACCCCGGGCCGGTCGCCCTGCCCGCCTGCCACCCGCTCGACCGCCAGCGCCGGCGCCCCGGGGAGGGGCACCTCGATGGCCCCGGCGTGGGCCTGTGCCGGGCTGTCGACCAGCGACCAGCGCAGCGGCCGGGGCGGCAGCAGGCTGTCGGCCAGCCGGCCGAGTGCGTCGCCGAGCTGCTGCATGACGGCGCCCGCGGCGCCCGCAGGCCCCGCCGGCGGCACCGCTCCCGCCGGCACGACGGCTGAGGCGCGCGGCAGC
The DNA here is from genome assembly GCA_035949675.1 of Thermoanaerobaculia bacterium. Classification (GTDB taxonomy): domain Bacteria; phylum Acidobacteriota; class Thermoanaerobaculia; order Multivoradales; family UBA5704; genus JASLEW01. The sequence goes on from DASZHY010000152.1 coordinate 4,707, forward strand.
TGCCGGGTCGGGAAGCTGGCGCCGGCGACCACCCGCCAGGGCCGGCTCGAGCCGTCCAGCGGCTCGGCGGCATAGAAGGTCACCGAGTTGAAGCCGGCGCGGTAGGAGAGGCCGGAGCGCGGCCACTGTTCGGGCTCGTGGACCAGCCCCTCGCCGGCCCACGCCACCGCGTTGCCGTCGCGGTCGATCAGCAGCAGAGCGCGGCGCCCTTCGCCCCCCGGCGGCGTCAGGCGCCCCAGACGGTCGAACGCCTCGAGCGTCGCCGCTTGCGCCGCGCCTTGCGGCGGCGGCGCCTCCGGCGAGTGGTCGAGCACGTCGAGCGGGCTTTGCGGCCGACGCGCGAGCTCGCCCGCGGCTGCCGCCGCCCCGGCGCGCAGCTGCTCCCAGATGCGCCGGACCTCGGGGGCATGGCGGACAACCCAGCGGCGGTCCGGCAGGCGCTGCTCGCGGGCGATGACGCCGGCCCCGGCCAGCGCCACGACGGCCACGGCCGCCAGCAGCGCCCCGAGCGCCGCCTCGCGCCGCGGCGGCCGCGGGCGGAGGCCCAGCCAGAGCAGGCTGCAGGCGAGCAGCACCAGCAACGACAGCGGCGACGGCAGCAGCGGCGCCGCCAGTGCGGCGGCGAGCAGGAGCGGCTCGCGGAAGCGGTGGGGCGGCGTCACCTCGGCCGGCCGGCATCCTCGGGGGTCGGGCCCGGCGTGAGCATCGGCAGGTCGACGCCATGCTCGCGGGCGCAGGCGATCGCCGCGTCATAGCCGGCGTCGGCATGGCGCGCCACGCCCATGCCGGGATCGCCGGTCAGGACGCGCTCGAGCCGCCGGCCGGCGGCCTCGCTGCCATCCGCGACGATCACCATCCCGGCGTGGAGCGAATAGCCGATCCCGACGCCTCCCCCGTGATGGACCGAGACCCAGGTCGCGCCGTTGACCGCGTTGATCAGCGCGTTGAGCACCGGCCAGTCGCCAATGGCGTCGGAGCCGTCGCGCATGGCCTCGGTCTCACGGTTGGGCGAGGCGACCGAGCCGCAATCGAGATGGTCGCGGCCGATGACGATGGGCGCTTTCACCCTGCCCGAGGCGACCAGCTGGTTGAAGATACGCCCCGCCTTGGCGCGTTCGCCATAGCCCAGCCAGCAGATGCGCGCCGGCAGCCCCTGGAAGGCGATGCGCTCGCGCGCCAGGCGGAGCCAGCGGGCGAGCGCCGCGTCGGCCGGGAACGCCTCGAGGATGGCGTCGTCGGTGGCCGCCAGGTCGTCTGGGTCGCCCGACAGCACCGCCCAGCGAAACGGCCCCTTGCCCAGGCAGAACAGCGGCCGGATGAACAGCGGCACGAAGCCGCCGATCTCGAAGGCGCGGGCCTCCCCTGCCGCGAGCGCCTGGCCGCGGAGGTTGTTGCCGTAGTCGAAGGTGACGGCGCCGCGCCGCTGCAAGGCCAGCATGGCCCGCACGTGCGCCGCCATCGACGCCGTGGCCCGCGCCACGTAGCCGTCGGGGTCGGCGCGGCGGAGCGCCAGCGCGGCTTCGTAGCTCAGCCCCTGCGGCACGTAACCGTCGAGCGCATCGTGCGCCGAGGTCTGGTCGGTCAACACGTCCGGCACCACGCCGGCCGCGATCAGGTGCTCGAGCAGGTCGACGGCGTTGGCCAGGACGCCGATCGACACCGCCTGCCGCCGTTCGCGCGCCGCCAGCGCCCGCGCCACGGCGGCGGGGAGATCGGGCTCGAAGACGTCGAGGTAGCGGGTGGCCAGGCGCCGTTCGATGCGGGTGCGGTCCACCTCGGCAACCAGGCAGACCCCCTCGTTCATGGTCACCGCCAGCGGCTGGGCGCCGCCCATGCCGCCGAGCCCGGCGGTGACCGTCAAGCGGCCGGCCAGGTTGCCTCCGAAGTGCTGCCGGGCGCACTCGGCTAGCGTCTCGTAGGTGCCCTGCAGAATGCCCTGGGTGCCGATGTAGATCCACGAGCCGGCGGTCATCTGGCCGTACATGGTGAGGCCCAGTCCCTCCAGGCGGCGGAACTCGTCGGCGGTCGCCCAGTGCGGCACCAGCAGCGAGTTGGCGATCAGCACCCGCGGCGCCTCGGCATGGCTGCGAAACACCGCCACCGGCTTTCCCGACTGCACCAGCAGCGTCTCCTCGTCGCCCAGGCGGCGCAGGCTCGCGACGATGGCGTCGAAACACTCCCAGTTGCGCGCCGCGCGTCCCGAGCCGCCATAGACCACCAGCTCCTCGGGCCGCTCGGCCACCTCCGGATCGAGGTTGTTCATCAGCATGCGCAGCGCCGCCTCCTGCTGCCAGCCGCGGCAGGAGATGGCGCTGCCGCGCGGCGCCCGCACGGTTCGCGGCCCGTGCCCGCCGGGGCTTGCGGGAGGGCTGATCACCGGGGAGCTGGACGGCGACGTGGTCGGGCTCATGCGGCCTATTCTACGCCCCGCCCCTGCCACCGCCCCCGCACCTCGACCGAGGACGTTTGACATAGGATCCGCAGGCATGCTTCCCGCAGGAAAGCGAGGGATCAGCGCCATACGACAAGACGCTGGATCGCGACCTAGTGCCCCGAGTCAGAAATTCGCATCATCATTCGCCGGCGCTCCGGCCCCCTGGCGGCGTTGCGACCTGCCGGGAGTGCCGCCATGGCTGGTGGCGGCGGCCGCCTCCTCGACATAGTTTCGACTATGCCTGCGTCGGCGCGCCTGGCCAGGAGCCCGGATCGCTCGACGACTAATGATGCGAATTTCTGACTCGGGGCACTGGCGCCGCTTCGGAAGACCGCGAGATGCCGGGTCGAGAGCAACGAGATCGAGATCGAATTCCGCTAGCCCCGCCCGCGGCTGCGGCCGATGCGCCCGGGCGGGTCAACCTCATCGGCGAGCACACCGACTACAACGGCGGCTACGTGCTGCCCCTGGCCCTCCCCCTGCGCACCCGCGTCGAGATCCGCCGGCGGCCGGACGGAATGGTGCGCGCGTGGACCGCCAACGTCGCGGCGGCCCGCACCGCCGGGGGCGGCCGCCGCGGCGCCGTCGCCGAGTACCGGCTGGGCGGCGAGACGCCGGGGCGCGGTTGGCTCGACTACGTGCAGGGTGTGACCGACGCTCTCGGCCGGCAGGGGTTTGCGCTCTCCGGCTGCGAGGTGCGGATCGAGTCGACGGTGCCGGCGGGCGCCGGGTTGTCCTCGAGCGCCGCGCTGGAGGTCGCCTTGCTGCGCGGCTGCCGCAGCGCCTTCGGACTGGCGATCGACGACCTGGGCATCGCGCGCCTCGCGCAGCAGGCCGAGAACCAGTTCGTCGGCGCGCCGGTCGGCATCATGGACCCCATCGCCGTCAGCCTGGGCGACGAGGGTCACGCGCTCTTTCTCGACACCCGCAACCTGGCGTTCGAGCGCGTGGCTCTGCCCGCCGCGGTCGAGCTGGCGGTGATCGACTCCGGGATCGCCCACCGCCACGCCGGCGGCGAGTACGCGGCGCGGCGCGGCGAGTGCGAACGGGCGGCCCGCCTGCTGGGGGTCGGCCAGCTGCGCGAGCTCGAGCCGGCGGACCTGCCGCGGCTCGGCCGCCTGCCGCCGCCGCTCGACCGCCGCGCCCGTCACGTGGTCGGCGAGAACGCCCGCGTGCTGGCGGCGGTGCGCGCCCTGCGCGACGGCGACGCCGAGCGGCTCGGCGCGCTGCTCGACGAGGCGCACCGTTCGCTGTCCGAGGACTTCTCGGTCTCGCTGCCCGAGATCGATCTGCTGGTGGGGCTCGCGCGCGCCGATCCGGCCGTCTACGGGGCCCGGCTGACCGGCGGCGGCTTCGGCGGCGCCATCGTCCTGGCCGCCCGCCCCGGCACCGCGCGCGACGCCGCGTGCCGGGTCGTCGCGGCCTACCGCCGGCGGGGCGGCCGCGCGGCAACGGTGGTCGTCCCACCCGGCTGATCCCGCCGCGGCCACTGCGGCATCTCGCCCGGGGACGCGTCTCAGCCGGGGCGGTGGGGGCCGCCGCGAAGAGGAGCTCGTCTCAGTGCGGCACTGAATGGTTCGGGCTGCAGGCGCTGTCGAGACGATAGGCTTCGACCGCGACGCCGTGTCCGTTGGCCAGGTGGGCGGAGATCACGTAAGCCTGGCTCGCCGCCTTGTCGAAGGGCGGCGCCGGGTTGTACGTCGCGCTGACGTTGAGGTCCAAATACATCCAGCCGAACTGGAACGGCACCGGCAGCGACGCGCCACCCACCGTGACGGCCTGGGTGGCCGCGGGGAAAGGGTTGAAGACGGATGGCGGCGCCGGACAGAAGGGGAAGGACTGCGGGACCGCCGCATGCTCGCTCTCGTCGAAGACGACCACCCCTTCCATGCCCAGGGGATACCACTGCGGCGTCACCCCGACCGCCGCCGGGCAGGGGAACGGCCCCTGGGCGCCTTTCGGGTCGCGCCAGACGATCATGTGGCTGCCGGCTGGAAACAGCACGCCGCCGCTGAAGAACTGCGCCGCGAAGTTGCTGGCGAGCGGCTCGCGATGGTCCGCCGCGCTCCAGCCGTCGTAGCGGCCGTAGAAGGTGTAGTGGCCGGAGCTCGAGGTCGCGGCGTTGCCGGCATCGGCCTCGATGCTGACCATGGTAGAGCCGATCACGTAGTTTTGCGGCACATCGACGATGTACCAGTTGCCCCAGAGCACGTTCTGATCGGTGACGTCGCCGGTCCCCGACGGACCGAAGTAGCCGATGTCGCCGGGAATCCTCAAGGTGCAGTTGTTCACGGTGTCGACGGTGACGTAGCCGCGCGCCAGACCGTCGCCAAGGTTCTGGCCGGCGCACTGGTTCTGCAGCACCGGCGAGGCCTTGCCGGTCAAGGCGAGCTGCAGATGCTGGGTGAACGAGGGCGGCAGCGGCGGCGGCGGCAGCACGCCCTGGCAGCTTGCAAAGTCGACGTCCTGGGAGAAGTTGCCCTTGGGACTGATGGTGTCGGACTGGTCCTGGCCGGCCGACGCGGTCTGGGGGAGGTTGCCGTAGACCAGGACGTCGCGCATGTTGATCGTCTGGACGTCGTAGCCGGTGAGGTAAACGTTGAACTCGAGCACCGGCACCGACAAATCGGACCAGACCACCACGTGGGTCAGCACCGCCCCCGACGACGAGTTGTTGATCGCGAACAACGTGGTGAGGCCGTTGGGATTGCCGAGGTCCACCTCGAAATACGGCAACAGCAAGGTCGCCCCCGGCACCTGGTCCACGGTGCAGATGACGGCGGATGCCGGACGCGACGCCCCACCCCAGAGCAGCAGCAGCCCGATCAGAGGCAAGCCCGCTCGCCAGGCGGCGCCCCTGTGGTTGGAGACCGCCTGGGCTTGCCACAAAGAAACTCTTCGCATGGGCCTGCCTTTCGCAACCGGCAACCTGGCTTATGCCGGCAAACCTTAGCCCATATGCTATCTCAGAATAGGTCGCGCTGCAACCCGCCCCTGGTCGAACGGCTGAACGGCCTTACCGCCGCGCCCGCCGCCCCGCGAGAATCGCCGCCGCGGCGCCGCCGGGAGGACTGGCGGCCGCCACCGCGGTCTTGCCCGCGGCGCAGGTGGCGAAGGCATTGGTGTCCTGGATCGGCAGGAAGGCGGTGCCCTGGGGGTTGGTGTAGGTCTTGACGCCGCCGGTCACGGTGTCGGTCACCGTGATCGTGGTCGCGACATTGGTGAGGCCGCCGGCGAAGATCCAGAAAGTGTTGGACAACGCGCAGCCGTCGAGCGCCTTGACCACCACCTCGACGTTGGAGTTGGTGAAGAACCAGAAGTAACCGGTATCCGCGGTCAGCGCCACCGCATGACCGCCGCCGGCATTGCCGTCGGGCGTGGCCCATTGCGCCACCACCTGGAAGCGATTGTTGTCGAGGCAGAGCGAGGCGTCGCCGGTGACGCAGGTGCCGATCGGCGTCGCCGGCAGGATCAACGGCGGCCGCGGCGCCTGGGTGAAATCGAAGTCGTTGGCGAGATCGCCGAGCGTCGCCGCCCGCTCGCGCACGGTCGGCCGCGGGTCGGGGCGGCCGTCGGTCGCCGGGTCGAGGCGCTGGCTGCCCAGGAACACGTCCTCGATGAACTTGACGTAGGCGTCGAAGCTGAGCGTCTGGTGATCGACGTAGCCGGCCTTGGCATAGGGACTTATCACGATCCCGGGAACCCGCAGGCCGTAGCCGTTGACGTCGACCACCGGCGGCACCACGTGGTCGTAGAAGCCTCCCCAGTCGTCCCAGGCGAGGAAGATGGCGGTGCTCTGCCAGTCCGGTCCCTGCATCACCGCATTGATCAGGTTGGTGACGTAGTTCTGGCCGTCGCTCACCAGCGCCGGCGGGTGCTCGCTGAAGCGGCCGTTGGGGCAGACCCACGACACCGCCGGCAGCGTGCCGGCCTTGGCGGCGGTCATGAAGTCGGCCAGGTCCTTGACGTTGCCCAGCTCGTTGTCGGCCTTGACGGTGGTGAAAAACGGCAGCGGGTTCCAGATCCCCGGCGTGCCGGCGTTCTGCTGCTTGGTGGGCGCCGCCATCTCGCCGCTGTCCGCGGTGTCCGGCTCGGTGCCCGAAAAGACGTAGTAGGCCCAGCTGACGTTGTTCTTGTGCAGCAGGTAGGTCAGATCGGTCCAGGCGTAGTTCGGCACCGGCAAGTTGGGGTGCTGGGGATCGGGAGGCGAGCCGGGATGGTCGAGCTCGTTGACGCAGCTGTTCGGATCGGCGCTGGTGCAGTGCGCCGACCACTCGGAAACCATGAACAGGTGCTCGGGCAGGCTCCACGAGGCGTTGGGCTCGAACATGCGGTCCTGCAGCACGAAGTTCTGGGCATAGGCCCAGTAGTTCGGGATCTCGTGGTAGTCGTGGTAGCCCATGACGTCCGTGCTGTGGCCGCCGCAAGCCGGATCGTTGGGGTCCTTGCAGCCGCTCTTGGCAGCCTCGGCTTGCGCGATGAACCCGTCCATCAGGCCCGCGTCGACGTCAGCGGCCGCCGAGGCGGCGCCGTGCGGACCGCCCTGATTGAGGTCGGCCGTATCGTGGAAGGGCGCCACGCACTGGCCGGCCTTGGGGTCGGGGACGCAGACCGTCGGCACGCCGTTGCTCATCGGGATGCCGTCGGCGCCCGGGAAAGTGCCGAAGTAGCTGTCGAAGCTGCGGTTCTCCTGCATGATGATGACGATGTGCTGGATCTTGCTCAGCCCGGCCGCGGCCGGACGGGCCGGAGCGGAGGGCGCGCCCCCGGCGATGACACCCATACCCAGCACGATCGCAGCCGCCGCGGCGGCGAGCAACGTGTGCCGCGGCAGGCGGCCGACCGGCAGCCACCGCTGCGGCCGTTGCCGGCGAGCGCCGGCCGTCCCGGGGTCATGATCTTCGGGGCCGCCGGGGTCGCCGGCTCGGATCGCTCCGCGCATGGTTCGCCTCCTTCTTGATGGACGTGGATGATCGGTGGCAGCGGCGATGGCCCAAGCGTTCCAGCGATCGCCGTTGACCGCTGCTCATTGAAACTCGTAGACGGCGGAAAACCTGCGCGACGTCCATTCTCAACCGCGTGCCACCGGGACCGCGGCGAGCGCGGGACGCCCCCTCCCCCCCTCCGACGAGCTACGAGTGCCGCGACAGGCGACAGGCGGAGCCGCGGCCCCTTCGCTGCGAAAGGCCTTTGGGCTCAGCCTGGCAGGCCGTAGCGCTGCATCTTGATCGCCAGGCCGTTGCGCGACAGGCCCAGCAGGCGGGCTGCCTGCGACTTGTTGCCGTGGGTGCGGCGCAGCGCCTCGCGGATCGCCGCCTGCTCGGTGGCGCCGACCAGCCGCTCGAGGTCCAGGTCGGAGGCGGCGTCGACGCGGACGGCGGTGTTGAGGCTGGCGCGCCGCACCTTCTCCGGCAGCAGGCTGACGTCGACCGGCCGGCCGGCCGGCGACAGGTAGACCAGGTGGCGCATGATGTTCTCGAGCTCGGCGACGTTGCCCGGATAGTCGTAGCTCAGCAATGCCGAGATGGCCTTGACGGTGATGCCGGTGAGCCGCTTGCCGGTTTCATGGCAGAACCGATTGATGTAGGACTGGATGAGCAGCGGCAGGTCTTCGCGGCGCTCGCGCAGCGGCGGCACCTCGATGGCGAAGCACGACAGCCGATAGGCGAGGTCGACCCGGAACCCGTCGTGGCCCGCGACCTCCTCGAGCGGCACCCGGCTGCCGGCGATGATCCGCACGTCGACCGGCGTCGCCACGCCGTTGCCGGTCGGCTCCACCTCCCCGGAACGCAGGAAGCGCACCAGCCGCGCCTGCACCTCGAGCGGCAACTGCTCCACGTCGTCGAGGAACAGCGTGCCGCCATGCGCCAGCAGCAGCTTCCCCTCGCGCCGCACCACTCCCCCTTTGCCGGGGACCTCGGCGCCGAACAGGTCCGCCTCGATCTGCTGCGGCCGGGCGCCGCTGCACACCGTGGTGACGAAGGGCCCTTGCCGGCGCGACCCCGACAGGTGCAGCGAGCGGGCGAGCAGCTCCTTGCCGACGCCGGCCTCGCCGCGCAGCAGCACGTGGCTGTCGAGGCCGACGGCGACCCGCAGCCGGTCGCTGACCGCCTTCATCGCGGGCGACTCGCCGACGACCAGGCCCGGGGCCAAGGTCAGGTCCTGCTGCACCGGGTGTCCGGGCAGGATCGGCTCGTACCAGCCGACGTGGTGGATGAGGCCAAAGACCAGCAGGTGCCCGAGCGAGCGCAGCGCGGCGATCGGCGACCAGCTGTCGGGCGCGTACCTGGGCAGCGCGACCATCAGCGTGTAGATGCGGTCGAGCGCGGTAAAGGTGTGATAGCACACCCAGGAGGCGGCGCCTGCCAGCTCGCCCGTGAAGGCGGCGCCGTTGCCACCCTTGCCGGCGTTGCGGTGGGCCCGCACCTGGTCGAGCAGCTCGTCGCCCTTGCCCAGCCAGAGCGGATCGCTCGACACCACCAGCTTGACCCCTGGCTGGTCCATCTCGCCGAGCAGCAGGAACAGCACGCCGCCGCCGAACTCGGCGAGCACCTCGGCGACCAGGGCCTCCGACGAAACCCGGCTCTCGGTGTCGGCGAGCACCCATTCGCTGATGCGGGTCAGATGGTTGACCATCCGGTCCGAGGTCATGCGCGGCATCCGCCGGCGGCGATCGGCGGCGGCGGCCGTGGCGGGATCGACGCCGGAGCTGCCGCCGGAGCCTGCGGCTAAGGCATCGCCGGCGGCCGGTACGGCGTTCTCGGAGTCGGTTTCGGTCTCGGCCTCGGGCGCCCGCTCCGGCTGCGGCGCGATGTCTTCCACCAGCAGCGTCACGTTGCCGATGCGGATCTCGTCGAGCACCTCGAGCGCCGCCTCGCGCACCTTGCGGCCGGAGACCAGCAGGCCCTTGCGGCTGCCCAGGTCCTCGATGCGCAGCGCGTCGCCCTCGAAGTGCAGCCGGGCGTGCTGCAGCGCCACGCCGCTGTAAGGCAGGCAAAGGTCGCACTCCGGCGCGCTGCCGATCACCATCTCGGCACGGTGCAGGGGGAAGCGCCGCACGCCATCGGGCGCATAGGCTACGAGCCGGAACATGCAACTGTCATCTTAGCCTAGTACTGCATGCCGGAAATTCAGTCCGGCAGCGGCCGGCGGCCGGGAATGCCGCGCTGCGGCACAGCACTGCGGGTTGGCGTCGAGAAGCGGCAGGAGAAACTGCGTTTCTGCTTCTGCTCTAGAGCAGCTCCTGTAGATGGGGGTCGATTCCCTCGCGCAGGAAATCCGCCGCCGCCGCCAGGTCCGGCGCCATCTCGCGGTCCTCGTCCCAGCGCGCGATGCGCGCCCGGATCGAGGCGTGCAGGGCCTCGAGCGGCAGGCTGGAGGTGAGCGGCCGCAGCAGGTCGATGCCCTGGGCGGCGGCGGCGAGCTCGATCGCCAGCACCCACCTCACGTTGTCGATCACCTTGCCGAGCTTGAGCGCGGCGCCCATGCCCATCGAGACGTGGTCCTCCTTGTCCGCGGAGGTGGGGATCGAGTCGACCGCGGCGGGGTGGGCAAGCCCCTTGTTCTCGCTCACCAGCGCCGCGGCGGTCACGTGGGCGAGCATGAAGCCCGAGTCCAGGCCGGCGTCGCGCACCAGGAAGGGCGGCAGGCCGGAGAACGCGGAGTTGGTGAGCTTCTCGATCCGCCGCTCGCTGATCGCGCCCAGCTCGGCCAGCGCGATTGCCAGCACGTCGGCGGCCAGCGCCATCGGCTCGCCGTGGAAGTTGCCGCCGGAAAGCACGGCGCTGCCGCGGTCCATGCCCGCACCCGTCGCCCCGGCATCCGTCGCCGGCGGCGCCGCCGGCGCCTCCAGGTCCACCACCAGCGGGTTGTCGGTGACGGCGTTGATCTCGATCGCCAGCTTGGCCTCGACGTCGGCCAGCAGATCGCGCACTGCGCCATGAACCTGCGGCATGCAGCGGATCGAGTACGGGTCCTGTACCCGCACGTCGCCGATCCGGTGCGACTCGCGGATCGCCGACCCTTGCAGCAGCCGCCAGAGGTTGGCGGCGCTGGCCTGCTGCCCCGGATGGGGACGCAAGGCGTGGATGCGCGGGTCGAAAGCGCAGTCGGTGCCGCGCAGGGCGTCCGCCGAGAGCGCACCCGCCAGATCGGCGGCCTTGACCAGGCGCCGCGCCTCGAGCGCCGCCAGCGCCAGCAGCGAGGTCATCGCCTGAGTGCCGTTGATCAGCGCCAAGCCCTCTTTCGCCTGCAGCTCGAGGGGCGCCAGGCCGGCCCGCCGCAGGCCCTCCTCGACGGTCATCGGCGCGCCGCCGGGGCCGCCGCGCATGGCGCCGCGCCCGATCAGCGGCAAGGCGAGGTGCGCCAGCGGCGCGAGGTCGCCGCTCGCCCCCACCGAGCCGCGGCTCGGGACCACCGGCAGCACGTTGTGGTTGAGCAGCGCGAGCAGCGCTTCGATCACCTCGGGCCGCACCCCCGAATGGCCGCGCGCCAAGGTGTTGGCACGCAGCAGCAGCATGCCGCGCACCGCCGCGTCGGGCAGCGGCTCGCCGACTCCGGCGGCGTGCGACAGCAGCAGGTTGCGCTGCAGCTGCAACAGCTTGTCCGCGTCGATCCGTACCTGCGCCAGCACGCCAAAACCGGTGTTGACGCCGTACACCACCTCGCCGCCGGCGAGCGCCCGCTCGATCACATCGCGCCCTTGCTTGACTCGCTGCCGTGCCGAACGCGCCAGCTCGCAACGAGCGTGCTCGAAAACCACGCGGCCGAGAGCCTCGAGGGTGAGCGAGGAGCCGTCGATGGTGATGGTTGAGGGCCGCGCCATGACGCCGAGGAGTATAGCGGGCTACTCGACCGGACTGGGCACGGCGCGTTGCCCGCTCTGGCCGTGTTGCCCGCTCTGGCCGCGTTGCCCGCGCTGATCGCGCTGGCCGCGTTGCCCGCGCTGACCGCGCCAGGCGGCATAGAGCCAGATCAGGCCGGCGACCACCATCATCGCCGGCAGCACGCGGAAGGCGGCGCCCAGCGACGTGGCGTCGGAAAGGCGGCCGACGAGCGGCGGCGAGGGCACGTCGCCGAGCAAGTGGATGACCAGGGTGTTGAGCGCCATGGCGGTGGCGCGGTGCGCCGGCGACACGACGTTGACCAGCGCCGAGTTGATCGGCCCGGTCGACAGGAAGAGCAGCACCTCGGCGCCGACGATCGCCGACATGTAGACCGGCCGGGAAGCGGCCTCGAACGCCAGCAGGGCCACCGGCGCGGCGGCCAGCGTGGCGATGCCCGATACCCACAGGTAGGCCTCGGACCAGCGCCGCAGCAGCATGTCGCCGAGCCAGCCGCCGGCGAAGGTGCCGGCGAAGCCGGTGGCGACGACGATGATGCCGAACTGTACCGTCGCCTGGCTGTGCGGTATGCCCCGCACCCGCTCGAGGAAGGCCGGCGTCCAGAAGGCCAGGGCGCCCAGCGCGAAGGTATAGGCGGAATAGCCCAGTACGATGAGCACGAACGGCCGGTTGCGCGCCAGGTCGGCGTAGACCTCGGCCAGCGTCGCCTTGCTTCTGGCCGGCGTCGCGTCAACCCTTGTCGTAGGGGCCGTTTTCTCCTCAGCCGCGGGCGCCTCGTCGGCCGCCGGCGCCTCGGCCGCCGCCGCCGGCACGGTCTCCGCCCGCTCCGCCGTCTCGTCGGCGGCGCCGCGCGGCGGGTCGGGCATGCGCCACATCATCACCGCCAGCAAGAGTCCCGGGACCCCGGCGACGAAAAAAGCCGCCCGCCAGCCAAAGTGGCTCGCGACCAGCCCGCCCACGATGTAGGCGGCGGCGGCGCCGATCGGGATGGCGGCGTTGAAGATCGCGAAGACCCGTCCGCGCTCGTTGCGCGGGAAGGAATCGGCGAGCATCGCCGGCGAGATGGTGATATAGGCGGCCTCCCCGACCCCGACCAGCGAGCGCGCGAAGAGCAGGCTGGCGAAGCTGCGCGCCAGGCCGCCGAGCGCCGTCGCCACGCTCCACAGCGCGATGCCGGCGGCGATGATGCGCGGCCGCCGCCCGCGGTCGCCGAGCGCGCCGAACACGGGCGAGGTGACGATGTAGACCACCATGAAGCTGGTCATGAGCAGTCCCGACCGGGTGTCGGAAACGTGCAGCTCGGACCGCCGCAGCGGTTCGACGAGCGCCGCCGGCAGGTAGCGGTCGAGGTAGTTCAGGAGGTTGATCAGGGTGAGCACGAAGAGCGCCCAGCGGGCGGCGCGGACGGACTCCGGGGTCTGCCTGGGGGCGTGCACGGTCATGCGGGGCTCTCGGCGGTAAGACTATACGAGCCGCGGGGCGTAGCGGCCGGTCTGCTATCCTGGCCGCGTGAACGACCTCTTCCTGCGCGCCTGCCGCGGCGAGCCGACCGAGCGCCGGCCGGTGTGGATCATGCGCCAGGCTGGCCGCTACCTGCCCGAGTACCGCGCGCTGCGCCAGAAGGTCGATTTCCTGACTCTCTGCAAGACTCCGGAGCTGGCCGCCGAGGCCACCTTGCAACCCATCGCGCGCCTCGGCGTCGACGCCGCCATCCTGTTCGCGGACATCCTGCTGCCGCTCGAGGCGATGGGCGCCGAGCTCGAGTTCGTGCGCGGCGACGGCCCGACCTTCCCGCGCCCGGTGCGGCGCCGCGAGGACATCGCCGGGCTGCGCCTGCCCGACGTCGAGGAGACGCTGGGCTACGTCTTCACCGCGCTGCGCCTGGTGCGGCGCGAGCTGGCCGGGAAGGTGCCGGTGATCGGCTTCGGCGGCACTCCCTGGACGCTCGCCGCCTATCTCGTGGAAGGCGGCGGCTCGCGGCATTTCGAGCACCTCCTGGCATGGAGCTACGGCGATCCCGAAGGGCTGGCGCTGCTGCTCGACCGCATCGCCGACACCTCGCTCGCCTACCTGCGCGGGCAGCTCGCTGCCGGCGCCCAGGCGCTGCAGCTGTTCGACACCTGGGGCGGCCTGCTCGACGCCGAGCGCTGGCGCAGCCTGGCATTGCCGCCGCTGCGCAAGGTGGTGGACGGCCTGCGCGGCCAGGCGCCGCTCATCTACTACATCCACGGCGGTTCGCACCTGCTCGCGTCCCTGGGCGACCTGCCGGTCGAGGTCCTGTCGGTGGATTGGCGCCTCCCGCTCGGTCAGGTGCGGCCCCTGGCCGGCGGCCGGGTCCTGCAGGGCAACCTCGATCCGGCCGCGCTGCTGGCGCCGCGCCCCGAGATCGAGCGCCGCGTGGCGGCGCTGCTTGCCGAGGGCGCCGGCGGCGGCCACATCGTGAATCTCGGGCACGGGATCCTGCCGATGACGCCGGTCGAGAACGCCCGCGCCTTCGTCGAGCTGGCGCAGCGCCTGTCGACGCAGCCCGCCGCGCCACACCACGCACGTGATGCCAAGACCCATGCCCGAGAGCAACCGCGCGCCATGGCCGGCCGCCGAGACCCCTGAGACCCCGGAGACCAGCGAGCTCGCCGACGCGCTGGTCTTAGGCGCCGGGATGAGCGGACTGGCGGCGGCCCGTGCCTTGCTGCGCGCCGGCCGCCGGCCGCTGGTGCTCGAAGCGAGCGAGCGGCCGGGGGGAGTGATGGAGACCGCGGCCAGCTCCGGCTTCCTGGCCGAGCTGGGCCCCAGCACGGTTCAGGAAACGCCGGCGCTCCTCGAGCTGGCGGCGGCCGCCGGCTGCGCCGGCGAGCTGATACCCGCCGCCGCCGCGGCGCGGCGGCGCGTCGTGGTGCATCACGGACGCCTGGTGGCATTGCCGGCAGGCCCGCGCGGCCTGCTCACCACGCCGTTGCTCTCCTGGCGCGGCAAGGCCCGGTTGGCCACCGAGCCCTGGCGCCGCCGCGGACCCGGACCTCACGAGAGCCTCGCCGCGTTCTTCGGGCGTCGCCTCGGCCGCGAGGCGTTGCCGCTTGCCGACGCCATCGGGCTGGGAGTGTTCGCCGGCGACCCGGACGAGCTCGCCATCGGCTACGCCTTCAACCGCGCCTATTCTTGGGAGCGCGAGCACGGCAGCCTGCTGCGGGGGATGTTCCACGCGGCTCGCCGCGGCAGCCGCGCCGCCGGCGGCCGCCCGCGGGCCGGCCGCCGCCTGATCGCCTTCCGCGGCGGCTTCGCCGAGCTCGGCCGCCGCCTGGCCGAGGGCCTCGACGTGCGCTACGGCTGTGCGGCGCAGCAGGCGCTCCGCGATGGGGGCGGCTTCCGGGTGCTGGCGTCTCAGGGGGGACGCCAGCTCGTGGTCTCGACGCCGCGGCTGGTGTCGGCCTTGCCGGCCGCGGCGACCGCCGCGGTGCTCTCGCCGCTGGACCTTGGGAAGGCCGGGGCCGCCATCGCCGGCATTCCCCACGCCCCGGTCGCCGTCGTCGCCCTGGGCTACGACCGCGCCCAGGTGCTTCACCCTCTGGACGGCTTCGGCTTCCTCGCCCCCCATCGCGAAGGCCGCAGGATCCTCGGCTGCCTCTTCTCCTCCTCCCTGTTCCCGGAGCGGGCTCCCGGCGGGCGGGTGCTGCTGACCGTCATGGTCGGCGGCCGGCGCCGCGCGCCGCTGGTCGAGCTGCCCGATGCCGAGCTCGCCGACCTGGCGCACGGCGAGCTCGCGGAGCTGCTGGGGGCGCGCGGTCAGCCCGATCCGGCCCTGGTGCGCCGCTGGCAGCCCGGCATCCCGCAGCCGGATGCGCGGTGGCCCGACGCCCGCGAGGCCGCCGCGGCCTTGGAACGCAACCATCCCGGTCTCACCGTGCTGGGCAACTGGCTGCACGGCGTCGGCCTTCCCGACTGCGCCCGCGCGGGTTGGGAGATGCGGCCCTGAACGGGTCGATCAACTACCTACTTGATGGCGAGCTTGCCGGTCGCCGGCGCGACCATGCTCACCTTGTAGCTCGGCTGGTTGGGCGTGCTGAAGGTCACCGGATCGCCGGTGCCCGAGCCGTCTGGCGCGAACTGGAACGACTGGCAGTACGAGCCCGCCGTGCAATCGGTCACCGGTTGAAACGCGTAGGAGACCCCGCGCGGCAGCGCCCACACCGCCACCCGCTGGGTGGGCGGAATGTCTCCCTGGCCGTTGGGGAAGCTATAGGGAGGCATACCGGCGATGGTGCCGGAGAAGACGTAGAACGTCTTGCGCTTGGTGTCCAAGACCAGCGTCACCGGCTGGTTGAGCTTGATCGACTCGTAGCGCGCCTGGCGCCCGAGCATCTCGAGCGTCTGCGCCGAGGAATGGACCTTGTAGCGCGCGGCGACGTTCAACAGGGCAGGCGCGCCGATGAGCATCAGCACCGAGGCGATGGCAATCACGACCAGCAGCTCGATGAGCGTGAACCCCGGCAGGGCGGCCGCGCCTTGCGGTCCCGCCAATTGCCGGCAGCGCCGGCAGGCCGGCCGCCGGCGGCGCCATTCGCGGCAGCACAGGACCGAGTGTGCCATCGTACCCCCCTGGACCTCGCGGCTGATCTGGTCAGAGCTTAATCGTTCATGTATCAGTGTACATGCATCCGCCGGCGGAACCAAACGCCGGCGTGCAAGCGAGTCCGGCCTGCCCGCCCTGCGGCGCCTGCGAATCCCCCCTTGCCCCGCGGTCCGGTCGGGCTCAGCGGTGCGCGTGACCGGCCGGCTTTCCACCCGCCGCGTCCTTGGCGAGGCTGTCGCGGATGGTCAAGATCCAGGTCTTGGCGTCTACGAAGCCCTGGCCCCAGGAGGCGAGCTCGGGCGGCAACCTCTCGGCCTGCATCTTCTCGAGGCTCTCGCCCGCCTGCACGCGGCGGCGCACGATGTCGGTCGTGCTCACCAACATCGCATGGAAGCGCTCGAGGTCCGCCCGCCCCGACAGCGGCCCATGGCCGGGGATCACCTTGGCATCCGCCGGCATCTGAGCCAGCGCCTTTGCCACGTTGTCGATCAGCCCCTGCACGCTGCCGCCGGTGCCCAGGTCGACGAACGGGAAGCGGCCGGCGAAGAAATCGTCGCCCATGTGCACGACGTTCGCGCCGGTGAAGAAGACGATGGTGTCGCCGTCCGTATGGCCGTGCGGGAAGTGCACCAGCTTGATCTCCTCGCCGTTCCAATGCAGCGACACCGACTGATCGTAGGTGAGGACCGGCAGCGCCTGCTTGGGTGACGGCGGCACCTTGTTGCCCATCACCGTCTGCTCGGCCGACAGCCGCCGGCGGACGTTGGTCTGGGCGACGATCGGCGCCTCGAGGCCGAACACCTTGTTGCCGCCCGTGTGGTCGCCGTGCCAGTGGGTGTTGATCACGAACTTGAGCTTACCGCCCGAGGCGATGCCCTGCAGCGCGGCGCGGATCTTGGGCGCCAGCGGCTCGAACTGGTCGTCGACCAGCACGATGCCGTCCTCCCCCACCGAGGCCGCCATGTTGCCGCCCGCCCCTTCCAGCATGTACACCTTGCCGGCCACTGGCGTGACCTTGATCTCGACCTTCGAGAGGTCCTGCTGCTGCGCCACCGCCGCCCGCTGAGCCACGACGACGCCGCCGCCCGCCAGCGCCAATGCCGCCAGCCAGATCGCCAACCCCGAGGCCGGCGCTGTTACCCCCGGCAGCGCCGGCAGTGAAGGCAGCGCCGCCCGAGCGCCCTTCGTCCCTCTGCCCATGAGCTCTCTCCTCCGTGTCCGATCCATGAAACGACGGATCATTCTAGCCCTTCCGGCGGTGCGCGCAGGCGCTATGATCGCGCGAATGACGCTTCGGCCCTCGCGGCGCTCCGGCAGGCGGGTCAAGCCGCCGCCCTTTGCCGGCGCCGCCGCGCTCGCCGCCGAGCTCGCCGCCGACGTCCGCGGCGAGGTGCGCTTCGACGCCGGCAGCCGGGCGCTCTACTCGACCGACGCCTCGAACTACCGCCAGGTGCCGATCGGCGTGGTGCTGCCGCGCAACGCCGCCGACGTCGAGGCGACGGTGGCCGCCTGCCGCCGGCACGGCGCTCCGGTCCTGGCGCGCGGCGGCGGCACCAGCCTCGCCGGCCAGTGCTGCAACGTCGCCGTGGTGCTCGACTTCTCGAAGTACATGCACCGGCTGGTGGAGCTCGACCCGGAGCGGCGGCTGGCGCGCGTCGAGCCGGGCATCGTGCTCGACACCCTGCGCCGGGCAGCCGAGCGCCACCATCTCACCTACGGCCCCGATCCCGCCAGCCACGACCGCTGCACGCTGGGAGGCATGATCGGCAACAACTCCTGCGGCGTGCACGCGCTGATGGCCGGCAAGACCGTCGACAACGTCGAGGCGCTCGACGTGCTGACCTATGACGGCCTGCGGCTGCGCGTCGGCCCCACCCCCGACGACGAGCTCGCGCGCCTCGTCCGGGAAGGCGGCCGGCGCGGCCAGATCTACGCGGGCCTCGCCTCGCTGCGCGACCGTTTCGCCGGCCTCATCCGGGAGCGCTACCCGGACATCCCGCGACGGGTCTCGGGCTACAACCTCGACCAGCTGCTGCCGGAGAACGGCTTCCACGTGGCGCGCGCCCTGGTGGGCACCGAGTGCACCTGCGTCACCGTGCTCGAGGCGACGCTGAAGCTGGTGCCGAGCCCGCCGTACCGCACCCTGGCGGTGCTCGCCTATCCCGACGTCTACCTCGCCGGCGACCACGTCCCCGAGGTCCTCGAGTGGCGGCCCATCGGCCTCGAGGGCTTCGACCACCGGCTGGTCGGCTTCATGCGCGCCAAGAACCTGTACCCCGAGAGCGTCGCCAGGCTGCCGCCGGGCGGCGCCTGGCTGCTGGTCGAGTTCGGCGGCGACAGCCAGGACGACGCCGACACCAGGGCGCGGGACATGGCCGATGCGCTGCGGCGCCGGCCCGGCGCCCCGTCGGTCCAGGTGATGGCGAGCCAGGAGGAGGCCAGGCGGATCTGGGAGGTGCGCGAGTCCGCGCTCGGCGCCACCGCCTTCGTGCCGGGGATGGCCGACTCCTGGGAGGGATGGGAGGACGCGGCGGTGCCGCCCGCCCGCCTCGGCGCCTACCTGCGCGACTTCCGGCGGCTGCTCGAACGGCATGGCTACGACTCGGCGCTCTACGGTCACTTCGGTCAGGGCTGCGTCCACATGCGCATCGACTTCGACTTCGAGAGCCGCGCCGGCATCGACCGCTACCTGGCCTTCATCGACCAGGCAGCCGACCTGGTGGTCGGCTACGGCGGCTCGCTCTCGGGCGAGCACGGCGACGGTCAGTCGCGGGCGGCGCTGCTGCCGAAGATGTTCGGCCCCGAGCTGGTCTCGGCGTTCGAGGAGTTCAAGGCGCTCTGGGACCCTGACTGGAAGATGAACCCCGGCAAGGTGGTGCGCGCCCACGGCCCGGACGAGGACCTGCGCCTGGGGGTCGATTACCGCCCGTGGGAGCCCGCCACCCACCTGCACTTCGCCGAGGACCGGGGCAGCTTCGCGCACGCCGCGCTGCGCTGCGTGGGGGTCGGCAAGTGCCGCCGCCTGCAGAGCGACGGCGGGGTCATGTGCCCGAGCTACATGGCGACGCTCGAGGAGCGTCATTCGACGCGCGGCCGGGCCCGCCTGCTGTTCGAGATGCTCGAGGGAGACGCCATCGGCCGGCAGGGCTGGCGCGACGAGAGCGTCAAGGAAGCGCTCGACCTCTGCCTGTCATGCAAGGGATGCAAGGCCGACTGCCCGGTCAACGTCGACATGGCAGCTTACAAGGCGGAGTTCCTGCACCATTATTACGCAGGGAGGCTGCGCCCCCGTTCCGCTTACGCCTTCGGCCTGATCCACTGGTGGGCGCGCCTGGCCTCGCCGCTCGCCCCGCTCGTCAACTTCGCCACCCAGACGCCCTGGCTCTCAAGCCTCGCCAAGGCGGCCGCCGGCATGGCGCCCGAACGCCGCATCCCGCGCTTCGCGAACCAGACCTTCCGCGCCTGGTGGCGGGCGCGCGAGCGGGCCGGCGGGCGGCGCAACCCGGACGGGCCGCGGGTGGTGCTGTGGGCGGACACCTTCAACAACCACTTCCAGCCGGCGACGGCGCGGGCGGCGGTCGAGGTGCTCGAGGCGGCGGGAAAGTGCGTGGTGGTGCCCGAGCAGCCGCTGTGCTGCGGGCGGCCGCTATACGACCACGGCATGCTGCGCCTGGCGCGCCGCCAGCTGCGGCTGGCGCTCGGCGCACTGCGCGCGGAGATCCGCGCCGGCACGCCGCTCGTCGCTCTCGAGCCCTCGTGCCTGGCGGTGTTCCGCGACGAGCTGCTGCGCCAGCTGCCGCACGACGAGGACGCCGGCCGCCTGGCGCGGCAGTCCTTCCTGCTCGGCGAGCTCCTGGCGCAGCAGGCCCCCGGCTGGCAAGCGCCGCGGCTGCCCGGAAGACGCCGCAAGGCGCTGGTGCAGGCGCACTGTCACCAGCGCGCGCTGAGCAAGCTCGACGCGGAGAAGCGGGCCCTCGAGCAGCTGGGCCTCGACTGCGAGGTCCTCGACTCAGGGTGCTGCGGCATGGCCGGCGCCTTCGGCTTCGAGCGCGGCGAGCACTACGAGGTGTCGATGCGCTGCGGCGAGCGTTCGCTGCTGCCGGCGGTGCGCCAGGCGGCGCCGGACACCTGGATCGTCGCCGACGGCTTCAGCTGCCGCGAGCAGATCGCCCAGGGCACCAGCAGGCGCGGCCTGCACCTGGCGCAGGTCCTGCAGTTGGCTCTGCGGCAGCGGCCGGCGCCGAGCGTGACGGAGGCAGCGGACTTGGCGGCCACCGTTGCGTCGGGCGGGGCGGACCCGGCGGAGGTGACGGCCGCCGGCGTGGCGGCGACGCCGGAGGAAGAGGCGGCGCCGTGGCCGCTGGCGGCGGTCGTGGTGGCGGCGGCCGGCGCGCTCGGCCTCGGGGCGGCGATCGGCTGGCTGGCACGGGGCCGCCGGCGGCGCCGGCCACGGCAGGCGAGGCGCCCTGGCAACCCGGCCGCGAAGGCGCCGCCCGCAGGCACCGCGATCTCACCCTCCTCCGACCGCAAGTAGGCCCGGCCCCGCGGGCCGGCGCCGCCGCCGCGAGGCCCGTGGAACGAATTTTGCTTTTCGCCCTTTTCGTTTGCACGGTTGGGCACCTGGTGCTTCCGTGCCGTCGGCATCGGGTCGAGTTGGGCGAAGCACCACGGCAGCCGGACCTCTCGGATCTGGAGGCATCACAATGCGCATGTCCTCGATGTGCAGTCAGGCGCTTCGCGCCTCGTCGGCCACCGCTGTCCGCAGGGCGATCCTGGGTGCGGCTCTGCTCGCGGGGTTCGTCCTCTTCTCCGCCGCTCCCGCCCGCGCCGCCTCGGCCTTCAACCAGAACGGCAATATCCTGATCGCCGACCAGTTCAACAATCGCGTCATCGAGATCGATCCGGCGGGCAACATCGTCTTTCAATTCGGGAAGGGACCTGACGATTTCACGGCCGCCTCGATCATCGGTTGCAACGACGCCCAGCGCGTCGGCAGGCTGACGCTCATGGCGGGCACCGGGACCCCGCCCAATGTCGTGCCCAACTGCGCCAACGCGAACGGCTGCCCCGACAACCGCGTCATCCTGGTGGACCGCAAGGGACGTATCCGCTGGCAGTACGGGAAGTTCGGCGTCTCCGGCGCCGGGCACAACGAGCTCAACACCCCGGTGCAGAGCACCTGGCTGCCCAACGGCGACGTGCTGATCACCGACCAAGCCAACGAGCGGGTCATCGAGGTGACCCCGTCGAGGGAGATCGTCTGGCAGTACGGGACCACCGGCAAGAGCGGCAGCGGCTTCAACCAGCTCAACAACCCCAACAGCGCCCAGCTGCTCGACAACGGCCACATCCTGATCGCCGACGAGAACAACAACCGGGCCATCGAGGTCCAGCGCGACCATGAGATCGTGGCCACCTTCACCGCCGGCGGCACCGCCAGCGGCGTGGCCTTCGCGAGCCGCCTGCCGAACCACCACACGCTGCTCACCGACTCCAACAACAGCCGGGCCGTCGAGGTCGACGGCAGCGACAAGGTGGTCTGGCAGTACGTCACCAACACCGAGTCCGGCAGCAACTCCGCGCCGCTGCCGACGCGCGCCATCCGCCTGCGCAACGGCAACACGATCATCAGCGACCAGTTCAACCATCGCGTCATCGTCGTCGACATGAGCGGCAACATCGTCGTGCAGTACGGCACTCTCAACGTGTCCGGCTATGGCACCCAGAACGCCAGCCAGGGGCTCTTCGGGCCGTACGACGCCAAGGTGATCGGCGACTTCACCGGTCTCACCTTCCCCTTCGACGACCACGACGGCGACGACGACTGAGACCAGGCACCTGCGCCGCCGCGATCCGCGATCGCCAGGCGGCGCGGGCCGGCGCACGGCCGTTGCTGGTCAGGACTGCAGCAGCTCGACTCCGGGGACGCAGCCGTGCGCTTCGGCGGCGGCGGCAAGATCGCGGTCGAAGGTAACCAGGCTACCGGCTGGCTTGCTCGACGCGAGATGGAGGGCGTCGGCAAGGTCCATGCCTCGGGCGTGCCATGAAAGAGCTTCGAGCACGGCCGGCAGATCCTCGACGGTCATGCGCCGGAGGCGGATGAGCTTGCGCAACGCGTCGCCGATCTGCTGACGGTCGAGCGCGTAGGAGTAGCGCAGCACCCATTCGGTTTCCAGCACGACGGTCTTGCTGAGGAAGAGAGGCACGGACCGCATCGCCCTGCGGGCGGCTTCAACCTGGAGAGGATCGTCTGCCGTGAGAATCCGGACGACGACGTTGGTGTCCAAAGCGATCACTTGTTTTCGCGACGCTCGCGGGCCCCTCGCGCGATCGCATGCTCCATGTCCCCGAGGCTGCGCGCCGGGCCCCGGTAACCGGTGCAGCCAACCAGCTCCTCGAACGTGGTCTCAGGCTCGGGCCTGGCCGACCGGATCAGAACCGCATCGCCGCGGTCTTCGAGCGCGAGCTCGGACCCTGGCGACCAGCCATGGCGCTCCCGGATGGCCTTGGGAATGATGAGCTGTCCTTTGGTCGAAAGCCGGGTGCGCATGGTGCGCCTCCTTGCGGTAAGATCAAAGTAAGAATACCACGGGAATCTTGGACTCCCGGAGACTGATCACGGATGAGGACCGGCGATCAGCTGGTATCGCCGCGCCGGCGCCGGGCGAGACCGAAGCGGGCGGCGAAGGCGCCCAGCTCGGGGCGCCCGGCGAGGCCGGCGGCCAGCAGGTAGAGGACGCCGTAGACCAGCAGGACAGGCACCGCCTTGGCCAGGCCCGTCAGCGTCGCCGGCAACAGCAGCCAGAGCAGCGCCGCGGGCGCCGCCGCGGCGAGCGCCAGCAGCAGGATGCGCAGGTCGTCGCGCCACGGAAGGCTGAACTCCGGCAGGCGACGGCGGAGCCCGGCACGCAGCCGGGCGAGCTCGAGCCAGGCGCCGGCGCCGGAGGCGAGCGACAGGCCGAGGACGCCGAGGAAGAGGCGCTGGCCGGGCGGCTGCGGCCCGAATGCCGGCGGCACCGGGAAGCGGTCGAGCCAGAACATCAGCGGCAGGGCGATCAGGGCGGCGGCGCCGACGCGCTGCGCGGCGATCTTGGCCGGCGTGCGCGTGTCCCCGAGCGCGTAGAAGGTGTTTTGCAGCAGCCGTGACGTGGTGGTGGCGAGAATGCCGGTGCTGTAACCGCAGAGCGCCAGGTAGACCAGGCCATTGTCGGCGCCGCCGAAGCTGCCGCGGCGGTAGACGGCGCCGACCACCAGGTAGCCGAACGCCAGGTAACCCACGACCGTCGGCACGTTGAAGAACGCCACCGCGCCGAGCGCCCGCCGGACACGTTCGAGGAGCGCGGGCGCCGCCGCCTCGCCGCGCAGGCGCGACAGCTCCGGCAGCTCGGAAGCGGCGATGGACATGCCGAACAGGCTGATCGGCAGGATGTAGAGCATCTGGGCGTAGCGGTCGGCGCCGGCGGCGCCGGTGGCGAGCAGGGTGGCCAGGAACAGGTCGACGTAGCCGGCGATCTGCACCACGCCGCGCCCGGCCACAACAGGCCCCCAGGCGGCGAGCGCCTCGCGCACCCCCGGCACCCGGGTCGAAAAGGCGAGCCGAAAGCCGCGCATCGAGCGCGCCACCAGCGGCAGCTGCACCAGGAACTGCAGGAGGCCGCCGGCCACCGCTCCCCAGCAGAAGGCCGCGAGCAGGCGGTCGCGCAACGCCGGCGCCGCCAGCAGGCTCGCGGCGGCGCCGGCCCCCCGGGCGCCAGCCGCGGCGGGGGGCCAGGCGCCGGCGGCATGGCCTGCAAACAGGAGCGCCGCGATCATCGCCGAGTTCCACAGGACCGGCGCGAAATAAGCCAGGAAGAAGCGGCGGTGGCTGTTGAGCACGCCGAGCGCCCACACCGACAGCACCAGCAAGCCGGTCATCGGGAACAGCACGCGCACCGCCCCGACCGCCAGCGCGAAGCGGTCCACGGCCGTCCGCCCCGCCGCCACCGCTCCGGCGTCGGCCAGGAAGCCGGGCGCCAGCAGCGCCACCAGCGGCCGCGCCAGCACGATGCCGGCCAGGGCCAGCGCGGCGGCGGTGGCGAGCAGCAGGCCGAAGATGGCGCCGGCGAAGCGTCCCGCCTCCTCGCGGCGCTCCTCAGCCAGCAGCCGGCTGTAGATCGGGATGAAGGCTGCCGAGAGCGCCCCCTCGCCGAGCAGGTTCTGCAGCGCATTGGGCACGCGCAGGGCCGCGGTCAGCGCATCGGCGTGCGGGCCGACGCCGAAGAAGAAGGCGACCGTCTGCTCGCGCACCAGTCCCGCCAGGCGGCTGAGCAGGATGCCGGACCCGACGCGCGAGGCGCCGCCACGCGCCGGCCTGGGAGAAGGTTCCATGTCCGGCCGGGATTCTATGCGAGCGCCTTGACTTCACCCTCGCCTCCGCTATCATCGCCACCAGCGTTGCCATGGAAGTCGAGGGGGGGCGCGAGGGGAAGGAGAGCAAGATGTCGGAGATCGAATTGCTCCCCTGCCCGGTGTGTGGATCGCCAGCGGTGGCGGGAGCTTCCACCAATCCGGGCGGGCCGACGACCGTCTGGGTAGGCTGCCCCCTGTGCAAGACCCGCACCTTCGACGCCGCCACCATCGAGGACGCCGCGGCAGCCTGGAATCGCCGGCAGGGCCCGGCCGCGGCGCGGGGCCCGGTACGCAAACCAGCGATCACCGCCGCCGAGTAGTCCGTTCCTGGCCCCCGCGCGCCGGAGAGCACCGGCTCGTCAGGGCGGCAGGGCGTGCCAGTTGAGCAGCAGGTTGTAGACGAAGCGCAGGTCCGCGGGTCCAAGCGCCGGATCGAAGGGATCGAAGGCGAAGAGCACCAGGTGGCCCCTGCCGACCGGCAGGTCGACGATTGCCGGACTGCCGTCGAGCGCGCTCGCCGGCTCGGAGAGGCGGCCGGCCAGCACCAGGCTGCCGTCGGCGGCGCCGAGCGGCCGCGGCATGGGCGGCTCGGCATCGGTTGGGAGTGCGGGTGGCTGCGCCGCGGCTGCCGCCGGCGCACCGGGTTCGATGTCCTCGACCTCGATGGCGGGGATGGCGGGGATGGCGGGCATCGGCGCGGCGGCCGGACCGGTGGCGCCTCCGGCGCCGAACCGCAGCACCACCCGACCGGCAGCCGCCGGCGGCAAGTGCAGCAGGGGCCCGCCCCGGCGCAGCACCTGGGTGAGGTCCGGATAGCCGTAAACCACCGGATGGTCTCGAAGCACCACTGACGCCCGCAGCTCGGCCGGCGGGTCGAGAGCCGGTGCGGTAGCCGGGCCAGCGGGCGGCTCGACCGGTTCCGTTGCCGGCTCGACCGCCGGTTCCGGTGCCGGCGCGACGGCCGGTTCCGGTGCCGGCGCGACGGCCGGTTCCGGTGCCGGCGCGACGGCCGCGG
This sequence comes from Thermoanaerobaculia bacterium, assembly GCA_035949675.1. Classification (GTDB taxonomy): domain Bacteria; phylum Acidobacteriota; class Thermoanaerobaculia; order Multivoradales; family UBA5704; genus JASLEW01. Next base: position 29,954 of record DASZHY010000152.1, read on the forward strand.
CGCCTCCGCCGGCCTCACCGGTCCCTGCCGCCGCGGCGGCGTCGCCTGACACCGCCGGTCCCAGAGATTCGGCGTCCCCGGCGACGGTCCCGCCGGCGACTCGCGCCGGGGCGGCTCCGAGGCCGGAGGCGGCGGCGAGCTCCGAAGCGTTGCCGAGCGTCACCAGGACGCCGCCGCCCGCCACGAAGCGCCGCAGCTCCTGCAACCCGGGCTCGCCCAGGCCGCCGGTGACGTCCGCGGCGCCGTCGGGCACGCCGTGACTCGGGAACTCGGCGGCGCGGCTGAATGGTAGCGGCGACCACCTGGGGTCGATGCCGCGCAACCGGCGCCGCCAATCTGCGTCCGCTCCGGCAAGGATGAGCAGGTCAAAGCGCGCGCCGAGGCCGCCGCGGCGGACCTCCTCGTCGCTCACCAGCGAGTAGGGCACGCGCTCGCGGTCGAGGCCGGCGCGCAGCCACCCCGAGGGCTCGGCGTCGGTCCAGCCGTGCAGCACTCCGAGCCGCGGCAGGTGGACGACGTGGCGAGGCACCGCGGGCGGCGCGGCGGCGGCGGCGAAGGTCAGGCCAAGGCGCTCGGCCACCGCCGCCAGCGCGAAGCGGGGCGCCTGCACCAGCCAGCTGCCGGCCGGGTAGGCGACGCCGCCGGCGGTGAACGCCGTCTCCGCGGCATCCACCTGAAACCGTTCCAGCGCGAGCTGAGCCGCCACCAGGGACAGCTGACCGGTGTCACGGAGCAGGAACATCTCCACCCCGGACGAGGCCTCGCCGGCCATGGGGAGGGCCTGCGTCCCGGCAAGCCCGGCGGCTTCCCCTGCCGCCGGCGGCTCGGCGCCCACGATGCGGCCGACGCGGCCCGGAGGCGGCGGCGGCACCGCGCTCACCGGCTCCATCGCGGCATCGAGGACGGCGCGGTCGCCGATCTCGCTCCCCTCCACGCCATACAGGAGCGGCCAGGGGATCGCCGGCTGCTCCGCGCCGTTGCCGCCGTTGCCGCCCTCGCCGCCGTTGCCGCCGTTGCCGCCGTCGCGGGCACGGGACCGGCCGCCGAGGAAGCGCAGGGCAGCTTGCCGGTAAGGCTGGTCGAGGCGCACCACGTAGCTGCCGGCCGCAAAGCGCCGGCCGGCGAGCGCCAGGTCCTCGCGCAACCGGTGAACCTCCAGGCGCTGCCCGAGCAGGCGCCGCAGCATCGCCGCCAGCCGGTCCGGGTCGGATTGCCGGGCAGGGAAGATCCAGGCAAAAGGTGGCCCGCCGCCGGCCTCCCGCCAGGCGCGGGCGCCGCGCTGCCAGGAGCCGGCAAGCAGCTCCCGGCGATGGTCGGCGGCCCAGCCGAGCGCCGCCAGCGGAGCGCTCTCGGCATAGTTGACGCCGTCGCGCAGCGACCAGCGGGTGCGGCCGCCGGGAGGCCAGTCCGACGGCACCGCCCGCACCTGTGCCGCCGGCGGTTGCCGTGCTCCCCTGCCCCGCCGCCCGCCCGCGCCGCGCGGGTTCGGCGGCGCCCCCGGCGCCCGTCCGCCGCCAGCCGCGCCCCTGTCGGCGGCGGGGTCGGCGGCGGCGCCG
>DASZHY010000153.1:0-4862 GCA_035949675.1 Thermoanaerobaculia bacterium
ATGCCGGGCGGGCGGCGGGCGCAACCAGTCAAGACTGGTGGCCCGCTCGGTTAATTCGTATGCCAATCGCGCCGCAATCCGCGTTCCTGGCAAGGCGTCGCCGACGCAGGCATAGTTGAACTTATGTCGAGGAGGCGCAACGCAGCCAGGGACGCGGAGGGCCAGCGAGTGGTATGCGAATTAACCGAGCGGGACACTATCCATCGCGGCACTCCCGGCAGGTCGCAGGAGCGCAGAAAGGGCGGAGGCGGCGCATGATCCTGGTGATCGACAACTACGATTCGTTCACCTGGAACCTGGTGCAGATGCTGGCCGCCGCCGGCGAGCCGGTCGAGGTGGTGCGCAACGACGCCGAGCCGGTGGAGAGGCTGCTGGGGCGCCGCGCGCTGGGCATCGTGGTGTCGCCCGGCCCGGGCCGTCCCGAGGGCGCCGGCGTCTGCGTCGAGCTGATCCGCCGCGGCGCTCGGGTGCCGCTGCTCGGCGTCTGCCTGGGCCACCAGGCGCTGGGCTTCGCCTGCGGCGCGGTGGTGACGCGGGCGGGGCGCCAGATGCACGGCAAGACCTCGCGGGTCCGCCACCGCGACGAGGCGATCTTCGCCGGCCTGCCCAACCCCTTCGAGGCCACCCGCTACCACAGCCTGGTGGTGCGCGAGGACTCGCTGCCGGCGTCGTTGCGCGCCCTCGCCTGGAGCGAAGACGACGGCGAGGTGATGGGTCTCGGCCACCGCGAGCTGCCGTACTTCGGGGTGCAGTTCCATCCCGAGTCGATCCTGACCACCGTTGGCCCGCACCTCGTGGCCAACTTCCTCGACGTCTGCCGGCGTCACGCCGCGGGCGCCGACCTGCCGCCAACCGACCGGCCTGCGACCGACCGGCCGGCAACCGACCGGCCGGCAACCGGGACCAACCGCCAGGGGACGAAACGCCAGGGGACCGACCGCCATGCCTGAGCCGCCCTCGCCGCCCGCCGCAGGAGAGCCGATCCGCATCGAGCCGCGCGAGGCGCTGCGGCGGGTGACCGCCGGCGAGAGCCTCGGCCGCCAGGAGGCCGAGGACCTCTTCGGCCGCATGATCGACGGCGAGGTCAGCGACCCGCTGAAGGCGGCGCTTTTGGTCGGGCTGCGCATGAAGGGCGAGGCGGTGGCCGAGATCGCCGGCGCCGCCGCGGCCATGCGCCGCCGCGCCACGCACATCCCGCACCGCCGGCCGGCGGTGGTGGACACCTGCGGCACCGGCGGCGACGGGCGCGGCACCTTCAACATCTCGACCGCGGCGGCGCTGGTGGCGGCGGCCGCCGGCGCGCCGGTGGCCAAGCACGGCAACCGCTCGGTCTCCAGCCGCTCGGGCAGCGCCGACGTGCTGGCGGCGCTCGGCGTGCGGCTCGACGAGGACGCGGCGACCGCCGGCCGGGCGCTCGAACAGGTGGGGATCTGCTTTCTCTTCGCTCCCTACTTCCACCCCGGCATGCGCGAAGTGATGCCGGTGCGCCGCGAGCTGGCGCTGCGCACTATCTTCAATGTGCTCGGGCCGCTCACCAACCCCGCCGGCGCCCGCCGCCAGCTGATGGGGGTCTATGCCGCGTCGCTGGTGGAGCCGATCGGGCACGTCCTCGCCGAGCTGGGCGCCGAGCACGCGCTGGTGGTGCACGGCGATGACGGCCTCGACGAGATCACCACCACCGGCGTCACCCGCGTGTGCGAGGTGCGCGGCGGCGAGGTGCGCAGCTACACCCTCGAGCCCGAGACCTTCGGCATCCGCCGCGTCGCCTTGGGCGAGCTGGCGGGCGGCGGCCCCGAAGAGAACGCGGCGGCGATGCGGCAGGTGCTGGCGTCGGGCGCCGGGCCGCTCGCCGACATCACGGTCTTCAACGCCGGCGCCGCCCTCTACGTCGCCGGCGTGGCCGCCGACCTGGCGGCGGGGGTCGCGAGAGCGCGCGCCGCGCTGGTCTCGGGCGAGGCCGCCGACAAGCTGGCGCAGCTGGTGCGGTTCCTGGCATGAGCGCAAGGAGCGTCGTCCCCGACCTGCTGTTGCGCATCGTCGAGCGCCGGCGCGAGCGCCTGGCCGAGGTTGGCGGCCGCGATGCCGCCCCGTCCGCGGCGCATGCGGCGCGGGCCGGCGGTGCGGGGGATCAGCACGAGGTCCCCACGGTGCCGGACGGCGAGCCCGAGCTGGCCGGTCCGCGCGACAACCCCTTCCTGGCGGCGCTCACGCACCCATCTCGGGCTCGTGGGGCCCGCTCGGCAACCCCGTCGAGCCCGGCGAACCCGGCGACCTCGGCCGCGGCAACCGCGGCAATCCCTGCAGCCCCGGCGACCCCGGCGACCCCGGCGATCATCGCCGAGGTCAAGATGGGCTCCCCTCGGCTGGGCTCCCTGCAAGGCCGCGTCGATCCCGTCGCGCAGGCGCGGATCTATGCCGCCAACGGCGCCGCGGCGCTGTCGGTCGTCGTCGAGCCCGATTTCTTCTTCGGCAGCTACCAGCTGCTGGCGGATTGCCGCGCCGCCTCGGGCCTGCCGGCGCTGGCCAAGGACTTCGTGGTCGACCCGCTGCAGCTGGCCTGGGCGCGGTCGGCCGGCGCCGACGCGGTGCTGCTGATCGCCGCGCTCTACGAGCCCGAGGAGCTGGTGCGCTATGCCCGGCTGGCGCGCGGCCTGGGTCTGGTGCCGCTGATCGAGACCCACGACGCCGGCGACCTGGCCTGCCTGGCCGGCGAGCCCTGGGAGCTGGTGGGCGTCAACAACCGCGACCTGCGCACCTTCGACGTCGACCTCGAGCGCGCGATCGCCTTGCTGCCGTCGCTGCCGCCGCAGGCGCTGAAGGTGGCCGAGAGCGGCATCCGCGACGCCCTGGACGTGGCGCTGCTGGTCGACAGCGGCTTCGACGCCCTGCTCGTCGGCGAGGCGCTGCTGCTCGCCGACGACCCCGCGGCTCGGCTGCGCGCCCTGCTCGGCGGCAGCGCGGTGGTGGAGGCTCGAGAATGACCGGACCTGTCACCGCCGCGGGGCCTGCCGCGGTCGACGGGGCTGGCGCGGGCAGGGTCGCGGTCAAGATCTGCGGCGTCACCGAACCGGAGGACGCCGTGCTCAGCGCCGAGCTGGGGGCCGGCTACCTGGGCCTCAACTTCTGGCCTGGCAGCCCGCGCTTCGTGGACCTGGGGCGGGCGCAGGAGATCGCGGCGGCGGTGCGCGATTATTGCAGCGATCGCGGCCATCCCAGCCATCGCGGCCTTCCGAGCCATCGCGGTCATCGCAGCCAGCGGCCGGCAGCGCCGGGCGTCCAGCTGGTCGGGGTGTTCGTCAACCCCACGGCCGCGGCGGTCGCGGAGACGGCTGCCGCGGTGGGGCTCGATCTGCTGCAGTTCAGCGGCGACGAACCGGCCGCGGCGGTGCGGCCGTTCGCCGCGCGGGCGATCAAGGCGCTGCGCCGCCACGACCCCGCGGCGGCCGCCGCCCATGCGGACTGCTGGGCGGTGCTGTTCGACGCCCCGACCGCGGACAGCGCGGGTAACGCGGCGGCCGGAGCGGTCGCGGCGACCGCCGGCATGGAGTACGGCGGCACCGGCCGGCAGTGGGACTACGCGGCGGCGGCCGGCGCCGCCGCGGGCGCCGGCTTCGCCCGCGTCTTCCTGGCCGGCGGCATCGGCCCCCGCAACGTGCGGCGGGTGGTCGCCACGCTCCGGCCGTTCGCGGTTGACGTATGCTCGGGCGTGGAATCGGCTCCAGGGAGAAAGGATCCCGAGCTGCTGCGGCAGCTCTTCGAGGAGGTGAGCAATGGCCAGGTCTCCCACCCAGCCTGACGCGGAGGGCTACTTCGGGGAGTTCGGCGGCCGCTACGTGCCCGAGACGCTGATGGCGCCGCTGGCCGAGCTCGCCCGGGCCTACGATCGGCGCAGCCGGCAGCGCGCCTTCCGGCGCGAGCTGGCGGCGGTATTGCGCGACTTCGCCGGGCGGCCGACGCCGCTGTACCTCGCCGCCCGCCTCTCGGCCGAGCTCGGCGGCGCCCGCATCTACCTCAAGCGCGAGGACCTGCTGCACACCGGCGCGCACAAGATCAACAACGCGGTCGGGCAGTGCCTGCTGGCCCGCGCCATGGGGAAGCACCGGGTCATCGCCGAGACCGGCGCCGGCCAGCACGGCGTGGCGACGGCCGCCGCCGCCGCCTTCCTGGGGCTCACCTGCGTGGTCTACATGGGCACCGAGGACATGCGCCGCCAGCGCGTCAACGTCGATCGCATGCGCCTGCTGGGTGCCGCGGTGGAGGCCGTCGACGCCGGCAGCCGCACGCTCAAGGACGCCATCAACGAAGCGCTGCGCGACTGGGTGACGAACGTCCGCACCACCCACTACGTGCTCGGCTCGGTGCTCGGACCCGATCCCTATCCCCGCATGGTGCGCGACTTCCATCGCGTGATCGGCGACGAGGCCAGGGCGCAGCTCAAGCGCCATGCCGGCACCGATTCCCCCGACCTGGCGGTGGCCTGCGTCGGTGGCGGCAGCAACGCGCTGGGTCTCTTCACCGCCTTCCTGGGCGACCGCCGCGTGCGGCTCATCGGCGTCGAGGCCGGCGGGCGCGGCGGCGCCTACGGCCAGCACGCTGCGCGCTTCGCCTCGGGCGCGCTGGGAGTGCTGCACGGCACCCGCACCCTGGTGCTGCAGGACGAGGAGGGTCAGATCGCGCCCACCCACTCGATCTCCGCCGGTCTCGACTACCCGGCGGTGGGGCCCGAGCACGTGCGGCTCGAGCAGACCGGCCGCGTCGAGTACACCTTCGCCACCGACGCCGAGGCGGTCGCCGCCTTCCACCTGCTCGCCAAGACCGAAGGCATCCTGCCGGCGCTCGAGAGCGCCCACGCCCTGGCCGAG
>DASZHY010000154.1:0-4510 GCA_035949675.1 Thermoanaerobaculia bacterium
GTCTATACCGAGATGGCGCGCAAGGCGCGGCTGCAAGGCGTGGTCATCCTCGAGGCGATCATCGACGCCCAGGGCAACGTCGTCAACGCCCACATCCTCAAGGGTATGCCGATGGGCCTCGACCGGTCGGCGCTCGACGCCGTGCAGAAGTGGAGGTTCAGGCCCGCCACCCTGCAAGGCAAGCCGGTCAAGGTCTACTACACGCTCACCGTCAACTTTCAGGTGCAATGACACCTGGTTCCTTTGGGTCTAACGCTCTGACAAAGAGGAGAAGCGCATGGCCGGCTTTAGCATCGCAGCGATATGGGCGAACATGAGTTGGATCAACCAGGGCGTGGTGATCATCTTGATCCTCCTGTCGATCTGGACGCTCTACGTCTCCGTTGAGCGCTGGCTGCTGTTCCGCAAGGCGCGCAGGCAGTCGCTCGAGTTCGCCCGGCTGGCGACCGATCACCTCAAGCACGATCGGCCGCAGGCCGCCATCGACGCGGCGATGAAGTACCCGCAGAGCCATCTCGCCAGGGTGGTGGCGGCCGGGCTGCAGTCCTTCCAGTACGAGAGCTCGACCAGCCCGCTCTCCCAGGTTGAGATCGTCGAGGCCGCGGGACGAGCCGTCGAGCGCGCCGCCCTGCTCACCACCTCGGACTTCAAGCGCGGCATCGGCGGCCTGGCGACGATCGCCACGCTCACTCCGTTCATCGGCTTGTTCGGCACCGTCATCGGCATCATCAGGGCCTTCACCGGCATGGCGCTGACCGGCTCGGGCGGCATCGGCGCGGTGTCGGCCGGCATCGCCGAGGCGCTGGTGTCCACGGCTCTGGGTCTCTTCGTCGCCATCCCGGCGGCCTGGATCTTCAACTACTTCACCAACCAGCTGGAGCGGCTGCAGGTCGAGATGTCGAACTCCGCCTCCGAGCTGGTCGACTTCTTCATGAAGCAGAGGAGCCGCAATGCTGCCGCGGCGCGTTAAGCCCAACCTCGTCCTGGACGTCAAGAGCCAGATCAACGTGACTCCCCTGGTCGACGTCTGCCTGGTGCTGCTGATCATCTTCATGGTCGTCACCCCGCTGCTGCAGAAGGGCGTCGACGTCGTCCTGCCCGAGACCAAGGTGCCCGAGAAGATGCCGGAGAACAGCAAGCAGCTGACCATCTCCATAAAGTATGACGGCAGCGTCTTCGTCAGCCAGAACTGGGTGCCCGACGACCAGGTGGCGGGGACGCTCAAGAGCATCCACGATCAGACGCCGGACAAGTCGGTGGTGCTCAAGGGCGACCGGCGCCTCAAGTACAAGAAGGTGCGCTCGGTGATGAAGCTGATCAACGAGGCCGGCTTCAGCCGCGTGGGTCTGGTGGTCGAGAAGGTCAAGACCGGGACCGCCGTCTAGGCGGCACGGAGCTCCGGGGGTCCTCGAGACCCCTGGCGCGGAAAAGGAGCAGTGAGCGATGGCAATGGAGGTACGCGGCGGCGCCAGCGGCATCCGCAGCGACATCAACATCACCCCGCTCGTCGACGTGGTGCTGGTGCTGCTGATCATCTTCATGGTGGCGGTGCCGCTGCTGCAGCTGGGCTATGCGGTGCAGGTGCCGCCCAAGGTCACGACTGCGACCCCGCAGCCCGACGCCGATCAGATCATCGTGCGCATCGACGACCAGGGGCATGCCTTCATCAACAAGACGCAGGTCGAGATGACCGATTTCCAGGGCCGGCTGCGCACGGCGCTGACCGGACGCCAGAGCAAGGTGGTCTTCTTTGCCGCCGACGGCGAGCTGGCCTACGACAAGGTCGCCACCTTCATGGACCTGACCCGCGACGCCGGCGCCCAGAACCTGGGCATCGTGTTCGAAGACATGCGGCCGCAGCCGGTGCAGACGACTCGCTGATGACGGCGGGCGTCGGCGGGCGTCGGCGGGCCGGGCGGATCGATCTCAGCGGCGCCCGGGCCGGCCGCCGGCCGCCCCTCTAGGGCGGCACCGGCGGGCGCCGCCGCCTGAAGAGATGGCGCACCCGGCCCAGCAGCGAATTGAACGGGTTCGAGCGGGAGAGGAACGGCAGCACCGGACGCTTGCGGATCCCCAGCTCGTGGTACATCTCGAGCAGCTGCCGGTTGTCGGGCTCGATCCTCAGCCCGTCGACGACGGCCCGCACCGCGGCGCGGCGGTGATCGGCCAGCAGCTGGGCGCGCGCCAGGTTCAGGTAGTTCTCGGCCTGGTAGAACTCCAGCTTCACCGCGTGCTGGCAGAGCTTCACGCCCTCCACTAGCCGCTGCTGGCGCAACGCGATCCCGTATCCCAGGTACGAGTACACCAAGGCCGGCAGCGCCCCCGGACGCACCTCCTGCTCGGCGATGCGGGCGAGCGCCGGCAGGCCGTCCTTCCAGCCGCCGCGGCGGCAGCGCTCGATCGCGTCGCGCATGGCATCGGTCATCTCGGCCGGACGCGCGCCGGACGCAGGCGTTTCCGCACCCGCGCCCGGCACGGAACGGATGGTATGAGTCCCAGGACCGCCTGCTTTGAGGTATGGCGATTTCAACATAGGTGAATGTATCGAATCCGCAGGCGACTTTCAACCTGCGCGGGGCCATCCGCGGCGCGCCGGGCCGGGGCCAGCGCGGCGACCCGGGGCCACCCTGCCCGCATGCTACACTCGCCCGGCGCTCCTCGGCGCGACCGGCCATCCGGCGCCCTCCGGCATGAACGACCCCCAAGACCAGCCCGTGGAGCTGACGCCAGAGGTCGATCAGCTCGCCGACCTGGCGCGGCGCATGAGCGCCGCCTCCCGTCACGACGAGGCGGCCGAGCTGTTGCTGCTCGCCTTGCGCCTCGATCCCAAGAACCTGTCGGTCAAGCTGGCGCTGGCGGAGGTCCGCAAGCTGCAGCAGCTCGAGGGCGGCGGCGACGGCCGCAGCCGCAGCTTGCGCGAGGTGCTGCGCGAAGGCTTTCGCCGCAACGCCATCGACGCCGCCCACTTCCTCGGCCTCGCCCACCTCTACGCCGAGCGGGGCGAGAACGCTCGCGCCATCGAGTGCCTCGAGGTGGCCAAGGCCAAGGACCTGGCCAACCCCGCCCATGCCGCCCTGCACGGCCGCCTGCTGTTTCGCCGCAAGGACTTCGAGGGCGCCGCCGAGGAGCTTGGCAAGGCGCTGCGCCTCAACCCCTTCGACCGCGAGGTCGCCGAGAGCCTGAGCCGCGCCGAGTTCGAGCGCAAGCGGTTCGAAGCCGCCCTGGAGGCCACCGTCCAGGCTTTCCTGCTGCTCAACGAGGGTGACGAGGAGGGCGGGCGCCGGCTGCGGCGGCGCATCCAGACCCTCAAGCAGATCCTCGGCTGGGGCAGCCGCGAGCTGGCGCAGGTGTTCCGCGCGCGCCAGGACGAGATCCATACCGCCTTCGACCGCCTGCAGTGGCACCGCGAGCGCTTCGTCGAGCAGGGCGGCTTCTCGCCGGGCGCGGGCCTGCTGGCCAGCGCGACGACGCCGCCGCCGCCGGCGCCCGCCGCTCCGGCCGGCGGCCAGCTGCAGCTTGCCGCCCGCCTGCGCCGGCTCAAGCTATGGGCGCACCTGACCGACGAGCAGATCTTCCGCCTGACCGTCGTGGTGCGCGAGGAGATCCACGAGACCGGCGGCCTGGTCTTCGCCCACCGCAGCCAGGGCCGCGACATCTACCTGCTCGAGCAGGGCGAGGTCCTCATCCAGCGGCCCACCGCCTACGGCACCTTCACCCTGGGCAAGCTCGAGCCCGGGAGCCTGTTCGGCGAGATCGGCTTCATCACCGGCCTGGACCGCAGCTCCGATGCCAGCGCCCTCTCGGCCTGCCAGATCCTCCGCCTCGACGCCGCGGCGCTCGACTCGTTGATCGAGGCCATGCCCGAGCTCGGGGTCAAGCTCTACTGGAGCTTCTGGCACAGCCTGGCGCAGAAGCTGCGCGCCACCAACGACCAGCTGAAGACCTTCTTCTCGGCCGAGTCGCTGCCCGAGAACTTCCTGCGCCTGCGCAAGCGGCCGGCGCCGCCCGGCGCGTCGTTGCCGCCGGAGGTCAAGGTCGAGTCCACCGACAAGATCCGCCTGTTCCGCGAGCAAGGCCTGTCGCGGCGCGAGCTGATGACTCTCGCCACCTTCTCGAAAGAGGAACGCTTCGCCGCCGGCGCCTCGCTGTTCCAGGAAGGCGACGAGGGCAACGAGATGTACGTCGTCCTCGACGGCAGGGTGATGATCAGCAAGTTCATCCCCGGCGCCGGCGAGGAGGCGCTCGCGATCCTCGACCGCGGCGATTTCTTCGGCGAGATGTCGCTGATCGACGGCGAGCCGCGCTCGGCCGACGCCCGCGCCTATGGCGGCCCGCTCACGGTCCTCTCGCTGGACCAGGCGACGGTGCGCGAGATCCTCGCCATGGACCCGCACGCCGCCCTCGAGTTCATGCAGCTGCTCTGCCGCCTGGTCGCCAACCGCCTGCGCGAGATCGACGAGAAGGTGGTCGGCTGGAAGATCCTCTCCGGCGAGCGCAACGAAGGCGCCTC
>DASZHY010000155.1:0-8332 GCA_035949675.1 Thermoanaerobaculia bacterium
ATGCTCAACGGCGGCTACGTGGTCGCCGAGGGCGACATCGTCGAGGTGCGCGACGAGATGGAGGTGCAGCACCCCGCCCAGGTGCTGATCCGCTGCGACCGGCCGGAGCTGCTGGCGGCGCGGGCCTTCGCGCAGGACCACGTGGTCGAGGCGCGCATGCTGGCGGACCGCAGCGGCCTGCTGCTGCGCACCCGCGATGCCGGCCGCTTTTACCAGATGCTCAACCAGGTGGTGGTCGATCAGGGTCTCGTCGTCGAGTCCGTGGCCCCCGCCGACGCCGACGTCGAGGCCGTCTACCAGTATCTGATCGACGGCCCGCCCGGCAACGGAGGCCGCCCATGAGCGTGCCGGCTCAGCCCGGCGTCCTGGCCGCCGGCTCCCCGCCGCCGGCGGCCGCCGGCGTGGCGCCGGCGGCCTGGGCGCTCTGCCGGCGCCAGCTGGCCGCGGTGGTGCGGCTCGAGCTGCGCAAGAGCTTTCTCGGGCGGCGGGCCCTCGGCCTGTATCTGCTGGCCCTGGCGCCGGTCGCGATCATGGCGCTGCGCGCCCTGGTGCCGCGCGCGGTCTCGGACCCGGGCAATCTGGGCGAGGCCACGGAGTTCATGGCCGGCCTCTACCAGACCTTCATACTGAGGATGGTCGTCTTCCTCGGCTGCGTGGCGATCTTCGGCAACCTGATCCGCCGCGAGGTCCTCGACCGCAGCCTGCACTTCTATTTCCTGACGCCGATGCGCCGGGAGCTGCTGGTCCTCGCCAAGTACCTGACCGGCCTGCTGGTGTCGCTGAGCCTGTTTTGCGCCGCCACCGCCGCCAGCTTCTTTCTCGCCTACCTGCCTTACGACGGCCGCCTGCGCTCGGCCTTCCTGCTGCACGGTCCGGGGCTCGCGCATCTCGGCGCCTACCTGCTGGTGACCGCTCTCGCCTGCGCCGGCTACGGCGCCGCCTTTCTGGCCCTGGGATTTTTCTTCCGCAGCCCGGCCATCCCCGCCCTGGCGCTGTTTGGCTGGGAGGCCATCCACTTCCTGCTGCCTCCCGTCCTCAAGCAGCTGTCGGTGATCCACTACCTGCAGGCCCTCTGCCCGGTCCCCATCTCCGAAGGTCCCTTCGCGCTCCTCTCCGACGCCCCCTCCAGGTGGGTCTCGATCTGCGGCCTCCTCGCCCTGGCCGCGGCGCTGCTGACCGTCTCCACCCTGCGCATCCGCCGCATGGAGGTCGCCTACCTGGACGATTAGGGACTGGCGTGTGCGATACTGACCGCATCAATCGCTTGCAGCGGTAGGCTGGTTCGCGTCGCCAATCCGTGGCGGAAGCCTGCCAGCCGGGAGACCTCCCGACTTGCAACGGGCGCTCGGACGCTTCGTCATACGCCATTTCCCGCTGTGCGCGGCGCTGGTGCTGGCGCTCATGGCGTGCAACGTGTTCCTGCGCCTCGCGACCAGCCGGGTCGACGATTCCGACGAGGCCCGCTATGGCGTTTCCGCCTTCGAGATGTTGCACAGCAGGTCCTTCCTGGTCACCACCTACGCCGAGCAGCCGGAGTACTGGAACCTCAAGCCGCCGCTGGGCTACTGGCTGATCGCCGCTTCCTACCGGCTGTTCGGCTGCTCGGCGCTTGCCATGCGCCTGCCGTCGGCGCTCTTCGCCCTGGCGGTCGTGGCTGCCACGATGGGGTTTTGCAAGCGCTGGTGCAACCGGCGCCAGGCGATCCTGTCCGGCCTGATCCTGGCCACGTCTTTCGGCTTGCTGAGCCATCATGGTGCGCGCAGCGGCGACCTGGACGCCTGCCTGACGTTCACCCTGTTGCTGATGGCAACTCAGCTGCCCCGCCTCGGCGATTCGCCGCTGCGCGTTCTGACCCTCGGTCCGATCCTCGGCTGCGGCTTCCTGCTCAAGAGCTTCGCGATCCTGCCGATGATCGCCGTCGGTGCCGTCCATGGCCTGGCGACCGGCAGCTGGCGCAAGCAGAAGCTCGGTCCCTGCCTGCTGTCGCTCGGCACCCTGCTGCTGATGGTGGCGGCCTGGGCAGGCGCGCGCTCGCAGGTCGACGGCTCCTTCTACTTCGTCCGTCGGATGGTCGTCGAAGACCTGCTCGCCCGCTCGACCTCGGTGATCGACAAGGGGACCTCCTCGCCGCTCTCCTACCTGACGGCCTTGACGGACCGCTTCGCCCCCTGGCCGTTGCTGATCGCCGCGGCGGCGCTGCTGCTCTGGCGCGAGCGGCGCTGCCGATTGGCGGGGGCCGCGGAGCTCGTGGACCCGATGAACCCCGCGGCTCCCGCCAACCCCGCGGCTCCCGCCAACCCCGCGGACCCTGCCTTTGCGGACGCAGCCGCGGCGGACCCTGCGATCCCATCGAACCCTGCGTACCGCCCGACTGCCCGGCGGCGCCGTGGCTGGCTCGGCCGTCCGCGGCGCCCGGCCTTCTGGATTCTGCTGGGGCTGTGGATCGCCATCCCGCTGACGCTCTTCTCGCTGGCGCGCACCCAGCACCACTGGTACCTCGACCCGATCTACCCCGCCTGCGCGATGCTTGCCGCCCCGGCGGTCCTCTACCTGGCCGGACGCGCTCCCAGGCGATGGCAGACGGCGGCCCTGATGGCCTTGATCGTGCTGCCGCTGGCCTTCTGCGAGGCGCGGGTGCTCAAGCGGGTCCTGGTTCGCGACCGGATGCCGCAGGAGCAGCGCTTCCTGTACGCCCTGCGCCGCACCGCTCACGGCCGCTGCCGCGAGGTGCGCGCGACCTTCAGGCTCAGTCACTCCGAGCGCTTCATCCTGGAGGTCGTCGACGGCTTCCGGGTGGTGGAGGACGACACGAGCCGGTCGAGCAGCTTACCCGCCTTGCCGCCGCCGGATTCGCGCCGCGCCGCGACGGAAGCCGGCGTCTGCTTCCTGGTGGCTCGGCACTCACCCTTCGTCTCCCCCGGCACCCGCCGGGTGCTCGACCTCGGCCCGCCGGCGCCGGGCTGGGTGCTCCACGAGCACGATGCGTCCTATGCTCTCTTCGCGAGCGCCGCGGCCCCCGGCGGCGGCTGAGGGCGGCTGAGTTAGTATCGCTGCCGATCGAGCGCAACTCGCGAGCATGCAATGACCGCCGGCAGGCCGATCCTGTTCAATGTCAGCGGGCCCTATGCCGTCGGCAAGGACACCCTCATCGACGCCGTCCTGGCGGCGCATCCCGGCCGGCTGCATCGCGTGAACACGATCACGACGCGCCCCGCCGCCGCCGGCGTCGACCCGTCCTACGAGAGCGTCTCCGAAGAAGAATTCGCGCGGCGGACCGCGCAAGGGCGATGGCTCGTGAACCGGCAGCTGGGCGGCGCCGTCGCCTACGGCACCAGCATCGACGAGATCGAAAGGATGGCGAGCCAGGGCCGCGTGAGCGTGCACAGCATTTATGCCGGCCGCGAAGGAGCGGGCAAGCTGCGCGAGGTGTTCGGCCGCCGGGTGTTCTCTCTCGGGCTGCTGGCCGCTCGCGCCAGCGTCCCCGAGCAGCTGCAGGTGTTGCGCCGGCGGCTGCTCGATCGCGGCAGGGACGATCCGGCGACGCTCGAAGCCAGGCTCGCGCACCAGATCGAACCGCTCGCCTACGTGATGGAGAACCCGAGCGTCATGACCGGCGACGGCCCGCTGAAGGTCTTCGATCAGGTGCTGGTCAACGAGGTCTTGGCGCAGGCGGTCGAATGCGTGCTGGCGCTCTTCGCGCAAGTCTTCGGGCTGCCTGCGAACACCGCCTGAATCCCCGCCACGGCCGTCAGCCGCCGTCAGCCGGCTACTCCGGGGGCGCGAACTGGCTGGCGAGCGAGACCCCCTGCTCCTGGTAGGAGGAGCCGATCTTGGGGCCGTAGACCTTGCTGGGGAGCCCGGCCAAGCGCTCGAAGACCACGCGGCCCATGACCTGGCCGTCCTCGAGCAGGCAGGGGACGCCGTAAGACCTGACCTCCAGCACCGCCCGGGCGCCCGGGATGTCGCCGCTGCCGTAGCCGAAGCCGGGATCGAAGAACCCCGCGTAGTGGATGCGGAACTCGCCGAAGTTGGGATCGTAGGGGACCATCTCGGCGGCGTGGGTCAGCGGGATGCGGATCTTCTCCTTGGAGGCGAGGATGTAGAAGAAATCGGGGACCAGCAGCAGCTGGCGCCTGGGGTTGCGCACGATGGGGTCCCAGTGGTCGAGCGCCGGATAGTGGCCGCGCTTGTCGAGATCGAGCACGCAGGGATCCATCTTGGCGCGAAAGCCGACGAAACGCTCGCGGGTGCCGTCGAGGTCGACGGAGACCAGCAGACCCTTGGCGATGGTGGGCGGCACCGGCTCGCCGTCGCGCGAGAAGACCAGGGTCTCCCTGGCATCCAGGGCGCTGAGCCCCAGGTCCGACTCCTCGGGCGCGCCGCGGCTGAGGCGCAGCTGATTGAGCTTCTGGCCGGCGCGCACGATGATGCCGAAGGTGCGGGGGATGATCTCGACGTACAGCGGGCCGCGGTAGCCGGCGGGGACCAGCTCGAAAGCGTCCGCGTAATCGGTGATCAGGCGGGTGAAGACGTCGAGCCTGCCGGTGGTGCTCTTGGGGCTCGCCTTGCCGGAGACGTCCGGCGGCAGGCTCAGGGCCTCCATGACCTGGATGAGATAGACGTGCTCGCGCTCGAGGATCGTCGGCCGGGTCAGGTCGAGGAGGAACGCCTCCTGGTTGGCCCCCATCTCCGTCAGCTTGGAGGCGACCGTCGAGCGGTTGTTGGGCAGGAAGCTCGCCCGCACGCGGTAGCCGACCGGACCGAGGCGCAGATCGAGACTGGCGGGCTGGATCTGCTCGTCGCCGATCGGCGACGAGGCGGTGACGTGGCCGCGCCGGATCAGCTCCTCGATCCCTTGCGAAGGGAGCAGGCCGGCCGCGGCGGCCGCGACCGTGGCGGCGGCCGCGGGCCCGCGCTTCCGGCGGCCGCCGGCAACGGGACCCGCCATCACGAGCCGCCGGCGCAGAGGTTGAAGTGATCCAAAAAGGCGGTGATCGCCCGGGGATCGGCGGGAGTTCCCGCCTTCTCGAGCGACGCGGTCGGCTCTCCCGGCGCCGGGTCGGGGCCGAGCCAGACGCCGACCCGGATGCGCCGGTCGGGGCACTCGATCATGAGGATGCCGGTGATCCCGCGGTGCGTCCTGCCGTTCATGTGCACGTCGCCGCGCGTCGCCCGGTACACGACGTGGGCGCCGCCGGCCGTCATCTCGCCCTCGCCCAGCGGCTCGTGGGCGTCGACGCGGAAGCCCGAGCCCTGCTCCCAGGGCGCCTTGCCGTTGGCGCCGTAGAGCATGCGCCGTCTGGCCGCGGCGTCGGTCGGGATCTTGCCCCAGTGCATCTTGATGAAGATGAAGCCATGGTCCTCGATGTCGACGTGCGTTGCGCCGGGGGCCGGCGGGTGGTCGCCGAGGAATGCCATGTCGAGCAGGAAGGGCAGCGAGACGGCCCCCGCCGGGTAGTACCCGGCCGGCAGCTCCTGGTAGGAGAGCAGCTCGCGGGTGCGCTGCTCGCGCACCTTCGGGTCCGCCAGGCCCTGCTCGATCTTGTGGCCCTGGTCGGCCACCTTCTTGACGACGAAGAGCGCGGCCAGGGCGGCGAGCACCAGCAGGATGGCGCAGCCACAGCCGGCGTAGACCCAGGGCGAGGTCTTGCTCTGGCCTTGACCGGGAGTTGCGGCAGCGGTGGAGGGGTCCATGTCACATCCTTTCGGGTATGGGGATGCCCAGGAGCTTGGCGAGGTCCTCGAGCCCGCGGCGGAAGATCTGGAGCGTGACGAGGCGGGCGGCGCGCACCGCGGGATCCTTCTCCTTCAGGATGGGGTGGCGAACGAAGAAAGTGTTGAAGCGCTGGGCGACGTCGAGCGCCTGGCGAGCGACCAGCGACAGCTCGAGCGCGGCGACCGCGCGCTCCACCAGCTCGGGGATCTGGGCCACCTCGAGGATGAGGTCCCAGAGGTCGTCGCCGAAGTGGCCGGCGGCGAGCTCCGCAACGCTCGCCGCGGTCACCTCGTCGGGGAGGCCCGCCTCGCGCAGGCGGCGCTGTATGTTGCGGGCGCGCACCAGCGAGTACTGCAGATAGGGGCCCGACTCGCCCTCGAAGCTCAGCACCTCGTCGAAATCGAAGGCGATCACGCGGTTGGTGGTGGCCTTGACCATGAAGAAGCGCAGCGCCGCGACCGCGATCTCGCGCGACAGGACGTCGAGCTCGGCGTCGGCCAGCTCGCGATTGCGCTTGGCGATCTCGTCGCGGCTCTTGGCCTCGAGCCGGTCCATCAGGTCGTCGGCCTTGACGCCGATTCCCTTGCGGCCGGACATCTCGAGCACCTTGTCGCCGTCCGCCGCCGCCTCCCCGGCCGGCGCCTCCGGACGATAGCCGAGCTGGCGCGCGGTCTCCGCGGACAGCGCCACCATCTCGTAGGCGAAGTGGACGGAGCGCTCGGCCTCGGCGGTGTGGCCGAGCGCCTCGAGGCCGGCGCGCACGATCTTCTGCAGATAGCTCTGGCGCGCGTCGATGACGTTGATGACCCTATACGCGCCGCCGAACGGCGGATGCCGCGCGCCGCCCTCCGCAGCCTCCGCAGCCTCCGGAGCGGTCTGCCAGACCCCCGCTTCCTGCCAGTAGACGTACGCGAAATCCTGGCCCAGCAAGCCGAACTTCCAAAGCTGGTAGGCGATGTCCTTGCCGACGTAAGTCACGGTGCCGTCCGAGCGCACGATCACCTTGTCGGGATCTTCCATGCCCGCGAACTCGTCGCCGTGCCCGAGCGGCATCACCCAGCAGCCGGCGTTCTTGCCCGTGGTCTCGTGGCGCACCGCGCCGCTGTCCTTGAGCCGCTGGAAGGCGCGGTCGAAGAAGTGCAACGCCAGGATGTCGCTCTCGCGCGTCAGCAGGTCGTAGGAGATGCCGAGCCGCCGCATGGTTGCGAGGTGGCGGCGGACGATGCGGCGCGCCACCAGGCGGCCCATCTCGGCGCGCTCGCCGCGTCCGGTCTCGAGCTGATGCAGGGTGTCACGGACCAGCTGGCGGCGCTCGAGCTGCGCGTCGGCGTCGGCGTCGTACCAGCGCCGCACCTCGGCGTACAGGTCCCAGCAGAGGAAGTCGAACGGCTCGGGGAGCGCCGCCACCTCCGCCAGGGTCGCCCGCCGCAGGTCGAGGAAGCCGACCACCACGTCGGCGAGCTGCACGCCGGTGTCGTCGATGTAGTTCTGGACCTCGACCGGGTAGCCCAGTCTCCCCAGGCAGCCGGCCAGCACGTCGCCGAGCACGGCGTTGCGCAGGTGGCCGACGTGCGCCGCCTTGTTGGGGTTGATGTTGGTGTGCTCGACGATCACCTTGCCGTGCCGGCCGGCGGCGTCCGGCGGCAGCGCCGGCGCCGCTGCCGCCCCCGGGGCGAGCAGGGCGGCGGCGAAAGCCGGACGGTCGAGGAAGAGGTTGAGGTAGCCGGCGCCCAGGACCTTGACCTCGCGGACCAGGCGCGGCGGGCGCAGGGCGGCGGCGAGCTCGTCGGCGATGGCGCGTGGATTGCGCTTGAGGGTCCGCGCCAGCTGCATGGGGGCCGGGGTGGCCAGGTCTCCCAGCTCGCGGCGGGGCGGCACCTCGACGACCGGTTGATGGGTGACCGCGAAGCGCTCCTGGATGGCCCGCGCGAGCTCGCGCGCCAGCTCGTCCCTGAGCTCCGTCCACATGGCGGCGAGGAGTCTACACTATGGGACTCTGGGCCCCGGCGGCAAGGCGGCGCCGGCACGACTCCAGGCGTTTTTGGGCTCGGAAGGGTAAGGCTTGGTAAAATCAGCGGTTGGGGGGACCCTGGCCTTGATGACCGACGACAACAAGCTGATGGTGAGCCTCGACCGCACGCAGCTCGAGCTGGTCGAGGGGGACATCACCGGCATCGAGGTGGAAGCCATCGTCAACCCCGCCAACGAGCGGCTGCAGCTCGGCTCCGGGGTGGCCGGTGCGATCCTCCGCAAGGGCGGCCCTTCCATCCAGGAGGAGTGCAACCGCATCGGCGGCACGCCGGTCGGCACCGCGGTGATGACCGCGGCCGGCAACCTGTCCGCCCGCTGGGTGATCCACGCCGTCGGTCCACGCATGGGAGAGGGTGACGAGGACAAAAAACTCGCCTCCGCGGTGCGCGCCGCGCTCGCCCTGGCGGACCGGCGCGGCCTGCGCTCGATCGCGCTGCCGGCCATCTCGACGGGCGTGTTCGGGTTTCCGATGGACCGCGCCGCCCGCGTCATGCTCACCGAGATCCACCGCTACCTGCAAGGGGGCACCAAGCTCGAGCGGGTGGTGGTCTGCCTGCGCGGCGAGGAGGCCTTCAACGTCTTCCG
>DASZHY010000156.1:0-15657 GCA_035949675.1 Thermoanaerobaculia bacterium
CGTCAGGCTGTGGTTGGTGTAGGGTGCCGGCTGCGTCTTGTCGCAATTGTGGGAGCCCTTGGGCGGGCCGTAGCTGATCAGGTCGAACTTGTCCATCTGGCCGCAATCCCAGGCCTCGTCGGCCCCGGTCATCGAGTGATCGATGTCGCAGCCGAAGGTGCTGTCGCTGGCGTGGACCAGCGGCACCACGTTGCCGGACGAGTCGAGCGCCGTGGTGAGCCCGTTGGCCCCCGGGAAGGTGCCGAAATAGTTGTCGAAGCTGCGGTTCTCCTTGATCAGGAAGACCACGTGCTGGATGCTGCCGGGGATGGGACAGGCCGGCGGTGCGTCGGGTGCGGCGCCGCCCCAGCCAGTGCTCGCTCCCCAACCGCCGGCCGGCAGCAGCAGCAGTCCGGCGGCGCCCAGCAGCCATCGTGGCAAGGCAAAGGATCTCATCGCTTCCTCCTTACGGGTTGGGCTTCGCGGCCGAGGCCGTTGATGCCGTTGATCAAAACCTCGGCCGCCACGACCGTTTGCTGTCGGGTGGAACACTACACCCGGCGGATTCCTGCGCCCATGGCGCCGACGCCGGGCCGCCCGTCCGCCGGCTCGAGATGAAAAGGGGCGCTACGGGACGAAGTGTTCCAGGATCTCCCGGCAAAACCCCTCGAGACGCGGATAGTCGAGCCGCGCGCCGCCGTCGTCGCCGCCGGCGCTCACGCGCAGGCCGCGCACCGCCGCCTGGACCGCGGGGTCGACCTGGTCCTTCCCCGGGGCGAGGGCCCGGTCCAGCACATGGCGGGCGGCGCGGCTGGTGAGGACCTCCGGCCGCTGGGCGGCCGCCGAGCGCCGCGCCGCTTCGACCCAGCGGCCCAGGTCGAACAGGAGCGGCTCGACGGAGCCGCCGAGGCCCTGGGCCTCGCGCTCGTCGGCGCGGCCGAGCTGGGAGCGCGGGGCGGCGCCGCGCCGCAGCGAATCCAGGATGCTCTGGTAGGCCTGCCTGACCGCGGGAGCGAAGGACAGGTCGCCGCGGTCGAGCACGGCGAGGATCTGTCTCAGGGTCCCGGCCGCCGCCGCGGCGTCGCCCCCCTCGAGCGCCAGGCGCAGGTCCACCAGCGACACCCCCAGCTTGAAAGACCACTCTGCCTGGCGCGGCTCGCCGTGCAGCGGCCGGCCGGTCCAGGGGCCGCCGCCGAGCGTGGCGGCGCGACGGCCAAGCGGCTCGAGCAGCGCGACCGCCGTCAGCTCGGAGGTGGCGGCAGAGCGCTGGTGGTAGACGAGCAGGCCGACCGCCCACAGCAGGCCGACCGCCAGAATTCCCCAGGCGAGAGTCCGCCGCCCCCTGAGGGCCTCCGTCACCGCCCTCGTCCCCCTCAGGAGGTGCGCCGCAAGGGCACTCCGGAGGCCGCCGCCTGCTGCAGCTGGGGATGCAGGACGAGACCGAAGCCGTCGGCCAGGCGGGGGAAATAGTTGAAGATGGCGATCAGGTGCCCGAGCTCGAGGAGCCCCTGGTCGTCGAGGCCGACCTCACGCAAGGATTGCCAGTCCGCGGCGGTCATCTCGCGCGGCCGGAGGCTCATCTTCTCGGCCGCCGCGCACAGCGCGCGCTGCCGCGGCGTGAGGTCGCGCAGCTCGCGCCATTGGTGCCGCTTGATCGCCTCGACCAGCCGCGGATCGCCGTTTTCGACACGCAGGAACTCTGCGTGAGACTCCGTTCAGTACTCGCAGTCCTGCGCCGCCGAGGCGACGGCCGCCACCATCTCGCGCTCGGTGCGGTCGAGCGCGCCGGGCGCGAACATGATCTCCGCGAAGGCCTTCTGCATCGCCGGCCCGATGCGGGGATGAGCGGCGAGCAGGCGCGACATGTCGCCGATGAAGCCGAAGTCATAAGGTGACTTGTAGCCGGCCGTCGCCCGCGCCCGCAGCTCCTCCTCGGTCGGCAGGTCGACGTACGGCCCTTGCTCTGCGCACATGGAAACGTCCTTTCTTCGGCGTCGCAACCAGCTGCGCGAGCATACACCGGCCGCCGGAGGAGCCGAGATGAACGGCGAGCCGGCTGGCGCGCCGAGGTATGATGGTGCGAGCAAGGCGCACCACGACCGCGAGAGGATGCAAGACCATGACAGCCACCAGAAACACGCTGCTCTTGCTGCTGCTGGCGGGATGCCTCGCCGCGTCCGGCGCCGCCCGGGCCCAGGAGCCGCCGCCGTATCCCGGCAACGAGGCGCCGCAGGGCGGCGCCGAGTCCGATCAGGGCACCGACTCCGGTCAGGGCGACGAGGCCGCGGCACCCGCACCCGTTGCTTCGGATGACAGCGCGCCCGAGAACGACCCCGCCGTCGCCGGCGTCACCTATTTTCACGAGCAGCTTTCGCCTTACGGGCACTGGGTCGTGCGCGAGGGCTACGGCGAGGTGTGGGTGCCGGAGGTGGAGGCCACCTGGCGGCCTTACACCACCGGCCACTGGGTCTATACCGACCAGGGATGGGCCTGGGTGGCCGATGAACCCTGGGGCTGGGCTGCCTTCCACTACGGCCGCTGGTACTACGACCGGGAGATCGGCTGGGCCTGGGTGCCGGGCACCGTCTGGGCGCCGGCCTGGGTGGCGTGGCGGCACGGCGGCGGCTACCTGGGTTGGGCGCCGCTGCCGCCGGCCGTCGGCTTCTCGGTCGGGATCGGCCTGGATTTCGGCGGCGTCGTGATCACGCCGGGCTTCTACACCTTCGTCGGCGAGCGCGACATCCTGGCGCCGCGCATCGCCGTCGCCATCGTGCCCTCGGCCCGCAACGTGACCATCGTGAACAATACGGTCAACATCACCAACTACACGGTGGTGAACAACCGCATCGTCAACAACGGGGTTAGCGTGCAGCGCGTCGAGCAGGTCACCGGCCGCCGGGTTCAGACGATGCAGGTTGCCGCGCTGGCCTCGGCGGGCGCCGGCGGCAAGGGCGCCTTCTACCAGCCGCCGGTCATCGCCAAGGCGGCGCGGGTGACCCACGCCGAGTTCGGCAAGTCCCTGCCGACGCAGGTGGCCGCCCAGCAACGCGCCGGCCTGGCCACGCGCTCGTCCGGCGCCGCCGGAGCCGGCGCCAGAGCAGGCGCCACGACCGGCAGCAGCGCCGGCGCCGGCCGTCGCACGCAAGGCCAGTCCGCCACCGGCGCCAGCCGCGCCACCGGCGCAACGGGCAGCCACGCCCAGGGGCAGTCCTCCACCGGCGCAACGGGCAGCCACGCTCAGGGCCAATCCCCGACCGGCACCGCCGCCGGCCGCGCCCACGGTCAGCCGCCCGCCGGAACCGCCGGCACCGCCGGCGGAGGACCGCCGAGCGAGCAAGGCTCGTCGGCAGGAAATGCAGCCGCCAGCGCCGGCCGCCGCACCGGTGCGGGGCCCGCCCACCCGCCGCCGTCGGGGTCGCCGCAGGCCCAGGCGGAAGGCCAGAGAAAGCCGGCGCCGCCACCGGCCAAGGAAAAGCCCAAGGAGAAGGAAAAGGAGAAGGAGCACAAGCCGCCGCCGGCATAGGGCGGCGGCGTGGCCGCCGAGCGCCGCGAGCTGTGGCGAGACCCCGATTTCCGCAAGCTGTGGACCGCCCAGGCGATCTCGGAAGTGGGCTCGCGCATCACCCGCGAGGGCATCCCGCTCACCGCCCTGCTGGTGCTGCACGCCGGCGCCGTGCAGATGGGCCTGCTCAATGCGCTCGGCGGCGTCGCGGTCCTGGTCTTCGGCCTGTCCGCCGGCGTGTGGACCGATCGCCTGCGCCGGCGCCCGGTCATGATCGCCGCCGACCTGGGCCGCGCCGCCGTGCTCGCCTCGATCCCGCTGGCGGCGCGCGCCGGCAGCCTGGGGCTGGGTCAACTTTACGCCGTGGCCGCGCTTGCCGGGGTGATGACGATCTTCTTCGACGTCGCCGACCAGTCGTACCTGCCGGCGCTGGTCCCCGGCGACAGGCTTCTTGAAGCCAACAGCAAGCTGACCCTGAGCAGCACGATCGCCGAGATCGCCGGCCCCGGCCTCACCGGCTTCCTGGTGCAGCTGATCACGGCGCCGATCGCCATCCTGTTCGACGCGGTCTCCTTCCTGATCTCGGCGCTGCTGCTGGGATCGATCGGCAAGCGCGAGCCGCCGCCGGGCGAGCGGCCGCCGGAGCGCCTGCTGGCCGAGACGCTCGGCGGCTTGCGCTGGATCTTTGCCGACCCTTTGCTGCGCCCGCTCGGCCTGCGCTCGGCGACCGCCTGGGTGTTCCATGGGTTCTTCGGTGCGCTCTACCTGCTCTTCGCGGTGGACGTCCTGGGCCTGCGTCCCGCCGTTCTCGGCGTCGTCATCGCCACCGGCGGCGCCGGCGCGATGGCCGGCGCCCTGCTGGCGCAGCGCTGGGAGCGCCGCTTCCCGCTCGGCCCGACGCTCCTGGCGACGTCGGCGATCTATGGCCTGACCTCCTTCCTGGTCCCGCTGGCCGGGACGCTGCCGGCCTCCGCTTCTCCCGGGCTCTCCGGCACCGTCCTCGCCGTGGCCATGCTGATGGCGGCCCAGCTGATCGGCGACATGGCGTTCACCGTCTACAGCATCAACGCGGTCAGCCTGCGGCAGCGGGTGGCGCCGCCACGGGTCCTTGGCCGCGTCAACGCCGGCATGCAGCTTCTGGCGCGGGGCATCTACCCGTTCGGCGCGCTGATCGGCGGCGTCCTCGGCGGGCGCCTCGGCGTCCGCCCGACCCTGGCGCTCGGCGCCTGCGGCCTCCTGCTCTCGACTCTTTGGCTGCTCCCCGCGCCCCTGCGCCGCCGCGCCGCCTGAGAACGGCGGCACTCCCCGGCGGGCTCTCCTCGCGGGTGGGGAAATTCCCGCCGGCAGGCCGCCGTTCTGGCCCTACGAGGACCGCCGCCCACCATGACCAGCCCGCCGACCTTGACCAGCCCGCCTCCGGCGCTCGCGCCTTACACCATTCCCGCCGGCGCCGACATCGGGCACGTCCATCTCAAGGTGGCCGATCTCGAGCGCGCGCTCAACTTCTACCTCGGCGTCCTCGGCTTCGAGCTGGTCAACCGCTACGGTTCGCAGGCCGCCTTCGTGTCGGCCGGCGGCTATCATCACCACATCGGCCTCAACACCTGGGAAAGCCGCGGCGGCACGCCGCCGCCGACGGGCCATACCGGCCTCTATCACGTCGCCATCCGCTACCCCGCGCGCCCGGCGCTCGCGGCGGCGGTGCGCCGGGTCCTCGACGCGGGGATCCGCCTGCAGGGTGCCTCCGACCACGCCGTCAGCGAGGCGATCTACCTCGCCGACCCCGACGGCAACGGCATCGAGCTCTACTGGGACCGCCCGCGCGAGCAGTGGCCCCGCACCGCGCAAGGCGCCGTCGCCATGCGGACCGATCCCCTGGACCTGGCCGGCCTCCTGCGCGAGTCGACTTAGTTTCCCCGGGCCGCCGCGAAGATCGCCCGCACCGTGTCGATGGTGTCGGCGTCGGCGGCGCTCTTGTCGGGGCGGAAGCGCTTGACGCGGGCGAAGCGCAGCGCCATGCCGCCCGGGTAGTGCGGGCTCTCCTGCACGTCGCTGAAGGCGACCTCGACGACCACCTCGGGCCGCACCCGGACCACCCATTCGTCGGCCGCGGCGTCCCCGCCGACCGCCAGCTGCCGGAACCTCTCGGTCTGCCACAGCAGCATCTCGTCGGTCAGTCCCTTGAAGGTCTTGCCCAGCATCACGAAGCCGCCGCCGCGCGGGTCGCGGGCGCCTAAGTGCAGGTTCGAGAGCCACCCTCGGCGCCTGCCGTGCCCCCACTCGGCCGCGAGCACCACCAGATCCAGCGTGTGGGCGGGCTTGATCTTGAGCCAGCTCGCGCCGCGCCGGCCCGCCTCGTAGGGGGCGTCCATGGCCTTGGCCAGCAGCCCCTCGTGGCCGCGGCGCAGCACCTCGGCGAAGAAGGCCTCGGCCTCGCCGGCCGCCGCGGTCACCAGGCGCGGCACGGTCAGGCCCGGGGCGGCGGCGGCGAGCGCCGCGAAGCGCTCGCGCGCCGGCCGGTCGATCAGGTCGTCGCCGTCCAGATGCAGCAGGTCGAAGAGGAACGGGGTCAGCGGCAGCTCGCCACGCAGCCGCGCCCGCCGCACGTCCAGCTTGGTGCTGAAGCGCCGCATGGTTTCCTGAAACGGCAGCGGCGAGCCGTCCGGCCGCAAGGCGATGGCCTCGCCGTCGAGCAGCAGCTGGCGGGCCGGCAGCGCGCGCACCGCCTCGACCACCTCGGGCAGCGCCGCCGTCACCTCGTTGCCGAGCCGCGAGAAGACCCGCACCTCCTCGCCGGCCTTGTGCACCTGGATGCGCGCGCCGTCGAGCTTGAGCTCGAACGCCGCCTCTCCCAGCCGCTCGAGCGCCTCGGCGGGGTCCGCCGCCGGCTGCGCCAGCATCGGCTGCAAGGGGCGGAACAGCTGCAGGTGGAAGCGCGCCAGCCCCGCGCTCCCCTCGAGCAGCGCCGCCCGCGCCACTGGCGCCAGCTCGCCGGCGAGCATCAGCGCCCGCCGCACCTCTCCCGCCGGCACCGCCGCCGCCGCGGCCAGCGCCTCGACCGTGAGGCCGGCCAGCGCTCCCTGGCGCAGCTCGCCGAAGAGCAACCGCACCAACAGCTCCTGCTCCTCCCGCGTCGCCGCGGCGAGCAGCGCTCCCAGCCGCCGCGCCCGCTCGCCGGTCGAGCCGGGGCCGCCGGCCGCGGCCACGCCGGCGATGCCGGCAAAGGCGGCGTCGACCTCTGAGAGGCTCAAGGCCGGCGCCGCGGCGGCCGGGGCGTCAGCCAGCGCGGCGCGTACCGCCGCCGGCCCCAGGCCGATCCGCCCCTGCCGCAGCTGGCCGGAGACGAACGCCGTGGCGACCTCGATCTCCTCCGGACCCAGGCGCCGCAGCAGATCCGCCAGCGCCGCGATCTTCTCCGAGCGCGAACGGGTGGCCGCTACGTGGCGCGAGGTGAGGACGAGGTCGGCGAGCAGCATCGGCGGAAGGCATCGTACCTCCGCCCGGCCGTTGTCCGCCGCCAGCCGCCGCCAGCTCTGCCGCCAGAGCCACCGGCGCCGCAGGCGTCCCGCCCTTACCGCGCCGCCCGCCCACGGCCGCTCCGCCCTTGCCGCTCCGGCCGCGGTTGGCTACGATCCGGGCCGCCGGACGCACCGCGAGCGCGAAAGGGACCCCTGACCCATGTACCGTCCACCCGACTTCTCCGTGCCGCACCTCGCCGCGGCGGCCGAGTGCCGCTTCGAGCCGGCGCCGGCCGACACCGTCCTGCCGGACGGCTTCATGTCCACCACCAACCATCCCACCTACGTCAAGGTCGGCGGCGCCTGGCGCATGCCCGAGCGGCCGCGCATGGACTCCCACCTGGTGTGGGACCCGGCGGCGCAGCGTCTCGAGACCAGGGAGTTCCGCCTCGTCCGGCGGGGCGACCTGGTGGCCACGGCCAGCGCCGAGGACGGCTCGGAGGGGGTGCTGGTCTGGGACCGCGGCTTCCTCGAGGAGGTGGACGACACCCGGCTGCCCGAAGCGTTCTCGTTCATGGCTTCCGAGGTCAGCCGCGAAAAGCCGGTCAACTACGACGCCATCTTCCGCGAGTTCACGCGCCATCGCGGCGGCGGCGGGTTCATCCTCTGGATCATCGGACCGGCGCTGGTCCATGCCCGCGGCCGCGTCGCCATGGAGTGGCTGATCCATCAAGGCTTCTGCCACGGCGTCATCACCGGCAACGCCGTCGGCGTCCACGACATCGAGGCCGCGCTGTTCGGCACCACGCTCGGGATGATGGCCGACGGCTCGGGCACCTTCGGCGGCCACAGCACCCACATGCGCGCCATCAACGAGGTGAAGAAGGCCGGCTCGATCGCGGCGCTGATCGACACCGGACGTCTGCGCAGCGGCATCATGCACGCCCTCACCACGGCCGGGACCCCATACGTGCTGGCCGGCTCGATTCGCGACGACGGCCCGCTTCCCGAAACCATCGTCTCCGCCCTCGACGCCCAGGGCGCGATGCGCGAGCTCACCTCGCGGGCCACCATGGTGGTGATGGTGGCGACCGCCCTCCACGCCATCGCCGCCGGCAACATGCTGCCCACCTACTGCGTCCGCGGCGACGGTTCGCTCGCCGAGATCACCACCATCTGCGTCGACCAGACCGAGTTCGTGGTGCACAAGCTCAAGGACCGCGGCACCCACCAGGCTTTCGGCGTGATCACCAACGCCCAGGACTTCATGCGGCTGCTGCAGCTCGAGCTGGCAGCCCGCCTGGCGGCGCCGCGCTAGTGGCCCGAGTCAGACCCGCTCGCCGCTCAGCTCGCCGAGCAGGATCTCCGCACCGCCCGGCGGCCCGCTGATCTCGACCGTCACCGCCTGCCCTCCCGGCTCGAGCGTCACCCGGAAGCGCAAGAAGGCGCAGCACCGGCTCTCGAGCCGCACCATCTCCAGCACGTCGGCGGCCGTCGCCTCGTCGCCCGGGAAGCGCAGCTCGTAACCGGCGGCCCCCGCCAGCGGCCGCGCCTCCACCAGCCGCTGCCGCACCCGTTGCAGCAGGCCGGCGCGCCGCTCCCGCAGCTCGGGCGCGGTCAGTGTGCAAACGATCGGCGGTTCACTCATGGGCGCTTGGACGATACCTGACCGCCGCGGGTCGAGCGGCCAAGCGCCAAGTGTATGGGCGGCAAGACCAGGCCGCAACCCGGCCCGGCTGGCGGTAGTGCTCCATTCCTGTGTTGCTAGCCAGGCGGCCGGTGGTGGGGGACAAGCGAGAAGGGGGGCGCCAGGATGGTAGGTCCGGATTTCGCGTAAGATGTCGCCGTCCCCCTGGGTCTGGGCACGGCGACTGCGAGCCGATACCAGGCGGGCAGCGAAGGGAGGCGGTCCTGATGCAGACCGCGGCGCCTTGCTCCGGGGCCGTCAACCTGGGGCGCCTGGCTCGCCGTGCGGCGATCCCCTTGGCCCTCCTTGCCTTCGCGCCGGAACTCGCCGCGCAGATCCGCGAGGTGAAACAGCCGAGCCCTGCCGAAGTCGCCGCGGCGCAACGGAGGCTGCGGCGCGTCGAGGCCTCGTACCTGCGGCGGCTGGAGCGGCGCCATGGTGATCCGGAAACCGGGAAGGAGCTCGGCGAGGCGCTGCGTAAGATCCCGGGCCGCCGCCTGGACCATCCCTCCGCCGCCATCCGCGCTGCGGTCGCCGCGGCGCGCAACCCGGCCGCTCTGGCCCTCGCCATCGCCGCCAAGGACTCCGCCAGCGTCGGCTACGTCTTCGGCGCCCCGGTGACTTACGAGACCGACGTCTTGCTGACGGCCCTTTCCGTCCCCGCGAGCGCACCGCGGCAGGCGGAGCTCTGGGCGCGCGCGGCGGCGATCCAGCTCGACGACGTGGCGCTCCGCATCACCTGCCTCGAGCGCGCCTTCCAGGGCGTCGGCGCGCACTACCCGCCTGACGACACGCCAGGTGGCACGCCGCCTGACCCCATCTCCCTTACCTCCCTCGCGCTCGACGACCTGCTTACCGCCGGCCTGGCACACGAAGCGGTGGCTTTCTTCGACTCCCTGCCCTGGAATATCAGCAACTTCCCCCTCGACCATGGCGGCAGCAGGTCGGCCGAGGGCTACATCCGTAACGACCAGGGCCTTTCGCTCGTCGCCGCGCGCATCCTGGACGGGGACCCGAGCGGCGCTCGCGACCTGCTCGCCCGCATCCCGATCAAAGCCTGGAGCCCTTCCGACGGCACCTTGACGAAATCCACGGCGTACCGTGATCTGGAGCCCGTGTGGCGGGCGCTGCTCGAACGGTCCCTCGCGCCGGCGGGCGGCGAGGACGCATTCAGCCTGCTTGCGGAATTCGCCGCGGTGGCCATGTTCGGGCCAAGCGGGGATTTCCGCGGCGTCGGCGTCACGGCCTACGCCCGGTTGGCCGAGCGCGAGGGGTATCCGGAGATTGCCGCCTTCGCCTGGCGCCGGGCCGGCGGAACGGAGACAGGCGGTCAACCTCTGGACCCCGAGCTCCTGGGGTCCCCGGCGGCGCAAAGGCTCCACAAGCTGCGCGCTGCCGTCGCCGAGCGGGCTAGGACCGCCCGCGCCGCGCTCGCCGCCAACCGCGAGGCGGCCGCCAAGACGCCGCGCCCGGTGGCATGGGCAGAGCACGAGCGCGTCCGGCTCGACCTGGACGTAGACGCCATTCCGCTCTTCGCCCTCGACCGCAGCGGGAAGCACGGCATTGCGATTGTCGAAGCGGGATGGCACGGCGAGGTCTATCGCCTCGAGGCCAGGGAATCCGGCCTGGTCGGCGTCCAGGTCGACTGGTGGATCAGCTGACCGCGAGGATGGACTGACCATGGTCGAGCGCGAGGAGCTGCGGCGGCTGCGGCGAGAGAACCGACAGCTGCAAGCCGGGCATGAGGAAGCTTCCTGTGCCTGGTCAGGCTTACGGCCGACGGGCGCCAGCAACACAAGAATGGAGCACTACCCGGCTGGCTGTGCTGTCCTGGTTTGAGACCCAGGAGCTAGGGCAGCACCAGGCCGTGCAGCGAGGCGTGGTACTGGAGCCTGCCCTTGAAGTCGGCGACACTGCCCTTGCAGCGGTCGAGCACGGCGGGGGTGAGCAGGGTGATCAGCTCGTCCTTGGCCTGGCCGACGACGCATGGCAGCTGGTCGCCGATCAGTTGCCGCAGCTCAGGCGTCACCTCATCGCGGTGCAGGTAGTCCACCGGCACACCGAGCTCGGCCTTGCACTCGGACCAGTCCGACCTCTCCCCGGCGAGACCGTGGGTGATGGCGCACAGAGTGCAGCCCTTGATCTGCAGCACCTTCCTCGCGCTGTCGAGCAGGGCCGACAGGAGACCGGCGTCGGCGTTGTAGACGAAGATCAGGCGATCCACGGTCTGCTTCGGCATGGTGGCATCGACCTCCTCGCTACACACGTTGCAGGGCGGAGTCCGTTTTGCGGCAGCGCGATGTTTCCCGTTCGTCAGTCCCGGCCGCGGACCTCTCGGTTCAATTGCAGGAGCCGAGGATCGCGGAGCGCCACGGCATCGCGATGCGCTCGGAATGGCGGGGGGGGGTGACGGCGCGCGGCTCTCGCCCGATACCGCTCGGATATCATGGGTGGACCCATGCCCGAGCTCCCGGACGTCGAGCTTTACGTCGAGCGCCTGGCGCCGCTGATCGTCGGGGAGGCCCTGGAGCGGGTGCGGCTGGCGAGCCCGTTCCTGCTGCGCTCGGTCGAGCCCCCCTTGGCCGCCGCCGCCGGCCGGCGCGTCGCCTCTGTGAGCCGCCTGGGCAAGCGCATCGTGCTCGAGCTCGAGGGCGACCTGTTCCTGGTGCTGCACCTGATGGTCGCCGGCCGCCTGCGCTGGCGGCCGGCGGGAGCGGCCATCCCGGGCCGCAACGGTCTCGCCGCCTTCGACTTCACCGGCGGCACGCTGCTGCTCACCGAGGCCAGCAGCAAGAAGCGGGCGTCGCTGCAGCTGGTGCGGGGCGAGGCGGCGCTCGCCGCCATCGATCCCGGCGGCCTGGAGGTGCTAGACGCCAGCCTGGACAGCTTCCGCGCCGCGCTGCGCCGCGAGACCCATACTCTCAAGCGGGCGCTCACCGACCCGGCCATCTTCTCGGGGATCGGCAACGCCTACTCCGACGAGATCCTGCACCGCGCCCGCCTTTCGCCCTTCAAGCGCTCGACCGACCTCGACGACGAGGAGACCGAGCGCCTGTTCGCCGCCACCCGCGACACTCTCGCCGAGTGGCTCGAGCGCCTGCGCCGCGACACCCCGGCGTTCCCCGAAAAGGTCACCGCCTTCCGCCCCGAGATGGCGGTCCACGGCCGCTTCGGGCTGCCCTGCCCGCGCTGCGGCGCTCCCGTGCAGCGGATCGTCTACGCCGAGAACGAGGCCAACTACTGCGCCGCCTGCCAGACCGGCGGCCGTCTCCTGGCCGACCGCGCGCTCTCCCGCCTCCTCAAGGCCGACTGGCCGCGCACCGTCGCCGAGCTCGAGGAGCGCAAGCGCGACCAGCGGGCCGCCGCCCCCGCCGGTGCCGGCCCCGGCCCGGGCGCCTAAGGTGCCGGCACCGTTCCCGGCCCGGACGCCTAGTTGCGCCCCACCGGCACCGCGCCGCCCGCCGGTCCGGCCGCGGCAGTCTCGAGCCAGCTCACCGCCAGCGGCGCCACCGGACCGGGGAGCGGCGTGACCCCGAGCCAGTGGGCGCGCAGGCCGATCGACGCCAGGGAGCGCTCCGCCGCCGCCGCGGTCGCCTGGGGCGGCCGCTGCGACAGCACCGCCACCATCATCCCGGGACCCAGCCGCGCGCGGTCGCACATCTCGCCGCCCGCCACGTTGGGGAAGGTGGCGGTGACCAAGCGGCGGCAGAGCCGCCAGGCGGTCGCCAGCGAGTCGTAGAACCGGCCGGCCTCCTCGCTGCCGTCGTACCACAGGCGCACCCGCAGGCTGGGGTCCGCCCGCTCGAGCAGGCTCAAGGCGCCGTCGACCTGCCGGAAGAAGCGATAGGAGTCCCTGTAGGCGGCCGCCTCGGCGACGGCAGGCCTGGCGGCGGCCCGAGCGGCCAGGAGCGAGGCGACCAGCGAGAAAGCCAGCAGCAGCGCCGGCCCCAGGCCGCGCCGGCCGGCCGCGACCACCGCCACCATCACGGCGCCGAGCGCCAGCGGCCAGGCGATCGTCGGCGGCGAGCCACCGGCGGGCGGCAGCGCCCCGGCGACGCTGGCCAGCGCCAGCACCACCCCCAGGGCGGCGGCGAACCAGGCGAAAACACGCGGCGTCATGGCGTCCACCAGGGGCGCCAGCTGCGCGGCGAGGGCCAGGCCCGCGGCCGGCAGCAGCAGGCTGGCGTAATAGGGATACTCGAGCGTCACGCCGTGGGATTCCAGCTCGAGAGCTGCCATCGCGGCGAAGAAAACCAGGTACTGGACCTGCGAGAACCTGGCCAGCGCGCCGCCGCCAACAACGGCAGCCCCCACGCCGGCGCCCGCCGCGCCCGCCCGCGCCCGCCATTGCCGCCGCGCCAGCACGGCGAGGCTGCCGCCGAGCACGAGCAGCGGGAACACCAGCCAGCCGGCATGGGCCCCCCAGTCGGCGAGCGGATGCTTGAAGATGCTGGGTGTCTGGCTGAACTCCCACAGGAAATGGAGCGTCGGATTGAGGTAGAAGTGCGGGTGCCCGTGCTGCGCCCAGAGCCGGCCCACGCCGCCGAACCCGATGAACGCCAGCGCGGCGCCCGTGCCGGCCCACGCCGCCGCCGCCGGCATCTCGCGCCGGAGCACCTCGCGCCAGGTGCCCGCTTGCGACGTGCGCCGCCGGCCGCTCTGCCCGTCGAGCGCCAGGAAGTACGCGGCCAGCAGCGGCAGGTACACCGCGTAGAAGAGGTTCGCCGTCACCAGGGCCGCCGCCACCGCACCGGCCGCGGCCAGCAGCGCTCGCCGGCGCCCGCTCCGCGGGCTCGCGGCGGCCGCGGTCACGGCGGCGAGGGCGACGAGGTAGAAGGTGATGCCGAAGCCGTCGACGTAGTTGCTGCCGATCGCCCGCAGGAAGTACGGCTGGCCGCCGAGCGCCAGGCCGGCCAGCAGGGCGCCGCGCCGCCCGGCGTGAGCGCGGGCGACGTAGAAGAAGGCAGCGAGCGCGCAGCCGTAGAGCGCGAGGTGCAGCAGCGCGTTGGCGGGCACCCCGGACAGCAGCCGGTGCACCAGATAGCCCGGCAGGATGACCGACAGGCGCGATCCGTAATACAAATCGGGCTCCTGGCGCAGGTAGACGGGCGCAAACCGGAAGTAGCTGTAGTAGATCCAAGGGTCGCGCCCGGGTCCGTCGAACAGCCACCGCCGGTCGAGCGCCGCCTGCGCCAGGGGCAGCAACGCCAGCAGCAGGGAGATCCGTATACCGGAGGACCGCCCGATCGCCGTGGCTGCGGGAGGCACCTCGACCGCCGTGGCTCCTGCAGGCGTCTCGCTCCCCGGCCCGATCGGCTCGGCTGGCATGCAGGCACCCATATCACGACCGTCCGTGCCATCGGCGCCACCGCTATCGCGGCCGCCGCCCGCGCCGCGCCGGAAGGCGCGCCAGGACGCGGCAAGGCGCTCCGCGGTACAATCGCCCGTGACCGCCGTGCGCCGCGGCGGTCCGCAGGGCTGACCCGATCGACGGCGCGCGGAGACCTGAATGAAGCTGGAACCACCCCTTGCCCCCCCGGCCCCCCCGCCTCCAACCAACTCCCTGCACGTCCTCCCCGCCGACTCGGCGGCGCCGGAGCCGGCGGCGCTCGTGGCCAGCCCCTTCCTTCATTTCGGCCCCGACCGCGCCTACAACCCGCTCGCCGACGAGATGCTCGAGCTCGGCCAGCCGGGCTTCGAAGCCCTCTGCCGGGTCATGGCCGGTCTCGAGGCGCCGCCGCAGGTGCTCCGCGAGCTGCGCGAGCGCCACTGGGTGGTGCCGGCGGGCACCGATCTCTCCCAGCGCTTCCTGCTCAAGTACGTCTCGCTCGAAGCCCACACCGTCTGTAACCAGTCGTGCTACTTCTGCCCCGTGTCGGTGGCGCCGCGCGAGGACTACTTCATGCCGACCGAGCTCTACGAGCGCATCGTCGGCGAGCTCGCCGCCTTCCGCGACACCATCGAAGCCGTGTTCATGATCAGCTACAACGAGCCGACCCTCGACAAGCGCTTCGTCGAGCAGGTGCGCACCATCCGCGCCGCCGGGCTGCCGCCGGCGGCGCTCACCAACGGTACCGGCCTCTCGCCCGACCGCATTGACGCCCTGGTGGCGATGGGCGGCCTGCGCTTCCTGTCGATCAACCTGTCGACGCTCGACGCCGAGAAATACCGCGAGGACCGCGGCGGCGACCACCTGCGGCTGGTGCTGCGCAACCTCGACTATGCCAAGGACAAGCCGGTCGCCGAGCAGATGGACATGGTGGTTCTGGGCACCGGCGACGAGCGTCACCGCTCCGACTTCGCCGAGATCGAGCAGCGCTTCGCCGGCAGCCGCTTCAACGTCAAGTACTTCGTCGTCAACGACCGCGCCGGCTACCTCGACATCGGGCTCCCGACCAAGCACCCTGGCCGCAAGCTGCGCGGCTGCGATCACGTCGGCTCGCGGCCGCTGCAGCACCTCCACATCAACCCGCGCGGCCTGTGCATTCTCTGCTGCCAGGATTACAGCGAGTCGGAGGTGGTCGGCGACCTCACCGCCAGCAGCGTCGAGGAGGTGCTGACCGGACCTGCCATGGCGCACATGCGCCGCATGGTCTACGGCCTCGAGCCGGCGCCCGACAACTTCATCTGCCGCAACTGCAAGTTCGCGCTGCTCGAATAGCTCGGCGGGCCGCATGCCTCCCCTGCAGCTGCGCCTCGACCCGGCCGGGTTCCACGACGCCTACGTCACCGCCCGCCCGTTCCCGCACGCCGTCTTCGACGGCCTCTTCGCGGACGAGGCCCTCGACGCGGTGCTCGCCGACTTCCCGCAACCGCAGGCGATCAACTGGGTGAGCTTCGACAGTGCCACCGAGAAAAAGCTCGGCTACAGCTACAAGGAGCCGCTGGGCGAGGCCCTGCGCAGCTTCATGTTCGAGATGAGCTCCGCACCGGTGCTCGAGTTCCTCGAGCGGCTGACGGGGATCGAGGGTCTGATCCCGGACCCCTACTTCGGCGGCGCGGGGCCGCATCAGATCGTGCGCGGCGGCTTC
>DASZHY010000157.1:0-5357 GCA_035949675.1 Thermoanaerobaculia bacterium
CCACTTCGCGATCCGCGCCGGCGCGGGCGAGGCGGCGACGGCGTTTCAGCCGCTGGCCGAGGTGGACGACCCGGGCGAGCTGGCGGCGGCGGCGGAGTGGCTCGAGCTGCTGCTGTCGCTGCAGGGCGGCGTGGTGGTGGGCCCGGCGGCGCGGACGGAGATCGTGGCGGCGCTGCGCCAGCTGGCGGGCGAGGGGCGCGAGCACCGGACTCTGGGCAACTTCTGCGTGCAGCTGCAAAGCCTGGAGCTAAAGGACGCGCTGGCGCCCTACCGGCGGGAGGGCAGCCTGGGGCGGTTGCTCGACGGCGACCGCGACGACCTCGATCACCTCACCGACCTCAGCCAGCGCCGGCAGGGCGCCTACCAGGTTTTCGAGATGTCGCACCTGTGGGAGATGGGGACGAAGACGGTGGCGCCGGTGCTGCGCTACCTGTTCCATCGCGTCGAGGGGCGGCTCGACGGGCGGCCGACGCTGATCGTGATCGAGGAGGCGTGGCGGACGCTGCTGGACCCGTCGTTCGGCTTGCAGCTCAAGCAGTGGCTGCTGACGCTGCGGAAGAAAAACGCGGCGGTGATGGTGGTGACCCAGACGCTCGCGGACCTGCACCACTCGCCCTACAAGGCGGCGATCGTCGAGAGCTGCCCGACGCGCATCCTGCTGCCCAACGCGATGGCGGCAAGCGCGGGGACGGCGGAGCTGTACCGCGACCTGGGGCTCAACGAGGCGGAGCTCGAGCTGCTGGCCGCGGGGCGGCCGAAGCGCGAGTACTACCTGAAGAGCCCGCACGGCAGCCGTCTGTTCGAGCTGGGCCTGGGGCCGGTGGCCCTGGCCTTTCTGGCGGCGCCGGAGGGGATGACGCCGCAGGAGACGATGCAGCGGGTCGATCAACTGCGGCGGGAGCTGGGGCCGGCCTGGCCGTCGGCCTGGCTCGAGGAGCGGGGGCTCGCGGAGTGGCTCCCCGATTATCGGCGGTTTCAAGGAGGAACGAATCATGCGCAGGACAGGACGGACGGGCGGCGGGCGCGGGTCTAGCGCGCCGCCGCGGACGGCGGCGGCGCTGCTGCTGGCGCTCGGCGCGCTGACCGCTGGCATGGCGCTGCTGGCGCCGGCGCCGGCCGAGGCGATCATCCCGGTGACCGACTACGCGCACATCGTGGTCAACCAGTACTGGCACTACGCCCATTACGTGCAGTTCGCGCTGCGGATCTATCAGGAGTACCAGGCGCTCACCAACCAGTACCGGCAGATCGTCAACCAGCTGCTGGCGCTCAAGAAGCTGGCCAATCCCAACTGGCGGGAGGTCTACGACCTGCTCGCCAATCTCGATTGGATCATGCGCCAGGGGCAGGCGCTGGCTTACTCGTACAAGAACATCGATGCGCAGTTCCAGAAGGTGTTCCCGGGCTTCGCGGAGATCCAGGACTGGCCGACGCAGCGGCAGGTGCAGGCGGTGCGGACGCTCGACACCATGCGCACGGCGCTCGACACGGTGTCCGAGCAGTTCCGCCACGACATCGCCGACCAGCTGCTGCTCGAGCGGATCAAGGGCGACATGGCAGGCGTCCACGGCCACCAGGAGGCGCTCGAGCTGCAGGCGACGCTGCTGATGTATACGGCGCAGGAGCTGGGCGTGATCAAGCAGTCGCTGGCGACCGCCAACAACATGCAGGCGGTCTACTACGGCCACCAGATCAACCGCGAGGCGCAGGGCGAGGCGACGCTCGCGGCGGGCCTGGCGCGCACGCTCGACGTCAACAGCCGGGCGGCGGCGCCGGGGTACGGCGCGCTGCCGAGCTGGTGGTCCGGGTTTTAGGGGCGTGGGGACGGGCGGCGGGGTTGGGTCGGGGGCCCCGCCGCCCGGTTTTTGGCGGTCCGCGCGAGTCCGGAGGGAGCGCGGTGGCGTGATCGAAAGGCCAGTAGAGGAAGCGGCCCGGCTGGCGAGCGGAGCGGTGGAGGCGGGGATGGCGCGCACGAGCGACGGCCGGTCGCGACGATGGAGGTGGGAGATGCGGGAGCGTGGCGCAGGGTTCGTGCTGGTCCGGTTGGCCGTCGCCGCCGCCCTGGGGCTGGCGGTGGCGGTGGCGTTGGCGTCGTGCAGGTCGTCGGCGGAGGAGGTGGCGGACGGCGCCGATCCGCTGGCGGCGCTGGCGGCGCCGGCGCAGAGCGCCCGCTACGACGGTCCGTTCTGGACGCGCGAGGCGCATCGCAACTCGCGGACCTGGCAGGCGGCAAGGGCCTTCTGCGCCAAGAGCCGGGACCGCGGGCTGCCGAACTGCCACGCGGTCGAGCTCGTCCGGCGCTGGGAGGAGGGCCTGCCGCCGGCGGCTCTGCCGGAGCTCCGGCCGCCGCCGCCGGCGCCGCCGGCGATGCATCCGGGCGAGGCCGGCTACGTGGAGGCCGACGTCGCGGCCCTGAAGGCGTGGGAAGCGCGGCTGCTGATCCGCGGCAGGGCCGCCGCCGGGCAGGGACGACGATGAGATCGCCGAGCGGACCGAGAGGGGTGAGCGCAATGCGAGCGGTGAACGGGATGCGAGCAGCGAGGAGAGCGAGCAGAGCGAGAGAGGTGCGCGCCGAGGGCCGGCCGGGGCTGTCGGAGGTGCGCCGCGGCACCGCCCGCCCGGGGGCAGGCTGCGGATGGCGGCCCGCGGGGCGACGCGGTAGCAGGAAGCCGCCGGCGTGGCGCGGGGCACGGGGCCTTGAAGGGAGAAAAAAGCTTTTCAACCGTGGCCTGACGCAACCCGCCGGAGCCGCCTGTGCGCCCGCTCGGCGAGGCGGCGGGTGGCGTCGCGGGGCAACGGCGGCGGGCCTCTGCTGCCTGGCGCTGCTGCTCACGCCCGCGCCTGCCGCGGCGGGCTTGCTCGACGACCTGGTCCAGGGCTACCAGACGGCGGCGAACTCCTGGCTGAACACCCTGGTGCCGGCGGCGGAACGGACGTTCGGCATCCTGGCCGGCCTGGAGATCGCGGTCGGCGCCCTGATGTGGGTGGTGAACCGCAAGACGGTCGACGAGATGCTGCTGGCCTTCATCAAGAAGATCCTGGTGCTGGGGGTGTTCTATGCCCTGCTGAGCCAGTTCCGGATGTGGGTGCCGCGGATCGTGCAGGGGTTCCAGGCCGCCGGCCAGGCGTCGAGCCACACGCAGGACCTGTCCCCGAGCGGGGTGATGAAGGTGGGCATCGACATCAGCACCCGGCTGATCCAGGCGGCGAGCAACATCGGGTTCCTGGTGCCGTCCGTGCTGACGCTGCTCGCGCCGCTGGTGACGCTGATCGTGATGATCGCCTTCATCTGCATCGCGGCGCAGCTGGTGATGACGCTGGTCGAGAGCTACCTGGTGGTGACGGGCGGCGTGGTGTTCCTGGGCTTCGCGGCGTTCCGCGGCAGCGCGCCGATCGCGGACAAGTACATCGTCTACGCGGTGCAGGTGGGGGTGAAGCTGTTCCTGCTGTACCTGCTGGTCGGGACGGGCCTGGCGATGGCCGGCAACTGGGCGACCGACATGGAGCAGCAGCTGCGGATCGTCGGCGGCAACTTCAAGCCGCTGTTCGACCTCCTCGCCGGCACGATCGTCTTCGCGCTGCTGGTGTGGAAGATCCCGACCCAGGTGAGCTACTTCCTGACGCAGAGCGTCCATTTCAACCTGCGCGAGGCGCTGGCGGACTAGGGCCGGCCGGGGGCGCGATGAGCGGCTTTTCTTTCAAACGGCGGCCGGCGCCGGCGGCGGCGGACGAGGCGGCGGCGGGCAACCCGATCCTCTCGGGGCGCGGCGCCTTCGCCGGCGCCTTCGGCGACCTGGCGCGGGGCAAGCGCAACTGGCAGCTGATGGCGTTCGGCCTGCTGGGGCTGTTCGGGATCGTGCTGGTGGCGTTCGTGCGCGTGGCGGCGGAGACGCGGATCACGCCGTACGTCGTCGAGGTGGACAAGCTGGGGCGGGCGGTGGCCTTCGGCCCGGCGGAGCGGACGGCGCAAACGGACCCGCGGATCGTGGCGGCGACGCTCGCGCTGTTCGTGCGCAACGTGCGGGCGGTTTCGACCGACGGGGTGGTGCAGCGGGACCTGCTCTACCGCGCCTACGCCAACACGGCGGGGAAGGCGCGGCAGTTCCTGGACGGCTACTTCGCGCTGCCCGAGCACGATCCGCGGCTGCTGGGTCAGCGCTTCACGCGGGCGATCGAGGTGGGAGCGATCCTGCCGGTGCCGGGGAGCGCCGTGTGGCGCGTGCAATGGACGGAACGGGAGCAACCGGTGTTTGCCGGCCCGAGCCGCGAGGCGGCCTGGGAAGGATACCTGACGGTGAAGGTCCACCGTCCGCAGACGGCGAGCGTGATCGAAGACAACCCTCTCGGCATCTACGTCACGGACCTGGCGTGGACCGAGGTCACGAAATCTCAGGCGAGTGGAGGAGCGCGATGACCTGGACCAGCTGGACCCGATGGAGGTTTGCGGCGTGGACGGTGGCGGGGCTGGCGCTGTACGCCTTGGTCGGGGGCGTGGCGGGCGGCGTGCGGCCGGCGGCGGGAGCGGAGCCGCCGGCCGGGGGAGGCAGCCTGGGCGCGGACCGCGAGGCGCTGGCGGCGGCGTTGCCCGGCGAGCCGACGGATGGCGGCGGCGCGACCGGAGCGACGGGCGCGACCAGCGCGGCGGGCGCACCGGGGGCGCCGGGGGCAACGGGGGCAACGGGGGCAAGTGGTGCGGCGGGGGCGGGCGGGGCGAGCGGAGCCGGGGGCGCAGGCGGGGCCACGGGCGCCGCGGGAGCCATGGGAGCCATGGGTGCCATGGAAGCAACCGGAGGTAGCGAGGCAAAGGGAGCGAGCGGCGAAAGCCGCGCCACGGTGCCGGTGGCCGCGGACGTGGAGCGGGAGGCGCGCGCGGTGGCGGCGGGCAGGGAGCCGGCGGTGCTCGAGCACGGCGACTTCGTGCAGGTACCGTTCGGCCACCAGGTGCCGGTCGTGCGGTGCGCGCCGCTGCGGGTGTGCCTGATCGAGCTCGAGGAGGGCGAGCTGGTGCTCAACACGGTGACCGGGGACGCCGCGCGGTGGATCCTGGACCGGGCGGAGGCCGGCCCGCGCGGGCGGACGACGGTGATCGTCGCCAAGCCGACGGCGTGCAA
The DNA here is from genome assembly GCA_035949675.1 of Thermoanaerobaculia bacterium. Lineage (GTDB taxonomy): Bacteria > Acidobacteriota > Thermoanaerobaculia > Multivoradales > UBA5704 > JASLEW01. Next base: position 5,112 of record DASZHY010000157.1, read on the forward strand.
CCTGACGACCAACCTGGTGATCACGACCAATCGGCGGATCTACCAGATCACGCTCGACGCGCGCCCGTGCAAGAGCGAGGAGGGCGAGAACCCGCACGAGGCCTTCACCCGGCTGCTGCGCTTCTACTACCCGGACGAGCTGGTGCGGAGCTGGGCGAGCGCCGAAGAGGTGAAGCGGGCGGCGGCGGCCGAGGAGGCGCGGGCGGTGACGCCGCTCGGGACGGGGAGCGGCGGCCTGGCGGTGGG
>DASZHY010000158.1:0-6495 GCA_035949675.1 Thermoanaerobaculia bacterium
AGACGACTTGGCATCGCCGGCGCCATGACGGCGGCGCTCGCGGCCGGCGGTGCGGCGCTCGCGGCGCCCGCGGCGCCGCCGCTGCCCGCCGCCGAGCTGCCGCGCGGCCAGCTGGTCGAACGCGTCAGCTGCGCGGACCAGGCGGACCAGAGCTACGCTCTCTACCTGCCGGGCGCCTACCGCCGCGACCTGGCCTGGCCGATCGTGTACGTGCTCGATCCGCGCGGCCGCGGCAAGTCGGCGGCCGCGCGCTTCCAGGCCGGCGCCGAGCGCTTCGGCTTCATCGTCGCCAGCTCCTACGACTCGGCCAGTGACGCGCCGCTGCGACTGACCCTGCAGGCGATGCGGGCGATGTGGCGGGACACCCACTCGCGGCTGCGCATCGACGACCGCCGGGTGTACGCCGCGGGCTTCTCGGGCACCGTTCGGGCCGCGGTGCTGCTGGCCAGGGACGCTCCCGGGACCTTCGCCGGCATCGTCGGAGCCGGCGCCGGCTTCCCGCCCGAAAGGGCGCCCGGCAAGGACGTCGACTTCGCCTTCTTCGGCACGGTCGGCGACACCGACTTCAACCATGACGAGATGCTGGACCTCGAGGACCGCCTCGCCGAGCTGGGCCTTCCTCATCGCCTGGAGATCTTCCCCGGGACGCACCAGTGGCCGCCTGCCGAGCTGGCCACCGCGGCGCTCGGCTGGATGGAGCTGGCGGCCATGCGGACCGGCCGGCGCGCCGCCGATCCCGGCCTCGTCGAGTCCCTCTGGCGTCCTCGTCTGGACAGGGCGCGCGCGCTGGACGCCGCCGGCAAGGCCCATGACGCCTACCGCGCCTGTCGCGCCTGGTCCGAGCTCGCCGCCGATTTCCTCGGCCTGCGTCCGGCGCCCGAGCTCGAGGCGGCAGCGCGCCGCGCCGCGGAGCTGGCGGCGCTGCCGGCGGTGACGAGCGCCGAACGGCGGCGCCGCGAGCGGACGCGCGGCGACGAGGAGAAGGCCGCCAGGGCATCCCACGTCCTGACGTCTGCGCTAGGAGAGCCTGGCGACACCTTGGCCCTGGCCCTGCCGCGGACGCTGGCCGACCTGCGCGTCGCAGAGCTTCAGCGGCAGGCCAGATCGGCAGGGGACCCCGAGGATCGGCTGTCGGCGCGCCGCCTCCTCAACTCCATCCTGGTGCAGACGTCCTTCTACCTGCCCCGCCAGTACCGGGAGCGCGGTGAGCATGACCACGCCATCTTCTGCCTGTCGATCGCCGCCGAGATCGCGCCGGAGGACCCCGACGTCTGGCATGATCTCGCGGCCGCCCACGCCCGGCGGGGCAGCCGGCAGCGCGCCTTGCAGGCGCTCGCGCGGGCAGTCGCCGCGGGATGGAGCGACCGCCCGGGACTCGCCAGCGATCCGGACTTCGCGCCGCTGCACGGCGAGGCCGGCTGGCAGCGCTTGATCGAGAGCGTGAAGGCTGCTCCGGCCCCGCCGTCCTGACCAGCATGGATCTTGCTTGTAGACGGGCGAACCCGGTTGGCGCAGGGGCGGCGACCGTTGGAGACTCTTTCCTGATGAGGACGAAAACGATCGCCAGCTTGCTGGCGTCAATGCTGATGGCGGCGCTGGCGGCGCTGGCGGCGGGCACCGGCCGGCCCGCGAGCGCCGCTAACGCCGCCCCGCGTGCCAAGGCCGTCCGGCATGCCGCCGCTCCCGCCGGCGAGAGCCTGACCTACGGCCGTTTTGGCAAGGTCGCGCTGTATCGGCAGACTCCCCACCCGCGCAACGTCGTGCTCTTCTTCTCCGGCGACGGCGGCTGGAACCTGGGCGTGATCGACATGGCACAGACGCTGTCGCAGATGGACGCGCTGGTGGTGGGCATCAACCTGCCCCATTTCCTGGCCGCGCTGGCGGCGGGGAAGGAGACCTGCTCATACCCGGCGAGCGACGCCGAGCTGCTCAGCAAGTACGTGCAGAAGAAGCTCGGCTTCCCCACCTACACGCCGCCGGTGCTGGTCGGCTACTCCTCCGGCGCCACCCTGGTCTACGCCCTGCTGGTCGAGGCGCCGCCCAACACCTTCAAGGGCGCGATCAGCATGGGTTTCTGTCCTGACCTGCCGCTGCGCAAGTCGTTTTGCGCCGGGCATGGGCTGACCTGGGGGCCTGGTCCCAAGGGCAAGGGCGTGAGCTTCAAGCCGGCCGACAGTCTCGAGCAGCCGTGGGTGGCCTTCCAGGGCCTCATCGACCAGGTGTGCTCGCCGCAGGACGTCGAGGCCTACGTGCGCCAGGTCAAGAACGGCGAAGCGGTGATGCTGCCCAAGGTCGGCCACGGGTTCTCGGTGCCGGCGAACTGGGAGGCGCAGTTCAGGCAGGCCTTCCAGCGCCTCACCAGCGCCGTCGAGCCGGGCCACGCGGCCCCCGCCGGCCGCGCCCCCTCGGCCCATCCGGCGTCGCCCTCCGGCACCGGCGGGGCGCCCGCGCCGCCGGCGGCCGCCGCACCCTCCGCTCAGAGCGTCGCCGACCTGCCGCTCGTCGAGGTCCCCGCGAAGCAGCCGGCCGGCGATCTGCTGGCGGTGATCGTCTCCGGTGACGGCGGCTGGGCCGGCATCGACCACGACGTCGCCAACGAGCTCGCCGGCAAGGGCGTGCCGGTGGTGGGCCTCAACTCCTTGCAGTATTTCTGGAACGAGCGCACCCCCGACGGCGCCGCCGCGGACCTGGCGCGGATCGCGCGTCACTACCTCTCGGCGTGGGGCCGGCGGGAGCTGCTGCTGATCGGCTACTCGCTGGGCGCCGACGTGCTGCCGTTCATGGCCAACCGGCTACCGGCCGACCTCATGGCCCGGGTGCGGCTCATCGTGCTGCTCGGCCCGGGCCGCCAGACCAGCTTCCAATTCCACCTCACCGACTGGCTGCCGGGCAGCGGCGGCGGCGACCGGCCGGTGCTGCCCGAGGTCGCCAAGCTGCGGGGCAAGCCGTTGCTGTGCCTCTACGGCCAGGACGAGCAGGACAGCCTGTGCCCCCAGCTCGGAGGGCTCGGCAAGGCGGTATCCTTCGAGGGCTCGCACCACTTCGGCGGTGCCTACGCGTCGCTGGCCGACCGCATCTTGCACGAGCTGCAACCGGCGGCCCCGGGAAAGTGACAGGTCCGCATCCGAGCATTCGCGCCGCCGGGGCGCCGGCGCGCTCCGGAACGTCCGGACGCGCCCGCGCCGCGGCGCTTGCAGTGACGGCCGCGCTCGCCTTGGCCGCTGCCGCGGCGCCGCCCGCCGCATCGGCGCCACCCGCCGCATCGGCGCCACCCGCCGGGACGGCGGTCGATCATCAGACCTACGGCCGCTTTGGCCAGGTCGCCATCTATCGCCGCGGGCAGGTCCCCAAGGGGGGGGTCGTGCTGCTGGTCTCCGGCGAGGAAGGCTGGGACGCCCGGGCCGAGGCCCTGGCGCACAGCCTCGCGTCGCTCGATGCGCTGGTCATCGGCCTCGACCTGGACTTCTACCTGCGCAAGATGGAGCGGCTGACGCAAGACTGCTCCTACCCCGCCGGCGACTTCGAGATGCTGAGCAAGCTGGTGCAGAAGAAGCTCGAGCTGCCGGTTTACACGCCGCCGGTGCTGGCCGGCTTCGGCGCCGGCGCCACCCTCGCCTATGGCGCGCTCGCCCAGGCGCCTGCTGGCAGCTTCGCCGGCGCCATCAGCCTCGGCTTCTGCCCGGAGCTCGAGACCCGCCATCCGCTCTGCACCGGGCGCGGCCTCGGCTCGAAGCCGCTGCCGGGCGGCGGCTCCTATCAGCTGCTGCCGGTGGCAAGCCTCGATCAGCCTTGGCTCGTGGTCCCGGGCGTGGCCGGCGGGAGCTGCCCGGCGCAGACGGCGGAGGCATTCGCCGCCAAGGTCAAGGGGGCGGCGGTGATCTCGCCGCCCAGGAGCAGCGGACATCACCAGGCCTCGCCCGAGCTGCGCGCCGCCTCGGGGTTGAAGCAAGCCTACCTGCGGGTGATCAACACCGCCGACATCTCACGTCCGCCTGAAAGCGCGGTGCGCAGATCGCTCGCCGACCTGCCGCTGCTCGAGCTGCCGGAGCCGGGCTCTACCGGCGACACCCTGGCGGTGATCGTCTCGGGAGACGGCGGCTGGGCCGGGCTCGACCGCGACGTGGCCAGCCAGCTGGCCGATCGCGGCTTTCCGGTGGTGGGCCTCAACACGTTGCAGTACTTCTGGACGCCGCGCACTCCCGACGGCGCCGCCGCCGACCTGGCGCGGGTCCTGCGGACCTATCTCGCCGCGTGGAAGCGGAAGGACGCGGTGCTCATCGGCTACTCGCTGGGGGCCGAGGTGCTGCCGTTCATGGTCGCTCGCTTGCCCCCCGACCTGCAGCCCAGGGTGCGGCTGGTGGCGCTGCTCGGTCCGGGCCGCACCACCAGCTTCGAGTTCCGGCTCAGCGAGTGGCTGGGCCACGGCGGCGGCGAGGAGCGGCCGGTGGCGCCCGAGGCCGCCAAGCTCGGCGGCAGGCCGCTGCTGTGCGTCTACGGCAGCGGCGAGAAGGCCACCAGCCTCTGCACGATGCTGGCGCCGTCGCTCGCCACCAGCGTCGCGCTCCCCGGCGCCCATTACCTGGGCAGCGATCCGCGCGCGGTGGTGGTGGCGATCGTGCGCCAGCTGGGGAAGGCGCCGGGCGAACCGGCGGCCGAGCCGGCGCCCAAGCCAGCCGCGGGCGAGGCCGAGGAGAAGACGAAGAAGCGCGGGCACCATCCGCCGCCGCCGTCGCCGCCGCCCGCCTCGGACCCGCCCCCACCGGAAGCCAGCCCGCCGCACCAGACCGGAGCCAGCCTGCCCCAGATCGGAGCCAGCCTGCTGCGGATCGGAGCCGGCTTCCCGCAGACCGGAGCCAGCCTGCACCAGATCGGAACCAGCCTGCTGCAGACCGGAGCCAACCTGCCGCAGATAGGAGCCAGTTTGCCGGCGCCGCTGTCCCTTACCAACCCATCTTTGGGCGCGGCACCGGCCGTCGCGGCCATCGGCGCCGCGCTCGCCGGCGTCACCGGCACCGTCTTGGCTGCCAACCCGGCTGGAATCGGCAGCATCGGCGGCGCCGCCGCCACCGGTCTTCTGGCCGACCTGCTTGGACGTTCGGGCACCGTCTCCGGCGCGGCCGCCGCACCGCCGGCCGAGGAGACAGCGCAGTACGGCCGTTTCGGCACGCTCCACCTGCTGCGGGGGACCCCCCATCCTGCCCACATCGTGATGTTCTTCTCGGACGAGGCCGGCTGGGACCCCGCGGCGGCGAGGCTGGCGCGGGCGCTCGCGGCACAGGGTCTCCTGGTGGTCGGGATCGACACCCGTCACTACGTGCAGCGCGTGGCAGAGCAGCACGACAGCTGCGCCTACACCGCCGGCAGTCTCGAGAACCTGAGCAAGGTCATCCAGAAGCGTCTCGGATTCCCGGCCTACGAGCATCCGCTGGTGGCCGGCTTGGGCGCCGGCGCCGCCCTGGCCTATGGCGCGCTCGCCCAGGCGCCCGCCAACACCTTCCGCGGCGGCCTGGGCCTCGGACTCTGTCCCCGGCTGCCGGGCAACCGGCAGCTCTGCTCCGGGCACGGCTTGATCACCCGCCCGGCGGCACAGGGCGGCTTCGAGCTGCTGCCGGCCAAGGACGTCGAGCAGCCCTGGGTGTCCCTGGTGGGCGGCGCCGACCGCCGCTGTCCGGCGGCTGCCGCCACCGAGCTGGCGCGCGCCGTGCCGGGCGGCGAGGCCGTCACCCTTCCCGGCGTCGATCACGAGCTCGGGCAGCCGCGGCTCTGGCAACCGGCGCTTCGCCGCGCGATCGATCGCCTGGTCGCGGCGGCGCCCTCCCCAGGGGAGCAGCCGGGAGCTCCGCCGGCCGCCGCCGAGACCATCGGTTCCAAGGCCCTCCCCGGGCTGCCGCTGATCGAGATGCCGAGCGCCGCTTCACCCGGCAGCCCGCTGGCCGTCATCCTCTCGGGCGATGGCGGCTGGGCGAGCGTCGATCGCGAGGTGGCCAAGGTGCTGGCCGGCCGGCGAGGCGTGCCCGTGGTCGGGTTCGACACCCTCGAGTACTTCTGGAACGGCCGCACCCCCGACGCCGCCGCTGCCGATCTGCAGCGGCTCCTGCGCCATTACCTGGCGGCCTGGAAGCGCGACCGGGTGCTGCTCGCCGGCTATTCGCTCGGCGCCGACGTGCTGCCGTTCATGGCCGCTCGCCTGCCGGCGGACCTGCTCGACCGCGTCGACGTGATCGCCCTATTGGGACCGAGCCGGACGACGCCTCTTGAGATCCGCGTCAAGGAGAACAAGGCCGCCGAGCTGCCGGTCGGGCCCGAGGTGCAGAAGTTGCGCGGCCGGCACGTGCTATGCGTCGCCGCCGCCGGCGAGGAGGACAGCCTGTGCGCGGACCTCGGCCCCGACCTCGCCGAGAAGATCGAGCTGAAAGGCTCGCACGCCTTCAGCGGCGACTACGAGCAGCTGGCCGACCGCATCCTCACCGCCGCGCGGCCCGGCGCCGCCACGGG
>DASZHY010000159.1:0-14636 GCA_035949675.1 Thermoanaerobaculia bacterium
ACCCACCGCCGCACGCTGCAGGTCGAGGTCCGGCGCAAGCAGATCGCGAAGCGGATCTTCTTCGAGAACGGGGTGCCGGTCGACTGCCGCTCGAACCTCGTGCACGAGACCCTGGGGCGCTACATGGTGGGCCAGGGCAAGCTCGCCGCCGAGGACCTCCACGGCTACCTCGGCCAGTCCGCGTCGCTCGGCCAGCCGCTGGGTGAGGTGCTCCTCGACCACGACGTGGTCACTGCCGAGGAGCTGTACCGGCTGTTGCAGGAGAATCTCGCCAAGAAGCTGCTCGACGTCTTCACCTGGCGAGACGGCGACTTCCGCACCCACGCGGACGTGCCGCATCCGCAGTCGCCGCTCAAGGTCCGCGTGCCGCAGCTCATCGTCACCGGCATCGCCAAGTTCTCCCCTCAGGAAGAGGTGGAGGCCGCGGTCGTGCCGCTGGTGGGCAAGAAGCTCTGCCTGCACCCCGACCCGCCCTTCGGCCTCGACGAGATCCGGCTCAGCCCGCGCCAGGCCCAGGCCGCCGTGGCGCTGCGCTCGGGCTGGCGCATCGACGAGCTGGCCTTAGGCACCGGCATGCCCTACGAGGAGATCACCCGCCTGCTCTATGCGCTGGCCATGCTCGGCGTCGTGATCACCGTCGACAACCCCGCGGCCAAGGCAGCGCCGGCCGCCGCCAAGACCCCTGCCGCCGCCGCACCGCCCGCGGCCGCCGCCTCTCTTCTCGCCACGCCGCCGGCAGCCGCCACGCCGCCGGCGACCGCTACCACGGAGCCGCCGCCGCCACCAGCCGCTTCGCCGGCTGCGCCGGCGGCATTCCCTTCGCCCGCGGCCGGCCCGCGGCGGGCAGTCGCCACGCGGCCGACCTTCGCCGCTCCCGTCACCGCCGCCGCATCCGCAGAGTCTGTCCAGGCCGGCGACAGGACGCTCCGTCCCGAGGTCACGGCCACCCGGCCGATGCCCGTCCTGCCGCCGCCCCCGGCGCCGCCGCCCTCCCCGGAGTCACCGCCGGCCAGCGCCGCGCCGGCCGATTCCGGCTCCACGCCGCCCAGCGAACCCATCCTCGCCGCCGGCGCCCACGACGCCCCCGTTCTCGCCCCCGTTGCCGCCGCCGGCGCACTCGAATCAGACTCCCCCGAGCGCCGCCGCAACGAGATCATGCAGGCCTACCTCTCCTACCGGCGCCTCGACTCCTTCGACTTGCTCGGCGCCGACGAGGACGCCTCGCCGGGCGAAGTCGAGGGCAAGTATCTCGAGTTCGCCTGGCGTTTCGCCCCCTGGCGGCTCGGCGGCCCCGAGCTTTCCGGCATGGAGGACAAGGCCCGCGACCTCTTCCTGGCCGGCGCCCGCGCCTACTCCGAGCTGCTCGACCTCGAGCAGCGCAATACCGTGCTGTTCCGGCGCAAGGCGCGGCGCGAAGAGCGCGACCGCCGGGCTCCCGCCGACATGCTGGCGATCAAGACCGACCTGCTCGATCCCGAGGTCCAGTACCGCAAGGGGCGGGCCCAGATGGATGCCGGGAAGTTCCAGGAAGCCGCGCTGCTGCTCGAGTTTGCCTCCGACTGCGATCCCCAGAACGGCCTCTACAGCGCCGAGCTCGCCTACTGCCGCTTCTGCCTGGCACCCGGGCAGGGCGCCCGGGCCTTGAAGGATCTGCAGGAGACCCTCCGCCGCGACCCCGACTGCGGCCTGGCGGTCTTCTACACCGGCGAGATCCACCGCCAGATGGGCAACCGCGACGACGCCGAAAAGATGCTGCGCCGCGCGATCAAGATGATGGCCCCCGACCGGCGGCCGATCGAGGCGCTCAAGCTGCTCGCGGTCGAGAAACGGCGATGAAGCGAGCCCCCGCCGGCGCCGCCGCTTGTCACGTCTGGCAGCGTCGAGCGCACCTTACCCTGGGAGCGGGCATCGCCTGGGAGCGGGTATCGCTCGCGCTCGCCGGGCCCGCGCACGAAGGTTTGCAAGAAGGAGGGCGGTGTGAAACTCGGAGACGTGCTGAAGAAGGAACGTGAGCGCAAGAGACTCTCGGTGGAGGAGACCGCCACCCAGCTGGGCATCCCCGAGGACCGTTATCGCGAGCTCGAGGCCGGCACCTCGCCGGCCGAGCAGTGGGGCCCGCTGCTGGCGCGCGTCGCCATCCAGCTCGAGACCCCCACCTCGCGCCTGCTGGCCGACAGCGGCAAGTCCGCCGACACGCATCCGGGTCAGGCAGGCCCGCTGATCCGCAAGCACCGCGAGAAGCGCAACAAGACCGCCGATCAGCTGGCCGAGGAGCTCGAGCTGCCCAAGCAGGATTACGAATCCATCGAGGCCGGCCAGTCGGGCATCGAGGAGTACGGGCCGCTGCTGCTCCACTTCGCCGAGATCATCGAGCAGCCGGTGTTCAACCTCTTCTATCCCTGCGGTCTGCCGCTCGACAAGCTCGAGGTCAACGACTATCCCTGAGCGGCTGCCGGCCGGGGAGCCAGCGCAGGCGCGAGCGGGCGGTCGGGTCCAGGACCACCAGCTCCGGCTCTCCTCGCAGCAGCCCTCCCGCGGCGAGCGACCGCGCCGCCGCCGCGGCGAGAGGCTCGAACCGCTGCAGCGCCTGGTCGTCCTCGAGCACGCCCAGCCACACCAGGAACGGACCGTCGCCACGGATCGGGAGCTGGGGGAAGTTGTTCGGGACGTCCAGCGTCGCCAGCAGGCCGGCCTCGCGCGCGCCCGCGGCGCGATAACCGGCAAAGCTCGGCTCCGCCTGCCGGGCAAGGGCGTCGACGCCGTCCGCGCACACCGCGAAGATCTGCGCCACGACGACGCCGCGGGCGCCCGCCGCCTCCGCCGCCTCATCGGCGGGATCGACCGCCGGCAGCACAAGGATGCCCCGTTCGGGGGTCAAGGGGCGCAGCAGCAAGACATTGTCGCTGTCGGTCATCAGGCCGTTCATCGTCGCGCGATGCTCCTTCCACAACGGCCCGAAATAGAAAGCCGCATTGACCGTGGCGCGGGCGTCCATGTCCTTGTAGCCTCGCAGCCAGGTGAAGTGCGCGGGGTTCCGGCGCTCGCCGAACTGCCCGAAGACCATCGCGCCGAGCTGCTCGAAGGCCTCCGGAAAGTAGCTCTCGAAGGTGCGCGCGAAGCGCTCCCGCGCGCCGTCCACGACGCTGTAGCGCCGCAGCTCGACGACCTGGAAGCCCTCGAGGTGCGCCACGCTGCCCATGGCTGCGCCCGCCTCCCGCGTGAAATCCATGATCCAGTTCGTCTCCCACGTCTTGCCGCCGTCGGCCGAGAACGCCTGTTCCCAGCGCGGCGTCGCCGTGGTCACGCGCGACCAGATGAAGCGCATCAGGATGGGCCGGCCCTCGAACGTGTCGCTGCCCAGGAACGTGCCGGTGTCGCCGGCGAAGGAGCCGACGACCGGCGGCTCGAGGACCCCGCGCCGGCTGTCGGCCCAGTAGATGGACCACCGCTGCGTCACCGGGTCGAAGAATCGGAAGGCCATGCCGACGAAGCCGCCGGCGAAGCCGGTCCGGTACTCTTCCTCGTTTCCCTGCCCGCCCAGGATCGGCCGCGCGGCGACGGTGGACTCGAACTCGTCCCACTCGGTCGAGCCCTTGAGCCGCTCGCGCAGGCGCCGGTTGTGGACCTGCCACCGTCCCGCCTCGAAGTCGAAGCCGCGCGCCCCCCCAACCCCTGAGGCATCGGCGCCGGCCGCCGCTGCCGCCGTTTCGGTCTTGCTCATCTCCCGTTCTCCTTGCGTCGCTTGCGTCGCGGGGGTCTGCCCCCTCCCACCGGCGGCGCTCGCGGCCACCGGCAGCAGCGGCGAGAGAGCCAGCGCGAGCGTGACTGCCAGCCGCTCTGCCATCCCATGCTCCATTTCTTGCGGACCCCGGCCGGCCGGCGCTCATCGCCGCCCCCGGGCCGCCAGAAAGCAATGTACGCGTCAAATAGGACGTAATCGATCCTAATTGACGTCGATCGACGATAGACTCGCCGCCATGTCGCGCCCCACGACACGGATGCTGGCGGTGCTCGAGCTGCTGCAGGCGCACGGCAGGATGAGCGGCGCGGAGCTGGCGCGAAGGCTGGCGGTCGACCGCCGCACGGTGCGGCGCTACGTCGCCGCTCTCGAGGACCTCGGCATCCCGCTGACCGCCGAGCGTGGGAGCGCCGGCGGCTACATGCTGGTCGCGGGCTTCAAGCTGCCGCCGATGATGTTCACCGACGACGAGGCGCTGGCGCTCTCGGTCGGCCTGCTGGCGGCGCGGGAGCTGGGGCTGGCGGCAGCCGCTCCCGCCGTCGCCAGCGCTCGAGCCAAGCTCGAGCGGGTGATGCCTGCCAGCCTCGACCGCCGCGTGCGCGCGGTGAGCGAGACCGTGACGCTCGGGCTGTCGCAGGCGACGCCGCCCGCCGACAACGCGGCGCTGGTCGCCTTGAGCGCCGCGGCCCAGGCGCAGACGCGGGTGACCATGCGCTACCGCACGGCGCGGCGCGTCGAGACCGAGCGCCAGTTCGACCCTTACGGTCTGGCCTACCGCAACGGCTGCTGGTACGTCGCCGGCATGTGCCGCCTGCGTGGCGGCCTGCGCTCCTTCCGGCTGGACCGGGTGCGGTCGGTGCTGCCGCTGCCGGTCCGCTTCTCCCGCCCGCCGGGCTTCGACGCCCTCGCCCACCTGACCTTCTCGCTGGCGACGCTCCCCCGCGCCTTCGCCGTCGAGGTCCTGCTGGCCACCGACATGGAGACCGCGCGGCGTCACCTCTTCCCCGCCGCCGGCGTGCTCGAGTGGGCCGCGGGCGGCGTCCTGCTGCGCAGCCAGATCGACGACCTCGACTGGTTCGCGCGCGAGCTGGCGCGGCTGCCGTGCGGCTTCGCGGTCCGGCGCCCGGCCGAGCTCCGCCAGGCGGTGGCGGCCCACGCCCGCCGATTGCTCCGCCACGCCGCCGACGCGGGCAACGCCGGCGACTGACAGCGCGCGCCCGCACGCCGCCAGGACTGTTCTAGACTCTCGCGTCGGCGTCACCGGACCGGGCTCGCGCCCACCTTCGCGGGAGAGTCGAAAACATGCCATCGAGATTGCGCTTCCCCCAAGTGCTGCTGGCGCTTGCGCCGCTGCTGCTGGTCCTGGCCTCGCCCGCCGTCACCGCAGCCAGCACCGCCAGCGCCGCCACCGCCGCCGCCGCCGGCCACGCAAAGGCCTCGGGCCTCGACCCCGAGCGCTGGAAGGGGCTGCGCTGGCGCGAGGTCGGCCCCTATCGGGGCGGCCGCTCGGCGGCGGTCGCCGGCGTCGTCGCTGACCGCGCCACCTACTACTTCGGAAGCGCCGGCGGCGGCGTGTGGAAGTCCACCGACGCCGGCCGCAGCTGGCGCAGCGTCTCGGACGGCACCTTCGGCGGCTCGATCGGCGCCGTCGCCGTCGCCGCCGTGGACCCCAACGTGGTCTACGTCGGCACCGGCGAGGAGACCGTGCGCGGCAACGTCTCCGAGGGCGACGGCATGTGGAAGTCCACCGACGCCGGCAAGACCTGGAAGCGCGCCGGCCTTCCCGACTCGCGCCACATCACCCGCATCCGCATCCACCCGCGCAACCCCGAGCTCGTCTACGCCGCGGTGCTCGGCCATCTGTTCGGGCCCAGCTCGCAGCGCGGCGTCTTCCGCTCGGCCGACGGCGGCGCCAGCTGGCAGCGGGTGCTGTACGTCGACGACAACGTCGGGGCCGTCGACCTGGCGATGGACCCGGCCAACCCACGGGTGCTCTACGCCTCCATGTGGCGCGTGCGCCGCACGCCCTACAGTCTCGAGAGCGGCGGTCCGGGCTCGGGGCTCTGGAAGTCGACCGACGGCGGCGACACCTGGACCGACCTGTCGCACGGCAGCGGCCTGCCCAAGGGAACCCTCGGGATCATCGGGGTCGCCGTCTCGTCCACCGATTCCGACAACGTCTACGCCATCGTCGAGGCCGACGGCGGCGGCGTCTTCCGCTCCCGCGACGGCGGCAAGACCTGGCAGAAGACGAGCTCCGAGCACGAGCTGACCCAGCGCGCCTGGTACTACGACCGCATCTACGCCGATCCGGCCGACGCCGAATCGGTGTACGTGGTCAACGTTTTCTTCCAGCACTCGAAAGACGGCGGCAAGACCTTCACCACCATCCGCGTGCCGCACGGCGACAACCACGACCTGTGGATCGACCCCGCCGACCCGCGGCGCATGATCGAGTCCAACGACGGCGGCGCCAACGTCAGCGAGGACGGCGGCAAGACCTGGACGCCGCAGGACAACCAGCCGACGGCCCAGATCTACCGCGTCACGACGGACAACCACTTCCCCTACCGCATCTACGGCGCGCAGCAGGACAACTCGGCGCTGCGCATCGCCAGCCGCGGCCAGGGCCAGGGCATCGGCCGCCGGGACTGGGAACCGACGGCCGGAGGCGAGAGCGGCTACATCCTCGCCGACCCGCGCAATCCCGAGGTCGTCTACGGCGGCTCTTACGGCGGCTTCCTCATCCGCCAGGACCACGCGACGGGCGAGATCCGCGACATCAACCCATGGCCCGACAACCCGATGGGCTTTGGCGCCGCGGACCTGAAGTACCGCTTCCAGTGGAACTTCCCGATCGCCGTCTCGCCGCACGACCCGCGGGTGCTCTACGTCGGCGCCAACGTGCTGTTCAAGTCGGTCGACGAGGGCCAGAGCTGGAACGCCATCTCTCCCGACCTGACGCGCAACGACAAGTCCAGGCAGGGCCCCTCCGGCGGACCGATCACCAAGGACAACACCAGCGTCGAGTACTACGACACCATCTTCACCGTCGCCGAGTCGCCGGTTACCGCCGGCGTCCTCTGGGTCGGCTCCGACGACGGCCTGGTGCAGGTCTCGCGGGACGCCGGCGCGCACTGGCAGGACGTCACCCCGGCCGGGCTGCCGGCCTGGTCGCAGATCAACAGCATCGAGGCCAGCCCCTTCGACGCCGGCGCCGCCTACTTCGCCGCGACCCTGTACAAGACCGACGACTACCACCCGTACCTGTACAAGACCGCCGACTACGGCCGCCACTGGACGCGCATCGACGACGGCATCGACCGCTCCCACTTCACCCGCGTCGTGCGCGCCGATCCGGTCCGTCGCGGGCTGCTCTTCGCCGGCACCCAGAGCGGCGCCTATGTCTCCTTCGACGACGGCGGCCGCTGGCAGCCCTTGCAGCTCAACCTGCCGCTGGTGCCGGTCACCGACCTGACGATCAAGCAAGGCGACCTGATCGCGGCCACCGAGGGGCGGGGCTTCTGGATGCTCGACGACCTCGAGCCGCTGCGCGAGCTGGCGGCGGACCCCAAGCTGACCGCCGCGCCCGTCCACCTGTTCACGCCGAGCCCGGCCTTCCACCTCGATGGCTACGGCGAGGCGCAGGTCCGCCCGGGCCAGGGGCTCAACCCGCCGGGCGGCGTGGTCGTCGACTATTACCTGCGCGACGCCCCGGCCGCCGGCCAGGCGCCGCTCAGGATCGAGATCCTCGACCGCGACGGCAAGCTCATCCACGCCTACACCGCCGCCAAGCCCGGCACCGGGGCCGGCCCCCCCGCCGATAGCAAGGGCGGCAAGGAGGCCGGCAAGCCGGCGCCGGCGGGCGCGCCGAGCCCCGGCGCCAGCAGCGCCACGCCCGCCGCCGCCGGCGCCAAGATCGCGCCGCCGCAGGGAGCCGCCGCCGCCGTCGTCCAGTCCGAGGGCCCCGGCGAGAGCGAGACCGAGGCCCAGACAGAGGCGGGCGAGGCCGGCGAGGCCGGCGGCGAGGGCGAGAAGCCGGCGCTCGCCGATGAGCTCGAGCCGCCCAAGGAGCCCAAGCCGCCGGCCGCGCAGGGCTTCAATCGCTTCGTCTGGGACATGAGCTACCGGCGCGCCAAGGGCTTCCCGGGCATGGTGCTCTGGAACCGCGAGCTGATCGCGCCGCAGGCCGTGCCCGGTTCCTACCAGGCACGATTGACGGTGGGCGGCCATTCGGCGACGGTGCCGTTCACCATCGTCAAGGACCCGCGGGCCAGCACCACCCAGGCGGACCTCGAGGCGCAGCTGCAATTCTTGCTCGGCATCCGCGACAAGCTCGACGCGACCCACGACGCCCTGCGCCGCATCCGCGTGGTGCGCGCCCAGATCGCCGACCTTGGCAAGCGCATGCGTGCCGCGGCGGCCCCCGCCCCGGCCGGCGATGCTCCTTCGAAGCCCGCCGCCGACCCCAACGCCGCCGTGCGCAAGGCAGCCAAGGAGCTGGACGGCAAGCTTGCCGCGATCGAGGAAACGCTCTATCAGACCAAGAGCCGCAGCGTCGAGGATGCGCTCAACTACCCGATCGGTCTGGACGACAAGCTCAACGGCGTTGCCGCGGAGGCGTCGATCGGCTACTACCGGCCAACCGCCCAGGCCACCGCGGTTCGCGAACATCTGGTCGCGGCCATCGACGCGCAGCTGGCCAAGCTCGACGACGTCCTGGCCCACGACCTGCAAGGCTTCAATCAGCTCGCAGCAGGGGCCGGCGTGCAGGCAGTCATTCCGCCGCGTCCTCGGCTAAAATAACGATCCACGCGCCGGCCGCGATCACCACACCCAAGATGACGATCATCACCGCGCCTTCGCCGACGACCTACGAGCTCCGCGCCTGGGACCTTTCCGAGCTCCTCCCGGAGCCGAGCGAAGCGGAGATCGCAAGGCGTTTCGCCGAGCTCGAAGCGGCGGTCACCAAGCTCGAGCGGTCGCGGGCGAGCCTGGCCTCGACCGGCCCGCGCATCTCGCCGCAGCAGCTGCTCGCCATGGTCCGCCTCTACGAGGCGATCTCGGAGCAGACCAGCATCCTGGTCAACTACGGCTCGCTGTGGTTCAACTCCGACACCGGCAACCAGGATGCGATCACCTTCCGCAACCGCGTGCGCCAGGCGGTCACCGCGGCCACCAACCGCACCCTTTTCTTCACCCTGTGGTGGAAGAGCCTCTCCGACGAGGAGGCGCAGGCGCTGCTCGCCACGGTGCCGCCCCTGCCGCCAACCTCGCCGGCGGAGCCGGCAGCCGACGCCGCCGCGCGCGCCGCCCAGGCCCGGCAGAGCGCCGACTACCGTCATTTCCTGCTCGAGCTGCGGCGCTTCTCGCCCTACACGCTCGACGAGAAGTCCGAACAGATCATCAACCTCAAGGACGACAACGGCATCGGCGCGGTGATCACGCTGTACTCCATGCTCACCAGCCGCATGGAGTTCACGCTCGAGGTCGACGGCGAGACCAAGCGGCTGACGCGCGACGCCCTGACCAGCTACGCCTTCTCGACCCAGCCCGAGCTGCGCGCCGCCGCCTACCGCGAGCTCTACCGGGTCTTCGGCCAGGACTCGACCATCCTCGGGCAGATCTACGTCAACGTCGTGCGCGACTGGCACGAGGAGGCGCTCGGCCTGCGCGGCTACCCGTCGGCGATCGCGGTGCGCAACACCGACAACGACATCCCCGACCGCGCCGTCGACGTGCTGCTCGACGTGGCGCGCGCCAACGCCTCCGTCTTCCAGCGCTACTTCCGGCTCAAGGCCGGCTGTCTCGGCCTCGAGCGCCTGCGCCGCTACGACCTCTACGCCCCGCTCGCCAGCTCGGAGCGCAAGATCCCCTACCCGGAGGCGGTGCGCACGGTGCTCGACACCTTCGGCGAGTTCGACCCCGCCTTCGCCGGCCTGGCCGAGCGCGTCCTTGCCAAGCACCACCTGGACGGCGACATCCGCAAGGGCAAGCGCGGCGGCGCCTTCTGCGCGACGGTCGGTCCGCGCTTCACGCCCTGGGTGCTGGTCAACTACACCGGCCGGGTGCGCGACGTGGCGACCCTGGCGCACGAGCTCGGCCACGCCGTCCACAGCATGCTCGCCGAGGACCACTCCATACTCACCCAGCACGCGTCGCTGCCGCTCGCCGAGACCGCCTCGGTGTTCGCCGAGATGCTCATCACCGACCGCCTGCTGCGCGAGGAGTCGGACCCGCTGGCGCGGCGCGACCTGCTCGCCGCGGCGGTGGACGACGTCTACGCCACGGTGATGCGTCAGAGCTATTTCGTGCGCTTCGAGCTCGAGGCCCACGCGGCCATCCTCGCCGGGCGCTCGGTCGAGGACCTCAACGAGATGTATCTCGCCGAGCTGGCCGAGCAGTTCGGCGACAGCATCCTGGTGGCGGCGGAGTTCCGCTACGAGTGGATGAGCATCCCGCACATCTACCACACGCCTTTTTATTGCTACGCCTACAGCTTCGGCCAGCTGCTGGTGCTGGCGCTCTACCGCCGCTACCAGGAGCAGGGGGCGGCGTTCAAGCCCGGCTACCTGAGGCTGCTGTCCTACGGCGGCTCGGCCCGGCCGGAGGCCATCCTCGCCGAGATGGGCATCGACATGACCGATCGCTCCTTCTGGCAGGGCGGCTTCGACCTGGTGAGCCAGCGCATCGACGAGTTCGCGGCGATCCGCATCTGATCGGCAGGCCTGGGCAGGACGAATCCCTGCCCCGCCTCTCCTTCATCCCACCGGCACCGGCTCGTCGATCTCCGCGAAGCGGGCGCTGAAGTGGCGCAGCACCCGCGGGTCGTTGGTCATGCGCAGGCCCTTGATCTCGTCGCGGTGTTCACGGATCCGCGCCAGCACCTGCGCCACGTACTCGAGATGGGAGGCGGTGTAGACGCGGCGCGGCACCGCCAGGCGCACCAGCTCGAGCGGCGCCGCCCGCGGCTCGCCGGTCTGCGGGTCGGTGCTGCCGAACATGACGCTGCCGATCTCCACGCCCCGCACCCCGCCCTCGCGGTACAGCGCCACCGACAGCGCCTGCGCCGGGAAGTGTCGCGGCGCGATCGCCGGCAGCAGCCGCCGGGCATCCACGTAGACCGCGTGGCCGCCTGTCGGCTGCACGATCGGCACGCCGAGCTGCGTCAGCCGCGCGCCGAAGCTCTGCACCTGGCCGATGCGGAAGCGCAGGTAGCTTTCGTCCAGCACCTCGCGCAGCCCGCGCGCCACCGCCTCGAGATCGCGCCCGGCGAGGCCGCCGTAGGTCGGGAAGCCCTCGATGACCAGCAGGTGCTGCTTGAGGCTGTCGATGAACGCGGCGTCGCGGCTGGCGATGAAGCCGCCGATGTTGGCGAGGCCGTCTTTCTTGGCGCTCATCAGGCAGCCGTCGGCCAGGCTGAAGATCTCGCGCACGATCGCCGCCACCGACCGCCGGTGCTGCCCCGGCTCGCGCTGCTGGATGAACCAGGCGTTCTCGGCAAAGCGGCAGGCGTCGATGTAGAAGAGCACGCCGTGCTCGCGGCACAGCTCGGCCATGGCGCGGACGTTGGCGAGCGCCACCGGCTGGCCGCCGCCCGAGTTGTTGGTCAGCGTCAGCAGCGCCACCCGCAGGTCCGCGCGCGGCGTCTCGGCGAGCAGGCGTTGCAGGCGGCCGAGGTCGATGTTGCCCTTGAACGGATGGTCCGCCGCCGGCTGGTGCGCCTCGGGGATGACCAGGTCGAGCGCGATGCCGCCGTGGGCCTCGACGTTGGCGCGGGTGGTGTCGAAATGCGAGTTGTTGGGCACGATCATGCCGGGCCGGGTGAGCAGCGCGGAGAACAGCAGGTTCTCCGCCGCCCGTCCCTGGTGCACCGGCAGGAAATGCTCGAAGCCGAAGACGTCGGCGACCGTCTCGGCGAGATGGTAGAAGTTGCGCGAGCCGGCGTAGGCCTCGTCGCCGGTCATCATCCCGGCCCACTGCCAGTCCGACATGGCGGCGGTGCCGGAGTCGGTGAAGAGGTCGATGAACACCGCCTCCGAGGGGATGGTGAACAGGCTGAACCCGCCCGCCGCCAGCAACCGCTCGCGCTCGGCGCGAGGCAGCAGCCGGATGGGCTCGACCACCTTGACGCGCCACGGCTCCGGCAGCTCCGCCGGCTCCGGCGCCTCATCTGACCGTGCTTCGTCGTTCATCGCTCTCCTTTTGGCCCCTAACTCATCTCGGTGCCGCCCACGGACCGCCGCGAGCCCTGACGTGCCAGGGCGTAGGGTACGATGCCGGGCGACGATGTCCTCCGCGTTGCCAGAGCCAGCCGCGGCAGGCCCGCCATCCGGCCCCTTGATCGAGATCCGCGACCTCGGCAGGAGTTACCTCGAAGGCGGACGCGAGCACGCCGTGCTGCGCGGCGCCACCGCCACGATTGCCCGCGGCGAGCTGGTGGTGCTGCTGGGACGCAGCGGCTCGGGCAAGTCGACGCTGCTCAACCTGCTCGCCGGCATCGACCTCCCGAGCGCCGGCGAGGTGGTGATCGACGGCGTGCCGCTGTCGCGCCTGGGCGAGCGCGCCCGCACGCTTTTCCGGCGCGATCACATCGGTTTCGTCTTCCAGTTCTTCAATCTGATCCCCATCCTGACGGTCGAGGAGAACCTGCTGCTGCCGCTCGAGCTCAAAGGCAAGTCGGGGCCGGCCGAGCGCCGGGCGGCGCTGGCGCTGCTTGCCGAGGTGGGGCTCGCCGAGCGTGCCGCCAGCTTCCCCGACCTCCTCTCGGGCGGCGAGCAGCAACGGCTGGCGGTGGCGCGCGCCCTGGTCCACGACCCGCTGCTGGTGCTCGCCGACGAGCCGACCGGCAACCTCGATCTCGAGACCGGCCTGCAGGTGCTCGAGCTGCTCGACCGGCTCACCCGGCGCGCCGGCAAGACCATGGTCATGGTCACCCACAGTCCCGAGGTCGTCGGCCTGGCCGACCGGGTCTTCCGCATCGAGAGCTGCCGCCTGATCGAGCAGACGGCAGAGGCCCCGGCCGCCGGGGCGCCGCCCCGTGGAGGTGAAGTTTGACCGGCGCTGGCGGCCTGCCGCTGCTGTGGCGCGTCTCCCTGCGGCAGATGGCGCGGCGCCCGGGCCAGATGGCGCTGGCCGTCATGGGCGTGGCCCTCGGGGTGGCCGTGGTGGTCGCCGTCGACCTCGCCAGCCGCAGCGCCGCGCGGGCCTTCGAGCTGTCGACCGAGGCGGTGACCGGGCGCGCCACGCACCAGATCGTGGGCGGTCCGGAGGGCCTGCCGGAGTCGCTCTTCCCAGAGCTGGTGCTGACCTCCGGCGCCTCCGGCATGGCGGGCATGGCGGCCGCGCCGGTCGTCGAGGGCTGGGTGACGCTGCCGGCCCGGCCCGGCATTGCGGCGCGGCCGCTGCACCTGCTCGGGGTCGACCCGTTCTCGGAAGGCGGGCTGCGGCCCTACTTTGGCGCCGGCGGCGGCGGCGCCGATCTCTCGGCGCTGCTCCTGCGCTCCGGCACGTGCGTGCTCGCGGCCCCGACCGCCGCCGAGCTCGGCCTGCGTGCCGGCGACCGCTTCACGGTGCGGGTCGGCGCCGCCGCGCGGACGCTCGAGCTGGCCGGCGTCGTCCAGACCGCCGGCGCCGGCGCCACTGCGGGGAACGGCGCGAGCGGCGGGAGCCATGGGAGCAACGGGAGCGACGGGAGCGACGCCATAGCCGATCTGCTGCTCATGGACGTCGCGGCGGCCCAGGAGCTGCTCGGCCGCCTGGGCAGGCTCGACCGCATCGATCTGCGGCTGGCCGCGGACCCCGCGGCCGGCTCAGCGACAGCCGGGCCGGCCGGCGCGGCCGGCGCGGCCCAGCTGGCCGGGATCGCCGCGCTGCTGCCACCGGGAGCGCAGCTGCTGCCGGCCTCGGGGCGCGGCCGCGACGTGCTCGAGATGACCCGCGCCTTCCGGATCAACCTCACCGCCCTGTCACTGCTCGCCCTGCTCTGCGGCGCCTTCCTGATCTACAACACCATGACCTTCTCCGTGGTCCAGCGCCGCCCGCTGCTCGGCACCTTGCGCGCCTTGGGCGTCACCCGCGGCCAGGTCCTGGCGCTGGTCCTCGGCGAAGCCGTGGCGGTGGCGGTCGCCGGCACCGCCGTCGGGCTGGCGGGCGGAGCGCTGCTCGGGCGGATCCTGCTGCGCATGGTCATCCGCACCATCAACGACCTCTACTTCGCGGTCTCGGTCGGCGGCCTGGCCCTGTCCCCGGTCAGCCTCCTCGCGGGCGCGGCCATCGGCATCGGCGCCACCCTCGCCGCCGCCCTGGCGCCGGCACTCGAAGCGACGCTGACGCCGCCGCGCGCCGTGCTCAGCCGCTCGCTGCTCGAGGCGCGCCTGCGGCGGGCGCTGCCGCGTGCCACCGCCCTGGGCGGCGCCCTGCTGCTGCTCGGCGGCGCTCTGCTGGCGGCGCCCACGGCAATGATTTCCGGCAGCTCCGGGGTCGCCCGCGGCGTGGGCGGTGCCGGCGCCGTGGGACCGGTGGGCACCGGCGGCGACCTGGTGCTCGGCTTCGTCGGGCTGGGCGCGGTCATCGTCGGTTGCGCGCTGCTCGCCCCGGCGGCCACGGTCGGCCTCATGCGGCTGCTGCGGCCGGCGCTCGGGGCGCTGCTCGGGGTGCGCGGCCGGATGGCGGCGGGAGGCGTCGTCGCCTCCCTGTCGCGCACCGCCGTGGCGATCGCGGCGCTGATGGTCGCGGTCTCGGTCGCGGTCGGGATCGGGGTGATGATCGACAGCTTCCGCCACACCGTCGTCGCCTGGCTCGAGCAGTCGCTGCAAGCCGACCTCTACGTCTCCGCGCCGGCCGGGTACGGCGGCCTCGGCGGCGCGCCGATCGCTCCCGAGCTCGCCGCCCGCGC
>DASZHY010000160.1:0-9961 GCA_035949675.1 Thermoanaerobaculia bacterium
TCTCATCCCTCCCGAAAAGGAGCGCCTAGCGGCGCTCCTCTTTTTATGCAGGGGCTTGACCGCGGTCGCCTCTGCCAGGCGGCCATGCGACCGGCGGGCACCTCCGGCCACCGGTCGAGACCGCCTGTGCCCTAGCCAGGCTCCGCAGGCCGACTACGGTCCGGGTAGGAAAGGACACTCGCAGGAGAAACCGATGGCTGAAGGGGAGGAGGAGGGCCGCGGGAGGCATCCCCCAGGACTGCGACTCAAAAGGGGCGCGGCAAGAACCCTCGACCTCGCCCAGATCCCCTCGGAGCCCCTTGCGTCGCAGTCCTGGGGGATGCCTCCTGCGGCCCGGCCGGAAGGGCACCCCCGGAGGCCCCCCCTTGCGTCGCAGTCCTGGTGGCTGCCGCCCGCGGCCCGGCCGCAGGGGTGTTTTACGGAGACCCGAGCACCGCCTGCTTGAAGTCGTTGCCGGGGCCCGGGTGCGGCCCGATCCAGGTGGCCAGGATGGCGTCGGACGTCGGCTTGCCTGGAAGCGTTGCCTTCGTCTTGCCGTTGACCTCGACTCGGGTCCCCTGGCCAGGCAGGTAGGTCAGCACCATCTCGTGGCCCTTCGGGATGTCCTCCATCGCGAAACAGAGAGTTCTGAAGCCGGCCTTGACCTCGGGTCCCGCGGCCGGCGTGTTGTCGGCGAGCCCTTCCTCCCAGGCCTCGCACATCTGCTTGGTGCTGACGCTGAACAGGAAGTGAAAGACCATACGCCGCGGAGCGTCGGCAGCCAGGACCTTGGCCGGCGAACGCTCCTTGGCGGGCAAGTACAAGCCGCCGACGTATACTTTGATCACGAACTTCTTGCGCAGGCCCATGCCGTTCAACACCAGGGTCTGCCCGCCGACGTCGACCTTGTCGGGCATGGTCACGTCCGCCAGCGTGCCGGCGGCCGCGGGCGCTGCTGCCAGCAAGGACAGGGCGAAAGTCATTGTGAGGAGACCGCCGAACAGCAGCTTTCGCATTGCGAATCCTCCCGCTGAGAAGGGGTCTGTCGATACGGAGCGTCTGTCGCCAGATCGCCTGGAAGTGTAGCCCAATCGGCGCCCAGGCACGGCATCCCGGCGTCATGCGGCATCGCAGGTCCGAGAAGCCAGGGCAACCCGGTCCCCGGCTTCGCGTATCACGGTGCTGAATGAGGGCGGCCCGTCGCGGCCCCGGATCTGAGATGATGCCGACCGATGCCGAGCTGGTGGCGAGCGCCCTCCGCGGGTCCGAAGCGGCGTTCCGCGAGCTGGTGGTACGCTTCGAGCGGCCGGTCTACGCCCTCATCCTGCGCATGGTCCGCGAACCCGAGACGGCGGAGGACCTGGCGCAGGAGGTCTTCGTCAAGGCGTTCCGGCGCCTGTCCTCCTATGACCCGCGGCGCAAGTTCGCGAGCTGGCTGTTCAAGGTGGCGCACAACGCCACCATCGACCACCTGCGGCGCTCCGAGCTCGAGACCGTGCCGCTGGCGGCGGAGCGGGAGGAAGGCGGCGGGCTCATGGCCGTGCTCGCCGATACCGCCACCGAGAGCCCGGCGGCGGCGGCGGAGCGGCGCGACATGGCGCGGGCGCTCGAGCGCGCCATCGCCGGCTTGCGGCCGGAGTACCGCGAGGCGGTGCTGCTGCGCTACGTCGAGGGCCTGGCGTACCAGGAGATCTGCGAAGTGCTGACATTGCCGATCGGCACCGTCAAGACCAACCTGCACCGTGCGCGCAAGGAGCTGGCGGAGGCGATGCGAGCCGCGGGCTGGGCACCCGCCCCCCGTGCCGACGATGCCGAAACTCCCCGGGGCGGCGAGCCGTAAGGTGAGTTGCGCAGGAGTGTGACGAGAGCGTGACGACGATGACGCCCACCCAAACCCCTCCCGACGCCCTGGAACGCTGGCTCGCCGCCGAGCGCTCCGGGCTCGAAGATGCCGCCGAAGCGGCGCTGGCCGAGCTGCTCGTCGAGCTGCCGCCGCCGGCGCCGCCGGCCGGCTTTGCCGAGCGGGTGCTGGCGCAGGCGCTGCCGGCGCGCCGGCGGCTGCAACGGCGGGCCCGGGGATGGCGCACCGCGCTGGGGCTGGCGGCAGCTGCGGCGCTGCTGCTCTTGCTGTCGGCGATCTTGCTGCCGGTGGCGGCCCCGGCGGTCAGCGCCTTGCTGCGTGCCGCGAGCATCGGTGGCCTGCTGAAGGCCGGCATCGACGCGGTCACTGCCGCCGGCCAGGCGCTGGCCTTGGCGGCTACCTTCGCCAGCAAGCTGCTGCTCCTGGTCAGAGCGGTGGCCGAGCCCCTGGCGAGCCCGCCGGTGGCGGCCCTGGCCGGCGTCTGCCTGCTGGTGTCCGCCCTCGCCATGCGCTTGCTCTACGACCTCGTACAACGGGACAGGAGGTGGGTCTGTGCAGACCCCATCTGATCGATTTGCCCGCGCCGGCCGACGTGCGGCGCGCGCTTGCCGTGCCGGCAGGGGGCGGTCCGGGGGCTTGCTGCTGGTCCTGGCTCTGGCTCCGGTCCTGGCCTTTTTCGCGCCCGCAGCCGGCACAGCACAGCCGCCGTCACCGCCAGCCGGGCAGGCGGCGGCCGCCGGGCTCTCCGCCGGCGCCCGCCGCGAGCTGCGCCAGTCCATCGAGCGGCTCTATCAGGTCACCGGCGTCCACAACGGCGTGCTGCTCAAGCCGCGCGCCCCGCGTGAGGGCATCCGTGAAGTCGAGGTGAGCGGGGACTCCATCCTGGTCAACGGCACCCGGGTGATCCCCGAGGTGGTTCACGAGTGGCTCCGCGACGCCGGCGCCCCCGTGCTGCTGCAGCTTCTCAGGCTGCCGCCGGCCGACCGCCAGGCGCTCTTCGACCTGCCGCGCGACGTGGCGGCCACGTCTGCATCCCCGGCTCCCTCGGGCGCCGCGGCTGCCGGGGGTGGTGCCGCGGCTGCGGGCAGGCCGAGCGCTGCCGGCGCCGCGGAGGAACCGGGGCAGGAAGCCGGCGCGCATGCCGGCCCCGGCCGCGAGCTGACGCCGATGCCCCCGATGCCCCCAGCACCTTCCATTGCGCCGACACCCCCGACGCCACCGTCGCCGCCGGGCGTCGAGGCCCCCGAGCCTCCGGAGCCTCCTGAACCGCCGGCCCCGCCGCCTCCGGCCGTCAACTCCGGCAGCCGCATCCGGGTCGCCGGCCCAGTGACCGTCGGCAAGAGCGAGGTCGCCGAGGAGGTGTGGGCGATCGGCGGCGGCGTGCACATCGAAGGCGAGGTGAACCGCGACGTCTCGGCGGTCGGCGGCTCGATCCGCATCAACGGGCGGGTGGGCGGCAATGTCAAGGCTTTTGGCGGCAACGTCCACCTCGGTCCGCACTCGGTGGTGATGGGCGATGTGGAGGCGGTCGGAGGCACCGTGGTGAAGGCGCCCGGGGCGCAGGTCCACGGCAACCTGTCCGACGTCGGCAAGCTGCGGCCCTGGGGACGCGGCGACGACGATTTCGACGACAGCCTGCTGCTGCTGACGCCGATCCACCACTCGCTGCGCATGTTCTGGTCGCTGGCCCTGCTGGTGCTGCTGCTGCTGGCCGTGACGCTGGTGGTGCTGGTGGCGCCGGGCTCCCTCGAGCAGGTGCGGGACCGGGTCGCCACCGAGCCGTGGACGGTGCTGGTGGCAGGGTGCCTGGGCGAGCTCTTCACCATTCCGGCGCTGGTCGTGCTGACGGCGGTGCTGGTCATCTCGATCATCGGCTGCCTGCTGGTGGTGCTGGTGCCTTTCCTGGTCCTGGCGCTGCTGATCGCGGCGCTGGTGGGCTTCGCCGGCGTCGGCTATCAGGTGGGGAGGGTGCTCGAGGGCCGGTTCAGCCGCCACTTCGGCGGTCCCTACCTGACCACCATGATCGGCGTGCTGGCCATCGAGGCGCCCTCGCTCATCAGCGACCTGCTGGCCGCCGGCGGCGGCTTCCTGCACGTGTTCTCGACGATGTTCTGGCTCTTTGGCGCGGCCATCCGCATCCTGGCCTGGACGATGGGCTTCGGGGCCGCGATCCTGACTGCCTTCGCCAGCCGGCCGCAGCGCTTCCGCCGGCAGGCCCCGCAGGGAACGGACTTCCTGGCGATGCCCCCGCCGCCCCCGGCGCCCCCGGCGAAGGATGCCTCTCCCGCCGCACCGCAGTAGACGGCCGAGCGCCGAGCCCCGGGCCGTCCGCTGCCGACCGCCGTCCGCCATCAGCTGGCGGCGGGCGGGCGGCGGGCGGCTGCTGCTCAGGGCTCAGGGCTCAGGGCCTGGGCTTCGGCGGCACGACCGGCAGGTCAGGCGATGCCGACGATCTGAAGCTGGGTCCCGACACCAGCGCAGCTGACGTCGGCGAACGCTCCGGGGTTGTTCTGCTCTTGCGCCTCGATCAGGCCGAAGGAGTTCTGCCAGGTACCAGTCGTGTTGCGGATGGTGTGCCACAGCTGGCCACTTACGACCCCCGCAACTTGCAATTGGTTGCCAACTCCGGCGCAGCTGACGTCGGTGAACGCTCCGGGGTTGTTCTGCTCTTGCGCCTCGATCAGGCCGAAGGCGTTCTGCCAGGTGCCACTTGCGTGGCGGATGGTGTGCCACAGCTTTCCGCCGACGACGCCTACGACGTGCCACTCGGTCCCCACACCGGCGCAGCTGACGTCGGCGAACGCTCCGGGGTTGTTCTGCTCCTGCGACTCGATCAGGCCGAAGGCGTTCTGCCAGGTGCCGTTGGCGTGGCGGATGGTATGCCACAACTGTCCGCCGACGGCGCCAACGACCTGCAACTCATTCCCGACCCCGGCGCAGCGGACGTCGGCGAACGCTCCGGGGTTGTTCTGCTCTTGCGACTCGATCAGGCCGAAAGCGTTTTGCCAAGTGCCGCTGGCATGGCGGATGGTGTGCCACAACCGGCCGCCGACGACGCCAACGACCTGGCACTCATTCCCGACACCGGCGCAGCTGATGTCGGTGAACGCCCCCGGGTTGTTCTGCTCCTGGGACTCGATCAGGCCGAAGAAAGTCTGCCAGGAACCATTGGGATTGCGGATGGTGTGCCACAACCGTCCAGTACTCATGATCTCTCTCCTTGTCTCCCCCCGCCTGCGGCGAGATACGCTCACCAGGCGCGGAGCAGACGGGTTGCCCGATATTGAGCTGGTGGTGGGAAGCCTGAAGCGACCGACCTGCATAGACTTTAGATGCGATATAGCCGTCTGTCAAGAATATCGAAATACTTAACATTCGGCATATTGCAATATCCACAGATGCCCCTGCCGGCGCTGCAGCAAGTCAACACCTCGCGGCGTTCCGGTGCGGTCACGAGATGTTCTGAGTATGAATTCTGCTGGGCGGGTAGCCTGTCAGGGTGATCGGATGCGAATAAGACCGTGGTACTTATCGGGATCGGCTATTTAGTGGTCAGCGCGGCCGGGGCGCCCAGCCTCTCGGCGAGACGGCTGAAACGTTTGTGGACACGGCGGTTGGCGACGGCGGCGGCGAGCGCCTTGGTCTCGCCGACCAGCACCGCCAGGCGCTTGGCGCGGGTGATGCCGGTGTAGAGCAGGTTGCGCTGCAGCATCACGTAGTGCTGGGTGTGCAGCGGGATGACCACGCACGGGTACTCGCTGCCCTGCGCCTTGTGGATGGAGCAGGCGTAGGCGAGCGCCAGCTCGTCGATGGCCGACAGCTCGTAGACGACGTCGCGGCCGTCGAACGTCACGTGCAGGCGCTGCTCCTCGTCGTCGACAGCGGTCACCCGCCCGATGTCGCCGTTCCAGACCTCCAGGTCGTAGTTGTTGCGGACCTGCATGACCTTGTCGCCCTCGCGCAGGGTGTGGCCGCCGCGAGTGAGGCTGCGGCCGTGCGGGTTGAGCGTCTCGCGCAGCACGGCGTTGAGGTTCGCCGAGCCGAGCAGGCCGCGCTTCATCGGCGTCAGCACCTGGACCTGCTCGAGCGGATCGAGGCCGAAGCGCGCCGGGATGCGCCGCGTCACCAGCTGCACCAGGGTGCGCAGGGCCTCCTCGGGGTCGCGGCGCTCGAGGAAGAAGAAGTCTCCCTCCTTGTCGATCGACTCGAGCACCGGCATCTGGCCGCTCTGCACCCGGTGCGCGTTGACCACGATCAGGCTGCGCTCGGCCTGGCGGAAGATCTCGATCAGCCGCACCACCTCGACCGCCCGGGAGCGGATCAGGTCGGCGAGGACCTGGCCGGGCCCCACCGAGGGCAGCTGATCGACGTCGCCCACCAGCACCAGGCGGCCGTCGTCGGGCACCGCCCGCAGCAGATGATGGGCCAGCACCGTGTCGATCATCGAGGCCTCGTCGACGATCAGCAGGTCGCAGGCGAGCGGCCGCTCGCGGTTGCGGTCGAAGGCCCGGCTCTTGGGATTGAACTCGAGCAGGCGATGGATGGTGCTGGCGGCGCCGCCCGTCGCCTCGGCCAGGCGCTTGGCCGCCCGGCCGGTCGGGGCGGCGAGCAGCACGCGCTGGCCCTTGCGCGCCAGGATCTTGACCAGCCCGCGCACCAGCGTCGTCTTGCCGGTGCCGGGGCCGCCGGTGATCACCAGCAGCTTGCGGGTGAGGCCGGCGCGGATCGCCTGGCGCTGCTCGCGCGCCAGCACCACGCTCTCGCCCTTCTCGAACCAGGCGAGGGCGCGCTCGAGGTCGAGCTCGAGCGGCAGCGGCGGCTGCGCCAGGAGCGCCCGCACCCTGGCGGCCACCCCGGCTTCGGCGGCGTGCAGCGGCTTGAGGTAGACCGCCTGCTCGAGGGCGTCGCCGGAGTCGATGGCCCGGCGCGCGGCCTCGCCTGCAGCGGTGGCGCCGCCGTCCGCGGCCTCGCGGATCGCCGGCTCGACCACCACCTGGCCGGCGGCTGCGAGCGCCGTCACCGCTGCCTCGACCAACGGGGGGCCGGCGCCCAGCAAGCGGTCGGCCTCCTCGATCAGGCGGTTGCGGGGGAGGTAGAGGTGGCCGCGGTCGGCGGCCTCGCCCAGCACGTGCAGCGCACCGGCCTCGAGGCGCTGCGGCGCGGCGCGCGAGATGCCGAGCGAGGCGGCGATGCGGTCGGCGGTCGCGAAGCCGATGCCGTGGACGTCGACCGCCAGCCGGTAAGGGTTGTCGCGCACCCAGCGCGCCGCCGCGCCGCCGTAGGTCTTGTAGATCTTGATCGCGTAGCTGGTCGAGACGCCGTGCGACTGCAGGAAGACCATCACCTCCTTGATCTCGCGCTGCTCGTCCCAGGCGCGGCGGATGTCGGCGCTGCGCTTGGGACCGATGCCCTCGACGTCCTCGAGCCGCTGCGGCTGGTTCTCGATCACCGTGAGCGTCTCGAGGCCGAACGCCGTCACCAGGCGTGCGGCCATCACCCTGCCGATGCCGCGGATCAGCCCGGAACCCAGGTAGCGCTCGATGCCCTTGACAGTGGCCGGCACCACCGTGGCGTAGGAGGCGACGCGAAACTGCCGGCCGTGGCGGGGGTCGTCGATCCAGGAGCCGGTCAGGCGCAGGCTCTCGCCGGGCTGCACCCCGAGCAGGTTGCCGACCGCCGTGACCGGCTCGCGCGCCCCGGCGACCGCCAGGCGCACCACGCTCCAGGCGTTCTCCTCGTTGGTGTAGACCACCCGCTCGAGGGTGCCCTCGATCACCTCGGCCCCGTCGGCGAGCGTACGTTCGGTCGGCTGCATGCGGGCTCCATCCTATCGGGACTCGGCTGGAATGTGCCAAAATGACGCCAATGACCGCAATGGAACGCCCCCTGGTCCTGGTAATCGACGACGAGACCGGCTCGCGCGAGTCGATGGCCATCGCCATCGAGAAGGCCGGCTACGCCGTGCGCACCTTCGACGACGCGCGCAACGCGCTCGAGTTCCTAGAAGAGAATGACGGAGTCAGGCTGGCGATTTGCGACCTGCGCATGCCCGGCATGGACGGCATCGCCTTCCTCAACCAGGTGCGCGAGCGCCGCTACGACCTGCGGCTGGTCCTGGTCACCGGCTACGGCACGATCGAATCGGCGGTCGAGGCGATGCGGGTGGGCGCCGACGACTACCTGACCAAGCCGGTCGACCTCTACGAGCTGCGCCAGCGCGTCAGCAACCTGATCGAGAAAGAGCAGCTCAAGGAGGAGGTCTCGAACCTCCGCGAGATGCTCGACAAGCGTTACGGCTTCGAGAGCATCGTCGGCCGCTCGGCGCCGATGGAGAGGCTGTTCGAGCAGATGAAGCTGGTGGCCCCGACGCGCTCGAGCGTGCTGATCATCGGCGAGAGCGGCACCGGCAAGGAGCTGGTGGCCAACGCGTTGCACCGCGCCAGCCCGCGCCGCAACGAGCGCATCCTGGCCATCAACTGCGGCGCCATCCCCAGCGACATCCTCGAGAGCGAGCTGTTCGGGCACGAGCGCGGCGCCTTCACCGGCGCGGTGACGCGCAAGATCGGCAAGTTCGAGCTCGCCCACCGCGGCTCGCTGTTCCTCGACGAGATCAGCGAGCTCTACCCCGAGCTGCAGGTCAAGCTGCTGCGGGTGCTCGAGGAGCGGCAGGTGATGCGGGTAGGGGGCAGCGAGCTCATCGACGTCGATTTCCGGCTCATCGCCGCCACCAACCGCGATCTCGAGAAAGAGGTGACCGACGGGCGCTTCCGCGAGGACCTCTATTACCGGTTGAAGGTGGTGACGCTGCGCATCCCGCCGCTGCGCGAGCGGCCGAGCGACATCCCGCCGCTGCTCGAGCACTTCCTGGTGCAGTTCTGCCAGGAGCACGGCAAGCCGCCCAAGGTGCTCGCGGCCGACACGCTCGAGCTGCTGAGCCGCTACTCGTGGCCCGGCAACGTGCGCGAGCTCAAGAACGTGATGGAGTCGGTGGTCATCTTCCACCAGGAAGGCGAGGTCACGGTGGGCGACCTGCCGCCCGAGGTCCGCGATTCCTCGACGCTTTCGGCGACCGGCGCGCCGGTGCAATCCGTCGTCGGCGAGCCGCGCACCATGGCCGTGATCGAGCGCCACGCCATCCTCGAGACGCTGGGCCGCACCGGCGGGCACCGCGCGCGCGCCGCCGACATCCTGGGCATCGGTCTGCGCACGCTGCAGCGCAAGCTCAAAGAGTACAAGGACGAGGGCTTCATCCAGGACTGATCCCGGCCGAGGGAGGAGCGCTGATGGAATTACCTGCCGAGGTGTTGATCCACAACGAGATCATGAGCTTCAAGGGCATCACGGGCACGCTCATCACCATCAGCCCTGACGGCTTCTACGAGGTCAACACCCTGTTCGGCGAGCAGTTGCATCGCACGCTGTTCCCGATCCAGGGCACGGTGCTCATCGCCCGCGAGCCCGAGGAGGCGCTGCACGCCGACCTGGAAATCGAGCGCTGACCGATGGCCGCCGCGTCCCCGGTGAAGCTGTCGGTCAACGTCGATCACGTGGCCACGCTGCGCCAGGCGCGCCGCGCTCCCTACCCGGACCCGGTCGAGGCTGCCCGCCTGGCCGAGGAAGCCGGGGCCTCCGGCATCACCGCCCATCTGCGCGGCGACCGCCGCCACATCCAGGACGCTGACGTCCAGCGGCTGCGCGCCGCCGTGCGCGGCAAGCTCAACCTCGAGATGTCGGTCGCCGTCGAGATGCTGGCGGTGGCGGGCGCGGTGCGGCCCGACCAGGTGACCCTGGTGCCGGAGCGCCCTGACGAGGTCACCACCGAAGGCGGGTTGGACCTGGCGCACCAGTTCGCGCACGTGGAGGCGGCGGCCGGGCTGCTGGCGCGGGGGGGCATCGCGGTGTCGGCGTTCGTGGACCCCGATCCCGGCAGGATCGAGCTGCTCGCCCGCCTCGGGGGCGGTGGTCCTGGGCGGCCTCCCGGCCAGCGGCTGACCATCGCCGGCGTCGAGCTCAACACCGACTCCTACACCCGGGCGACGCTCGTCGGCAATCCCGAGATGATCGAGCGCGAGCTCGCCAAGCTCCGCGCCGCGGCGGCGGCCGCGGTGGCGCACGGCTTCC
>DASZHY010000161.1:0-6356 GCA_035949675.1 Thermoanaerobaculia bacterium
CGCCGCTCGCCAAGCGCGCCGACCTGCACCTCGCGCCGCGCCCCGGCACCGATCTGCCGCTGGCGCTGGCGGCGATCCGCTGGCTGTTCGAGGAGGGCCGGGCCGATGGGGACTTCCTCGCCGCCCACGCCCACGGCGCCGCCGAGCTGCGCCGGCGGGCCGCGCCCTGGGACCTCGAGCGCGCCGCCGCGGTCAGCGGCGTGCCGGCCGGCGACGTCGAGCGCTTCGCCCGCCTGTACGCCGACAGCTCGCCGGCGGTGGTGCGCAGCGGCTGGGGCCTCGAGCGCAACCGCAACGGCGGCTCGGCGGTGGCAGCGGTGCTCGCCCTGCCCGCTGTGGCCGGCAAGTTCGGGGTCCGCGGCGGCGGCTACACGATGAGCAACTCGGCGGTATGGGACGTGGACTACGCCGCCGCCGCCGCGCTGTCGCCGGCGGCTGCCGCGCATGCGGTACATGCCGTGAGCGAAGCCCGCACGATCAACATGAATCGCCTCGGGGAGGTGCTGCTCGAGGGCGAGCCGCCGGTGCGGGTGCTGTTCGTCTACAACTGCAACCCGCTCGCCACCATGCCCGACCAGGAGCGCGTGCGCCGCGGCCTCGAGCGCGAGGACCTGTTCACGATCGTCTTCGATCCGGTGCGCACCGACAGCGCGCGCTATGCCGACTTGCTGCTGCCTGCCACCACGTTCCTCGAGCACCATGAGCTGGCCAATGGCTACGGCGCCCTGATCCTGCACCAGACGGCGCCGGCCATCGCGCCGGTCGGGGAAGCGCGCCCCAACTACCGGGTCTTCGCCGAGCTTGGCGGCCGCCTCGGCCTCGCCGAGCCCGGCGACCCCGAGGGCGAAGCCGCCCTCACCGCCGCGCTGCTCGGCAGGGCGCCGCGGGTCCGCGGCGAGCTGGCGCGCGACGGCATTGCGGCCCCCGATTGCGGCGTGGCGCCGATCCAGTTCCGGGACGTCTTTCCGCGCACCCCCGACCGTAAGGTCCATCTGGTGCCGGAGGCGCTCGACCGCGAGGCGCCCGCGGGCCTCTATGGCTACCGCGAGCTGCCCGGCGGCGCGTCCTTCCCTCTGGCGCTCATTTCGCCCGCCACCTCCCGCACCATCAGCTCGACTCTCGGCGAGCTGCACCGCAAGCTGGTGCCCATCGAGCTCCATCCCGAGGACGCGGCGCGCCGCGGCCTGGCCGAGGGCGATCCGGTGCGGGTATGGAACGACCGCGGCGAGGTGCGAACCGCCCTGCGGCTCAGTCCCGACCTCGCTCCCGGGGTGGCGATGCTCCCCAAGGGCTTGTGGAGCCACAACACCCGCTCCGGCACCACCGCCAACGCCCTGGTCCCCGACAGTCTCACCGACCTCGGCGGCGGCGCCTGCTTCAACGACGCCAGGGTCGAGGTGGAGCGCGACGCCGCTGCCGGCGCCGCCACGGCCGGCGACGCGTACGGCGAGGCGGCGGACGGCGAGCCGGCGGACGCCTGAGCCGCCGGCCGGCCGCAGGGGCGCGAATGGCGCGAGGGCTCTTCGACGACCAGCCGGGTCCGGCTTCGGCCACGGGGGCCGCGGCGGGCCGGGACGTTCTGCCGGCCTCCGGCGGGGCCTCGCCGCTCGCCGAGCGGATGCGGCCGCGCACTCTGGACGAGGTGGTCGGGCATCGCGAGGTCCTCGGGCCGGACGCCTTCCTGCGCCGCGCCATCGCCGCCGACCGCGTGCCGTCGCTGATCTTCTGGGGGCCGCCGGGTTCCGGCAAGACCACCCTGGCGCGCCTCATCGCCGCCGCCACCTCCTCGCTGTTCGTACCGTTCTCCGCGGTCACCTCCGGCATCAAGGAGGTCAAGGAGGTCATGTCCGAGGCCGCGCGTCTGCGCCGCGCCCAGGGCCGCCGCACGCTCCTGTTCGTCGACGAGATCCACCGCTTCAACCGGTCGCAGCAGGACGCCTTCCTCCCCTACGTCGAGCGTGGCGACATCGTGCTGGTGGGAGCCACCACCGAGAATCCGTCGTTCGAGATCAACGCCGCGCTGCTGTCGCGCTGCCGCGTCGTCGTGCTCGGTCCGCTGTCGGTCGACGACCTGACGCTCCTGATGAGCCGCGCCCTGGCCGACCGCGAGCGCGGTCTCGGGGGGCTGGCGGTCGAGGTCGACGACGAAGCCCTGGCCGCCGTCGCCCAGTTAGCCTCGGGCGACGCCCGCCGGGCGCTGAATCTCCTGGAGGCCGCGGTCGCGGATGCCGCCGAGTCTGGGACGCCGCGTCTCGACGCCGGCCAGGTGCGCAGGGTGGCGCAGCGCAAGGTCCTGCTTTACGACAAGGCCGGCGAGGAGCACTTCAACCTCATCTCCGCGCTGCACAAATCGCTGCGCGAGAGCGATGCCGACGCCGCCCTCTACTGGCTCGCCCGCATGCTGGCCGCCGGGGAGGAGCCCCTCTACGTCGCGCGCCGCATGATCCGTTTCGCCAGCGAGGACGTCGGTCTCGCCGATCCCCAAGCCCTCGTGCAAGCCCTCGCCGCCCGTGACGCCTATCATCTGCTGGGTTCTCCCGAGGGCGAGCTGGCCCTCGCCCAGGCCGCCGTCTACCTCGCCCTCGCACCCAAGAGCAACGCCCTCTACGCCGGCTTTGGCGCCGCCCTCAGCACCGTCGAGGAGCGTCCAGCCGACCCCGTGCCCATGTCCATCCGCAACGCCCCGACCGCCCTCATGAAGGGTCTGGGCTACGGCGCCGGCTACGTCTACGCCCACGCCACCGAGGAAGGGGTGGGAGGTCTGGACTGCCTGCCCGATTCCCTCGCAGGCACCCGCTTCTACGACCCCAAGGGCCGAGGCTTCGAGGAGGCCCTGAAATCTCGCCTGGAACGCTACCGGGCCCTGCGAGAAGCGGTCCGGCAAAGGCAGAAGGAGTCGTAGTCGGCAGGGTCGGCCGCCCATCGACCCATGCTGGCGTGATTGACGGCGACGCCGGTCCTCGATCGCGGGTCATGGCCATTCGCTTATCGCCATAGCCCTGTTGCTTACAACTGATGATGGCGTATAGTAGCGAATACATACTCGGTCTACTCATTGAGGTGGGCAGCTGTCGGCCTCTCGTCCGCTCGGGGCTGGTCGGCGAGCCCAGGAGAGCAGGTCAATCGAGGCGCGCGGCGCGCACGAGGAGGATGCCATGGACCGCAGGCGATTCTTAACCTTCCTTGGTTCGGGAGCGGCCGCCATCGCGGCGGCGCCCAGCCTTCGCCTCTGGGCGCAGGATTACTCCAAGGACTATCCGGTTCATTGTGTTCCACCGCTGCCGATTGGCACCGCGAAGCCGGTCACGCTGATCAAGCGCTCTCTCCTGCCGAGGAAGAGTGCGTTCGACCTGTCGGCGGCAGAGCTGCAGCGGCTGCGAGACGCCTACTCCGCGCTGCGCGATCTGAGCCTGAAGGATCCACATGACCCACGCGGGTGGCAGGCCCAGGCAAACGTGCATTGCTACTACTGCAGCGGCGGGTATGACTCGCTGGGCACCGAGATTCACGGCGGTTGGTGGTTCCTGCCGTGGCATCGATGCTTCCTCTACATGCACGAGCGGATCTTGGGTGCGCTCATCGGCTATCCTGATTTCCGCTTGCCTTACTGGGATTGGGACTCGATCCCGACGAGCGGCGCGCCGCGACGGACCGTGCCGCCAGGCTACGCTGCGCCAAGCTTCGACGTGACGAAGCCGACGCCGCTGTCATTGGCCAACTCGCTGTTCGACAGGACCCGCGGCGCAACCTCGGCCGACGAGCTTCCCGACAACGTCGTAGGGAAGGTGGCAATGAAGGCCGTCATGTGCCAGACCGGTGAGAACTTCACCGGCGGGCCTGCCATCGAGAGCGGCGGCTCTGGGCAAGCGGGGCAGCTGGAACAGAGCCCGCACGGGCCGGTTCACATCTGGAGCGGCGATCCGCGGACCAATCCAGCCACCCAGCCGGCTCCGTTCGGCTGCTTCTACCCGGCCGACTATCCGTACGACCCCCAGGACTCCAGTTCTTACCCCAGCGACGAGTCGCAGGTCATCGGCTGCATCGACATGGGAGTGCTCGCTTCCGCCGCCCAGGATCCGATCTTCTTCGCGCATCATGCGAACATCGACCGGCTCTGGGACGTCTGGACCCACATCCCGCAGCCGAATCATACGAATCCCACGGACCCGAATTGGCTCAACCAGGGCTGGGCCTTCTACGACGAGAACAAGAACTGGGTCTTCATCTCGGTCCAGCAGGTGCTCGACGAGGAGAAGAACCTGGGTTATTCCTATGCGTCTCCCCAGGTGCAGGGTTACACCACCACGACCGCCATCTGTGGCGCCGGGCCGGCTCCGAAGGCCCTCGCACCCGCTCCTGGCCCGCCCGTCCAGCCCCTGGCGCTGGTCGAGAACCCGAGCGGGGTCACCGTCGGCACCAAACCCCACACGCAGAGCATCGCTCTGCCGCCCGAGCATAGGTCCGGCTTGCAGCTCCTGGCGGCCGGTACGGCGCAGAGGAGATACGAGCTGCACATCGACGGCGTCAGCCTGCCCCCCAATGCCGGCGTGATCATCCGAGTCTTCCTCGACCTGCCGGCTGCCAACGCCAAGACCGCGGTCGACGCCAAGCACTTCGTAGGCTACATCTCCGTGGTTCCCACGGGGCCCGGTCACATGCACCAGACCGTGCGCAACGTGGGATTCGATCTCTCGCCCGAACTGGCAGCGACGGCCGCCGCGACCCCTCAGCTATCGGTGACGCTCGTCCCGGTAACCGCTGGCGGCGCCGAGCCGTTGCATGGGGTTGTCAAGTACAAGCGGATTTACCTGACAAGCAAGTAGCGCGGCCGCGTTGCCGGCTGCTGGCACGGAAATGTAAATGCAGCACTGATGAATACCAGGAGGCCGCCCATGGGCACGTCAAGCAATTTCACGGGCAACTGGACCTACAGGAGCTTCATCAATGACCCCAACGAGGTTGGCGACGACCCGCAGAAGGCGCTCGCGCTGATTTTCGGCGAGGGCCAGCTGGTGGTCGCTCCATCGGCATTTGGGACCTTCAAGGGTAGCCTGAGCTTCGGCTCCGATGCCGTTCTCGATCTGCAAGGATGGGCGGCATACGGGACCCCGTTCACCGCCCGCTTCGAAGGCGTCGGGCGGAAGGGAACCAGTACCGAGGGCTGGGTCTACGACTACCTGTGTTATCTGGTGCCAAGCTGGCCGAACGGTGTGGATCAGAGAGCGGCCCTTGTCGGGTCCGTGATACGGACGGTTCCGCACAGTGGTGGACAAGCCAAGGCCGGATACGTGGCGAGCTTCGTCGCCGTTGCCCACGATGCATAGATACCGGGTGCCCGGGCACTGCTCGCTGCTCGCGTCTCCGCTGTTTCCTGTCAGTCGCCGCTCTCGGCGACACTCAGCGACTCGAGACGCTCTAGAGTGTCCGGGTATTTCCGCACCAACCAGATCAGCGCTGCCGCCTGCTCGTTCGGCTTGCTGCGGCCCTGCTCCCAGCGTTCGAGCGTGCGGGGATTGACACCCAATTTCAAGGCAAACACTTGCCGCGACATGTGCAAGGCTTCGCGCGTCTCCCGCACGAGCCGCGGATTCAAGGGGGGAAGGGCGATTGGCACAACCTCATGAGTGCGTAGCGTGAGAAGCCCTTCGCGGTGTTGACGCATCGCCTTTACACCCGAGGTTAGTTCGCGAAAGAGGCTTCGCTCCTCGCTCCTCGCGCCGGCGCCACCGCGCTGCACCTTCTTGCTAGTCTTGAGCATCGCTACCTTCCTTTCGGCCTGCGGCGCTGCGCACGCTGCCGCACCTCGTCTTCGATCGCCACCTTGAGCAGACGCCTCTCTCTCGCGCTCAGGTCCGCGACCTCACCTTTGGTGTACAGCGTCAGCAGCCAGATCTGCCCATCCTTGACCAAGTGGTAGTAGATCAACCGGAGCCCGCCGCGCTTTCCCTTGCTCCGCCTCTGGTCCGCCCAGCGCATCTTGCGACAACCGCCCGTCCCGGGCATGATGTCGCCGGCGTCGGGATCGAGAGCGAGATAGAGTTGGAGCCGTCGGTACTCGTCATCTGCGAGGTAGCGGCTGACGAGCTGGGTAAAGAGCGGCGCCTCGATGAACTCCACCGAGCAAGTATACGCAAATCGCGTAGGCCAGGCAAGCCATTGCGACCACTCGGTCCTCTGGTGAGTGCGCCCACCACCCGAGTGCACTGCGCTGCTCCAGAATCTTCAATCAGGCGGGACGTGTTGCGCCAGGTGCGGGACAAGCCGGCGCCGCGCCGCCGCAGTGACGGATGGGGCTGCCCGTCCCTGGTCGGCGCGGCGTCGCGCAAGGCTACTCAGTCGTCACCCCTCCCGACCAC
>DASZHY010000162.1:0-3315 GCA_035949675.1 Thermoanaerobaculia bacterium
CCTCCAACGTGTTCAGCGCCCCGACCGGCAGCGATACCAACCGTGACACCGGCGTCCAGATCAAGGGATACCTGATCGACGGCGGCCACCTCGAGTACCGCTTTGCCGTCTTTCAGGGTCTGCGGTCGACGGACTCCCGCAACGGCTTCCGCAACTCCGCCTACCTGCAGTACGATATCTTCGACACCGAGAGGGGCTACACTTACGCCGGCACCAACCTGGGCAAGAGGAAGATCCTGGGGATCAGCGCCGGCTATGACGGGCAGAGCAACTATCACTCCTACAGCGGCGCCGCCTTCACCACCCTGCCGGTCGGGGCGGGTGACGAGCTCGCCTTGTCGGGACAGTGGAACCACTACGACGGCAACACCTTCATCAAGACGTTGCCGCGCCAGAACGACTACCTGGTCGAGGCGGGGTACTACCTCTCGGCTGCCAAGCTCCAGCCGTTCGGCAAGTGGGAGCAGCAGAAGTTCGTCGCCGACGCCGAGATGAAGAACGACGTCACGCGCTGGGGCGGCGGCTTCCACTACTACGTTTACGGGCAGAACCTCAAATTCAGCGCGCAGTACCTGCGCATCGAGCCCAAGTCCCCGCTCAAGAAGACCAACGAATTCACGCTGGCGATGCAGGCCTGGTACTACTGACGATCCTTCCTCGGAGCACGGGGCAGGCGGGGCCGCGCCGCCTGCCCTTCGCACCCCGCCTCCTGCCCGTCCCCTGCCGCTGCACGCAGGTTGTCACCCGGGCGGCACTCTGTCGCAACCCGAGTTCCATGGCGCCCTGTCATAAGGGGGCCAATGGAGAGGACGGCCCAGGACCCTTTCGCCGCCGCTCCCGCCTTCTCGTCTCTCCGCACACCCCTGATCACGGCCCCCGGCGCCCCAGACGCCCCCTGGCGCGCCGGCCTCTCGCCGCTGACCGCTCCGCTGCCGCACTTCCGGCGCCCGGCCGCGCGCCGCCTGTGCCGCGGCCTGATGCTGACCCTGGGACAGTGCGTCGCGGTCGAGCACCGCGAGCGCCTGGCAGCGGTTCCCGAGCCGGCGATCTTCGCGCTCAATCACCGCAACCGGATCGAGGCGCTGCTCGCGCCGACCGTCCTCATCTACCTGCGTCACGGCGCTCCGCTGCACTTCCTCGCCGACTGGATGTTCCTCGAGACCCCCGGCCTCGGCTGGCTGCTGCGCCAGGGCGAGCCGATCGCCGTCTACAACAAGCCCGCGCGCTTCAGGTGGCGCGACGGCTTCCGCCGCGAGCGGCTGCGGCGGCCGGTGCTCGACGCCTGCCTCGAGCAGCTCGCGCGCGGCGAGAGCGTCGGCATCTTCCCCGAGGGCACCCGCAACCACGACAACGGCCGCCTGCTGCGCGGCCGTCTGGGATTGGGCGAGCTGGCGCTGCGCGCCGCCGGGGTGCCGGTGGTGCCCGTGGCGATCAAGTATCCGGGTGCCGATATCAGGCGAGCGCCTGCCGGCGCGCTTGTTGGGCGAGCGCCTGCCGGCGCTCTTCCCCACATGGTGCTGTCGATCGGCGAGCCGCTCGATTGCGCCGCCGAGCGCCTGCAGCTGGCCGCGGCGCCCGACGCCCGCCGGGAGCTGGCGCGGCGCGTGGTCGATCGGGTCATGGCGGCTCTGGCCGCCGAGCTCGGCAAGGACTACAAGCGGGGCGTGCCGCGACTGGCGACAGGCGGTCGCGGCTCCGATGGTCGCCAGTCGCGACACTCGTTGCTAGTCGAAGCCGGCGCCAAACACGGATCGGAGGCGACATGAGGCTGAGAAGCGCAGTCGCGGCCAGGAGAGTCCTTTCGAGCGCCGACCGCGAGAAGGCGCTGACGGTGATCGAGGCCGTCTACCGGCGTGAGAAGAAGTGGATCGCCGACGCCTCCGCCGAGCTGCCACCCGTGGTCGGCGACGGGGGCGACGGGAGCGACGGGGAGGGGGGCATCGGAGGCGCCGGCGATGCCGGGGTGGCCGGCCCATCGTGGTTCCTGGTGACCGTCAACGGCCGGCCGGCCGGCGTCATCCGCCTGGTCTACGATCCGCCCCTGGAGCTGCCGGCGGAGCTCGGCGTCACCTTGGAGCCCGGCGTCGACATCGAAGGCTTGAAGCGGCGCGGCCGCTTCGTCGACATCGGCCGCTTCATGATCGTGCCCCGCTATCGCCGCAACATCCGCGTCGCGCTGCGGCTGATGC
Organism: Thermoanaerobaculia bacterium; assembly: GCA_035949675.1. Lineage (GTDB taxonomy): Bacteria > Acidobacteriota > Thermoanaerobaculia > Multivoradales > UBA5704 > JASLEW01. The sequence goes on from DASZHY010000162.1 coordinate 2,190, forward strand.
GGGCGGCGATCATCGAGGTGGTGGAGCGCGGCTACACCCACTTCCTCACCTCGGTGTTCGCGGACGATCCCCACTCGCCGCTCGGCTTCCACACCCGCGTCCTGGGTTTCGAGCGCATCGGCAGCCACCGCACCGGCGAGCTGACCTGCGCCTCGCTCCGCATCCTGCTCATCCTCGACATCGACCGCGCCTACCAGCGCCTGAAACGGCGCCAGAACCTGGTCTGGAAGGAGCTGGCCGAGAGCGTGCGCGACGCCATGGAACGCCGCCTGCGGGCCGCGGCGCGGCCCGTCGCCGGCCGCGCCGCCCCCCGCTTGTCGGCCCGCACCGTCTAGCTTCCGCCATCCAGCCGTAACATCGCCGCCGGGAAGCTGTCACCGACCGCCGGCCGCGCGCGCCGGCCGCCGGCTTTCTATCCAGCGCCGGAGCATGTAACATGCCGCACCGAAGAAAGGGACGGGAGACTCCATGGAACGACGGTTGGACCAAGACCTCGACCGCATCCGGCACAGCCTGCTCAGAATGGCCGGACTGGTCGAAAGCATGGTCGCCAAGGCGACCCAGGCGCTGCTCGAGCGCAACGCCGCGCTCTGCGCCGAGGTGATCGCCAGCGACCGCTCCGTCGACCAGCTGGAGATGGAGATCGACGACTTCTGCCACAGCATCCTGGGCCGCCGCCAGCCCACCGCCGTCGACCTGCGCTTCCTGGTCGCGGTGATGAAGATCAACAGCGACCTCGAGCGCATCGGCGACTCCGCGGTCAACATCGCGCAGTCCGCCGAGCAGCTCGTAGAGCTGCCGCCGCTCAAGCCCTACATCGACCTGCCCCACCTCTCCGAGCTGGTCCAGACCATGGTGCGGCAGAGCCTCGACGCCTTCGTCAACCGCGACACCGCGCTGGCCACCTCGGTGCTGGCCAGCGACGACGCGGTCGACGGCCTGTACAAGCAGATCTTCCGCGAGCTCCTCACCTACATGATCGAGGACCCGCGCACCGTCACCCGAGCGCTGCACCTGTTGCTGATCTCCCGCAACCTCGAGCGGATCGCCGACCACGCCACCAACATCGCCGAGGACGTCATCTACTACGTCGAAGGCCGTGACGTCCGCCATTCGGTCAGCAGAG
>DASZHY010000163.1:0-21383 GCA_035949675.1 Thermoanaerobaculia bacterium
CTCGAGCTGCGCGACCAGCTGCTTGCCTTTCGCAGCGGCGACGACACGCCGATCGAGCGCGCCGTCACCCGCCAGGAGGCTGCCGAGCTGGGCCTGGACCACCCCAACAGCGGCGACCTGATCCTCTTCGCCCACGAGGGCTATACCTTCGATCCGGGTCCCGCGCCCGCCGGCGTGGCGACCACCCACCCGGCGGGTGCCTACGGCATGCACGGTTACCTGGCGTCGCATCCCGACATGCGCGGCATCTACATGGCGATCGGCAAGGACGTCAAGCCGGGCACCACCAGCGGCACCGTCCAGGCCATCGACGTCGCCGGGCGCGTCGCCGCCTGGCTCGGCATCGGCAAGCCGTTGGCCAGGGCGGCGGCCGCCGCGGGCTCCGGCGCCCGCGGCTCCGGCGGCCATTGACGTGTCGTCGCTCACCGACAAGATCGTCGGCAGGCCGCTCGCCTCGTCGCGGGTGAGCGACGAGAAGATCGGCGTCTGGGCCGGCATCCCCATCCTCGGGCTCGACGGCCTCTCCTCCTCGGCCTATGGCCCGGAGGCGGCGCTCACCCTGCTGATGACGCTCGGCGTGGCCGGCCTGCACTACATCGGGCCGATCATTCTGCTGATCCTCTTCCTGCTGCTGCTGCTCTATCTCTCCTATCGCCAGACCATCGGTGCGTATCCGACCGGCGGCGGCTCCTACACGGTGGCCAAGGAGAACCTCGGCACCCGCGCCGGGCTGCTCGCCGCGGCGGCGCTGATGATCGACTACATCCTCAACGTCGCGGTCGGCATCTCGGCCGGGGTGGGAGCCCTGGTCTCGGCGGTGCCGGCGCTGCACCGGCACATCCTTCTCCTGTGCCTGGCGATCCTCCTCGTCATCGTCGTCATCAACCTGCGCGGGACGCGAGAGCCGGGATTCGCCTTCGGCGTCCCGACCTACCTGTTCATCGTGAGCCTTGGCCTGGTGTTGATCGCCGGCGTGGTCAAGGCGCTGCTGCACGGCGGTCATCCGCAGCCGGTCATGCCGCCGCCGCGGCTGGGGCCGCCGGTCGAGGCGGCCAGCCTCTGGCTACTGATGCGCTCGTTCGCCAGCGGCTGCACCGCGATGACCGGCGTCGAGGCGGTGAGCAACGGCGTCAAGTATTTCAAGAAGCCGACCGTCCAGAACGCCGAGCGCACCCTGACCGCCATCGTCGGCCTTCTCGGCCTGCTGCTCGGCGGCATCGCCTATCTCGGCCGCGCCTATCAGGTCGGCGCCATGGATCAGGAAAAGGCCGGGTACCAGAGCGTCCTGTCGCAGCTGGTCGCCGCGGTGGCCGGGAGGGGAGTCATCTATTACGTGACCATCGCCAGCGTGCTGGCGGTGCTCGCGCTCTCCGCCAACACCAGCTTCGCCGACTTCCCTCGTCTGTGCCGCATCATCTCCGAGGACGGTTTCCTGCCGCGCTCCTTCGGCACGGTCGGCCGCCGCCTGGTCTACTCCAACGGCATCATCGTGCTCGCCGTGCTGTCGGCTTTGCTGCTGGCCGCTTTCGGCGGCATCACCGACCGCTTGATCCCGCTCTTCGCGGTGGGCGCCTTCAGCGCCTTCACCCTCTCGCAGGCGGGCATGGTGATGCACTGGCGGCGTCGCGCCGGCGGCGGCGGCCACGCCCGGGTGGCGATGGCGATCAACGGCCTGGGGGCGGCCGCCACCGGCGTCGCGCTGGTGGTCATCCTGGTGGCCAAGTTCGTCGAGGGGGCATGGATCACGGTGGTGCTGGTCCCCGTCATCCTCGCCCTGTTCGCCGGCGTCAAGCGTCACTACACCCGGGTGCTGCGCCAGATCGCCTGCTTCCGGCCGCTGAATCTGAGCAACCTCGAGCCGCCGGTCGTCGTGGTGCCGGTCGACGCCTGGTCCATGCTGACCGACAAGGCATTGCGCTTCGGGCTGCGGATCTCGCCCGACGTGCGTGCCGTCCACGTCGCGGTCAACGAGGAGCGGCGGCAGGCGCTGCTCGAGATCTGGGAGCAGAACGTCGAGGAGCCGGCGCGGCGCCAGGGCTTGCCGGCGCCGCGGCTGGTCGTTCTCGAATCCCCCTACCGGCGGCTGTTCCTGCCCTTGATCGAGTACGTCGAGCGCCTCCAGGCCGAGCACGACTCGCGCGAGATCGCCGTCGTCATCCCCGAGCTGGTGCAGCGCCACTGGTACGAGGCGTTCCTGCACAACCACCGCGCCGAGGTGTTGAAGGCGCGCTTGTTGCTCGAGGACAACGAGCGTGTCGCCCTGATCAACATCCCGTGGTATCTCAAGTGAGGCAGATGACCGACCAGCTCGCGGGCAGCTCCATCATCGTCACCGGCGCCTCGCAAGGCATCGGCAAGGCCATCAGCCTCCAGCTCGCCGCCCGGCGCGCCCGTCTGACCCTGGCCGCCCGGGACGCCCAGGCCCTCGAGCAGGTCGTTGCCGCCTGCCGTCAGCGCGGCGGCGAGGCCCTGCCAGTCGCCACCGACGTCTCGCAGCCCGCCGACTGCCAGCGCCTGGTCGAGCAAGCCGTCGCCGCCTGGGGCCGGCTCGACGGCCTGGTCAACAATGCCGGCATCGACATGATCGCGCGCTTCGACCAGGTTACCGACCTGCAGCTCTTCGACCGTCTGATGCGGGTCAACTACCTGGGGTACGTGTATCCCACCTGGTACGCCCTGCCCGAGCTCGAGCGCACGCGCGGCCGGTTGGTCGCGGTGTCCAGCCTCGCCGGCATGACTGGCGTGCCCACCCGTACCGGCTATGCAGCTTCCAAGCACGCCGTCTTCGGCTTTTTCGATTCTCTCCGCATCGAGCTGGCCGGCACCGGTGTCTCGGTGACCGTCGTGGCGCCCGACTTCGTGCTCTCCGAGATCCATCGCCGCGCCGCCGGCCCCGACGGCCGCCCCCTCGGCGAGAGCCCCATGCAGGAGTCGAGGATCATGACCGCCGACCAGTGTGCCGCCCACATCGTCTCGGCCATGGAGAAGCGCCAGCGCCTCCGCATCCTCTCCCTTCGCGGCCGTCTGGGCCGTTACGTCCGCCTGGTAGCCCCCGGCCTGATCGACGCCATAGCGGCACGGGCGGTGCGGCTGGGGAGGTAGGGGCGGCAAGACTGAAAATCACGGGGTCGACGGTTCGATTCCGCCCCTGGGCACCACGTAAACAACAGAATTTATGACATGTTATTGCGTTTGCAGCGTTAGTGGCCAAACTCTCGTTATATCACCTGGGCTGTCGCTGGGCTGTCTGGGAGACTACTCGGCGCCCTGCGCCGTCACGGTCAATCCAAGCTGCTTGAGTGCCCTAGATGCGACGGCTTGACGGCGCAGCCTCTTCAAGAGGCCGCACGTCGAGGGAGTAAGATCCAGCGGCGATAGATGCTTCGTAGAGACGTGGCCTTGTAGGTCCCGCTTCAATCCACTCCTTGATAGCCTTGCGATCCGTCTCGATCATACGACAGCCGAAAATAATACCAGAAAGCCTCCAAGGATCGAAGTGACGCAGCCCTGGTCCTTTGAAATCGATGATCCGCCATTCTCGTTCGTAGCTCCATCGCTCCGCTTTTGTAAGCAGAATTGCCTGCACCTGGCGCTCATTCGATTCAAAGAACCCAACAGAGGGGAACGTGGATGAATACGCCACGCGCACAGGGCCTGGCGCGTTGTCCGAACCCGGCAGCGACCTCGCCGATGGCGCGCCCTCTTCTCCGAAGTCGGTTTCAAACTCAAGACAGACACCGCTATGGCCTGCACCATAATGCGACCACATCAGTATATCGTCGGCATGATCACATAAGCAGAACACCCCGAGGCGATCGACGTCACGCTGCAGGTCTGCAATGATCGCTTCCTGAAGGATCGTATTGCGATGAGGCTTCTTCCTTCGCACCTCCTCCGCCGCCAATTCCTCCCGCTGCCTCCGGTTAAGGTCCGGCCTGTGTGCCTTCATGGCGCCGACAAGCCACTTGCGGAAAGCCGTAGGGGAGTTAGGGAAATCCAGGTGTACTTGTGAATCAAGCGGATCATTAAAACTATTAGGTGCCGCAAAGTAGAGGTCGGCGCTGCGCAATAGCTGCTCAATATGCTTGCGTCCATCTCCAAGGAGATTCCTGTACTTGTAGAGATGTAGCGGAAGCGCGGACGAACCTTCAGAATTGGACACCATCTTCGATCTTTGAGACCCTCTCATCTATTCCTCACAGGAGCTTCACCCGCCCGGGTGCGCACCTACACGACCTGCATTGCCATTCCAGAGAATTCGTGCGTAAGACGCTCCAGCCATCTCGCGGGTGGTGACGCACTTGCATCCCAGTCGCGAAGAAAGGAACCAGGCCGTGCGCCATGATAACGTTTCCCCGAAAGAGACATCGTGGCATGATTGAATTTCGCACGTGCATCAGCTTGTGCGTGCGTGATGCGATGCCGGATGGCGGCAAAATTCTCTAGGCGAGCTTTATTCGAGAGAACAACAGCTTCAACGGTGCACAAACTGAAGAACTTCCGACAGCGATCGACAATTCGGTTAGGATTATGCCAGAGCACGTAAGCATGGCTACCAAGAACCGCTTGCTCTGCAAGGGTGAGCGTAGGTAAAAAGCCCAACCCCGCACCTGGGGTCGCTATGCCGTGCGCCGACGAGTATCCACACAGATATCTGATAAAAACCTGTTCCAGAAACGCTTCCCAACTAACGAATACTCGCAGATAAGACATTTCGTACAGCGCCTCAAGTCGCGCAGGATACAAACCAGCCCGTGTTCTCGAGCGCGGTGCTGCCTCTAGTCGTGCAACTTCACCAATCTCGGCCAGCTCGAGAGCGTCTGCGAATCGGCCCTGAAGGTCGGCCACAAAGTTGGGCATCCTCCTAGACACGACGTAGTTTAGCTAAAGGCGGTCTTGTATAGGGCCTCGAGTCGTTCAGTTCTAGGTCTGATATTGTCGGTTTGTCTCAGGGAGAAAGTCGCGAAACTTAGATACTTTCTCGGCACATCCTCCCCGGCACGCGCCGCCTCCACATTTTCCGACAAGGTCTCGACCGCCTCGCGCAGGCCTATGCGATCGTCCCGTGACAGAGTCTTCTTCGGCGTGGGCATAGTCGTGCCCGGCAAGCCATGTCTGTGGTGATAGATAGCGCAAAAAAGAGTATATAGTAGGGGAATCCGTCTAAAAGCGGTTTCAACGAGGCTATCTCCAAAGGTATCACTGATAGTATCCACAACCTCGCGAAAGCGCTTTTCTATTTGCTCTTGTTCCTCGAACGCCTCATCATAGGTGACGTAGAATGTGTCGATCGATTTCTTCTTATCTTGCATTCCTGCTAAAAAGGCGATCAGGATCTCACTGACAAATTCCACCTCCAGCATCCTGGCCATGGCTTGCTCAGTAAAGATCTTATGGCGTCTCCAGAATTCCAGATGCTCATACGCTAGTGCGTATGCTGACTGCTTGAAGGCGCCGAAGAAGCGGCCGTTACGCAGCTCTTGCGCGTTGAGCTTAACGCTATATATGTTCAATCGAGAGAAGATCTCTAGCACCTCGAGATCCGAGATGCCGTGAAAAACCTCTGTTGAAAACGAGTATGTTCCTATGCTGTCTCGCTCCGCTTGGGTCAATTGCTGAAAAGTCTTGCCAGCCCAACCTGCCTTCAGAGTTCGTGATAGCCGATAGCTCCCTTCGAGATAGTCAAGTACGGCGGAGATCCTTTGCTGGCCATCAACAACCTCGCGAATCACCCGATTATGCTCTGGGGACTGAATTTGCCGAATGTAGAGCGGCGGAACTGGCATGCCGCGCAGAAGTGTATCGATGAAGAATGAACGAGCGGCCGGTTTCCAGACTCCCCTCCTTTGGAACTTCGGAGTAAGAGAGAGCGTGCTGCTCGCCTTCCATTGCTGAAAATCCAGAGGATTGTAGACTGAACGGACTGCTTTTTCCATTATGACCTCGCAGCGGAATGCCGGTCCCGATGCCGGCCAGATCTAGCTCGAAGGAACCAACGGTTCCATCCTACTCCAAACTCTCCGACTGACAAAGGGTGCCATGCCTAGTGTTGACGGTAGTTGCTCCGCCGCACCAGCGAAGGTGAGAGGGAAGCCTCTGGACCGCTCAGCGCCTGCGCGTCACGGAAGCGGCGCCGTTCGCCGTCAGGCGCACGCATCTCCGGCTTCCTCATTTTGCCAGCCGCGCCCGAAGCCGCCCCCCGCCGCGGCCGGGGCGCCCGCTGCTATCCAGGCTTCTTCGTTTCGGCTTCTCCCCCCGGAAGAAAGTGGCCGGATTACGGCGCCGTTGCACGACGCGCTACTGCATTCAGAAGATGCAGTTCGGGAACTTGTTGTGCGGAATCAGCAGGGGCTCCTTGCTCTGCGCCGAGCCTGTAACTCGCATCTGCTTTCCCTGCGGAGCGCCGACCTTGACCCACTGTGCAACCGCAGAGTCAGGATCAATGAGGGAGCATATCTCCGGCCAGCTCAAACAACAAACCGAGAAATATCCGCATACAAGAACCACGTAGACGTGACCCTTCAAGTCCGCGTCGTCTTGAAGTGCACGTAGATCCCCAGGCCGAAAGGTGAACTGCCAAGGCTCGGCCGCCGCGCTTGAATACTTGAACCACAGTCGAATATCCTTGTTTACGAGATAGTGCCCATACCTCCCGTCCGCCTTGTTCAAGGCTTTGAACGAGTCATGCTCCACTATTTGCATCAGCGCTGGGCCGTGGTACTTGTCCTGTTCCTGGATCTTCATCGCGGCTCCCTTGGCCACGTCACCGGCCTACGGACTCGGCCGCCCGCGTGGCCCGAGAGTATCGGGAGGACTGGCGCCTCGATCCCATGGTGTGACTACCCAGCATTCTCGCACTACTTGGCCCGCTACACCACCCCCGAAGCGATCGGGCGGTAGCTGCCGGCTGCCCTGGCCTGTACTTCGCCTACTACAATTGCTGCAAGTGTTCACAGGAGCATTCGCATGACGCCCGCCGTAGCTGCGGGGATCACCCGGAAGCCTTGGACGATTGCGGTGCTGCTGGCGGCGGCCCAGGCGACGGGTAAGGGGTATAGCTTGCTCAGCATATGCGTCATAGGGCGGCCTCTCGTCCTCGGTGGCCGAATGAGGTCGGGCGCCTGGCGGGTCTCACGGTGGACACGCTGAGCCTGGAAGATCGTCGCGGACTCTCGCGCCAACGCCTTGACCTCGGTAGTGCGTCCTGGGGCGCCGACCCTCCGCCCCGCCAGCGCCTCGGTGACCTTCCCGCTGCCGGCGCCGGCGGTGTGTCCTCCTAATCGCATCCATCGTCGCCAAGTACAACAGGGAAGAGCAGACAGCCTCTACAGCGAGGCGACGCGAGTTCGCCAAGCTCCTGAGCTCAAGGTGGACCTCGACCGCCGTTACATCGGCGTGAACTTGCAGGCCAACCAGAGCTGGAAGCGGCCCGCCAGCCGCAGCAGTGCCTCTGCGAGGAACACTAGCGAAGCTCCGCCTCAAACCGACGAGGGGTAGAGAGGTTAGCGACGGTAGGACAAGATGGTGCCTTCACTTCTGCCAGGAAGAGGAGGCGGCCATGCGCCCTACCGTCGGAGAGATTCTCGCAGATCACGTCAGCCTGGAGGTCAGCTGCGTGGACCGGATCTACGTCAACGGCTACATGCCGAAGCTGCAGACCTCGGGTCAGCTGGTGTACTTCCTCAGCGAACACCTGGGCAACCCGCTGGCCTCGCCGGCACTTCTGGGTCGGCTGGGGGAGCGCTACCGTGAGCAGGTACGACGCTTCGTCAAGCACGAGCAGATCCCGGTGGTTCACTTCCAGCGTGGGGTACGCAAAGACGAGGTGGCCAACGCTCGGCGACGGCAGCACTCGGGCCAGGAGGGGGTGGTTTTCCTGGGGGTGGCGCAAGAGCGGTTTCGCTCCTTCAAAGGCAGGAAGTGTGTGTCGCCGGCCGGAGTCATCAGCTTCGACTTCTCGCGCCAACTGGTCTTCGTCAACCAGCTCTACTTCTACGTCCAGGACCCGGACTGGGGGCCGGCGTTCGTCAAGATCGGCACCTATCTGCCCTATCCGGTTAAGCTCTGCCTCAACGGCCACGAGTGGGTCAAGCAGCAGCTGCGCCGAGAAGGCATCGGCTTCGAGAGCCTCGACAACGGCTTTCTCTCCTGTGAGGATCCGGCTCGATTGCAACAAGTGTGCGACCAGCTCGGTCCTGAGGCGATCCAGGCATTCTTCGAGCGCTGGTCGCAGCGACTGCCCTGGCCGCTCACCAGTGAGAACCGACAAGCTGGCTACCGCCACCAGCTCAGCCTGTGGCAGATCGAGCTGAGCCTCACCCAGGTCTTCGACCGGCCGCTTTACGGACGCCACTTCTTCGACCAGATCGTGCGCGCCAACCTCGACTTGGGCCGTCCCGACCGCGTCCGCCTGCTGTTCGACCGCCGGCTGACCCGTGCCACCCCGCCGCCGGCCTACGGCTATCGCACCCGCGTGATCACCGATGGTGTCGATCCCAGCCTCCACATCGAGTACAAGCACTGCCAGGTCAAGCAATACTTCAAGCAAAACCACGCCCTGCGCACCGAAACCACCATCAACGAACCGGCCGACTTTGGCGTCGGCAAGTCCCTGCCCAATCTCTGGCAACTCAAGACCATCGGCCACAGCGCCAACCAGCGCCTGCTCGCCGCCGAGCGCCTCGGCGATGGCAGTGAGGACGACGGCGAAGAGCTCACACGTCTTCAAAGGCCCCTGCTCGCTGACGGCCATCGGGTTGCGGCTCTGCGCTTCGGCGATCCCCGCACCATGGCCCTGCTGGCAGCGCTGGGCCACTACGGGCTTCAGGTCCATGGTTTCCGCCATCGGGACCTGCGATGCCTCGTCGAGCCGCTCCTCGCTCATCCTTACACTCCCAACCAGATGACTTACGACCTGAGACGGCTACGCCGCCGTGGCCTCATCGTCCGCGTCGTGGGCACACACCGCTATTTCGTGACCCCTCTCGGCCTGCGCTTGGCCTACCTGTTCACCAAGCTCTACCAACGGCTCCTCAAACCAGGTTGGGCCACGCTCCTGCAGGCTCGTACGGTGCCCCTGCCCCTCCGTAAGGCGATCCGCACTCTCGACCACCACTTTGATCAACTTCTTACGCACGAGGGACTTGCGGAGGCCGCATGAAACTTGACTCAAAGCGTAGGATTCTCTTTGAGGAGCGTTGCTAGATCGACAATGTCGTCAACGCGTGTGTATTCTTGAGGGGAGAGGATGCTGCGTATCTGCTGCACCACACGTGGACCAAGCTCGTGCTGTACTCGGTGGAGAAGCTCGAGAAGTGGCTTGCGCAACGGCGCCGCGTCTCGACGTGCGACCCAGGCCCCGCGGAGTAAGAACACCTCTACGCCAGCGTCAACCGGTGGCGGTAGGATCTCCGGGCGGCGCGAGGTGCCGGTCGAGCATCCCAGCGAAGACGGCGACCATCGCCTGATGATCTCCCCGCATCGAGAGCGCCGCGGCAGTAGCGTAGAGAGTCCCTTGCGGCCTGGGCTTGAGCCTCACGAAGGGTGGTAGGCCATATCGAAGGGCGCACCAGTTCGACCAAATCCGCGCTATCCGCCCGTTTCCATTGGCGAATGGATGGATACGGACCCACTCACCGTGTGCATGGGCGCAGAGGCTGAGCACTGACCGCAGCTGCGCCACGTCAGCTGGGCTCTCGCCCACGGGAATCGCGGCATCGAGCGTTGCAACCATCTCGTGCATCGCTGCTTCGAACTCTGACAGCTCCGCCGGCACCAATGCCGACTCGACCCCGCGCTGCGAGCCGATGCTCACTTCATAGCCGTACAACTCGGGCAAGTCCGGGTCGCTGTCTCGGATCTCGCCCGCGTAGTAGGAGACGGGCAATCTCGCGCCCGCGTAAACTCGGCGGTGCCATTCCTGGGCCATCCGAACGGTCGGAGGCTGCCGGAGGTTGGCTTGCTCGGCAACTTGGCGGAGCACCTGCGAGAGATTCTGAACGAGAAGGGCTGTGTCGCGAGGGTCATCCTCGTTCCAGGCGATGGCCAAGGAGGGCTCCTATGCCAGCGCACCGGGGGAGTCAGGCATGTCCGCGGCTAGAAGAGGTGCTCCCTGGCCTCGTGGAACGCGATCGTGCGGCGGCCTCGATCTTGACCGCCTCGTCATGTGCATGCGGGGCGCCATGGGGCCCGATCACGCCGGTCTCTTGCTTGTCGATTTGTTCGCCGCCGGCACCTCGCGGGCCGGGGAAGACCCGGGGGCAGCGGGGGCGACGCGTGGCCGCAGCAGCTCAACCTTGGCGCTGAGCTCCTCAACGCGCCTCGTTAGGTGGCGGATCTCCTCGCGGGTAGGCACCCCGAGGCGGTGCAGGGTGGCGGTAATCGTCTGGCCGGCCTCGCTACCCAGGAGATCCTCCTGGTCGCCGGCCTCGGCCTGGGCCTGGCCTCGCGATTCGACGCGGTGAGCCCGCAGGGGATCCTCGATCGCCAATTCGCCGCGAGCGAAGTCCTGGATGTCCTGGTCGAGAGCTGCCGGGTCAGCAGATCTCAACCGGTCCAGCGCTCGAGCGAGCCTGTGGTCTTGGTCGGACCCGACCAGCGTCAGCTCTCGCTCGATCGCGGCCTCTGCGAGCTCGGTCGTCGAGACTCCGAGGGCAGCCGCGGTCCGCTCGAGCTTGCGCAGGGTCTCCTCATCGCTGAAGCGAAGCTTGAACACAGCGTCACTCACGGCCTTAGCTTACACCTTCGTCAGCCGCGCAAACCACAGAGCAGGTGCGCGCGAGCACGGCGCCGGGATCCTCGGAGCGGTTCTGCTCGACGGGGGTTTCGGCTGCGTCTCCTCTTCGGCCCGCGAGTGTGCTCATGGTGCTGCTTCTCGTAACCCGCCGCCGAGAAGCAAACGGAACCGGTGACGGTGCTATCATCAAAGCCATGAGAACAGTCGAAGCTCTCTACGAGGATGGCCTGCTCAAGCCGCAGACCCCGTTGCCGCTTCGGCCAGGCGAGCGGGTGGGTGTCATCGTACTGCGCCAGCCCGATCCCAGCCGTTGGGACCTCGACCGGCTCGCGAGGGTCGGCCGGGAGGAGGACGTGGCACTTGCGGAACAGGGACTTGCTCAATGGAGCGAGATCCTCGATACAGAGGACCGTAGTTGAAGCGCGGCGAGGTCTGGTGGGCAGACCCCGGTCCCTATCGCCCACAGGAGCAGACGGGGCGTCGGCCGGTGATCGTTTGGCAAAGCGACACGCTTACCAGGCTTCTCCATTCGGTTCTCGTCATCCCCCTGGCCACCAACTTATCTCGGCTTTTTAAGCCGCCGAGCCGAACAGGGCGGACCGCCCTGCTTGCCGCGTTGTGCCTGGCCGCGGCGGCGGCCGGGGCCGTCACGCCTGCCGGCGGACAGGCGAGCCAGCCGTCAGCGGCCGAGCTGCGCCGGTTGGCAGAGCTGGTGAACAAGCCGGTCGTCTACACGGTTCCGGGGATGGACCGGGTCAAGGTCCGCAAGGACATCGTTTACAAGAAGACGGACGACCCGAACATGAAGATGGACTTGTACACACCGGTCGGCAGTGCACCCGAGAAACGGCCGGCGGTGATCTTCCTCCACGGCGGCGCGGCGACCCGGTTCCAGCCGAAGGAGTGGGGGTTCTACCAATCGTGGGGGCGGCTCGTCGCCGCTTCGGGAATGGCCGCGGTGACCTTCACTTACCGGAGCACCTTCCCCGCGTCGCACCTCGCCGATAGTGGTGGCGACGTCGCCGACGCCATCGCCTACGTCCGCGCCAACGCCGACAGCCTGGGCATCGACCGGGACCGCCTTTGTCTGGCGTCCTACTCGGCGGGCGGCCCGATGCTCGCGCCCTATCTCCGTGGCGCGCCCGAGCACATCCGCTGCCTGGTCGCCTTCTACTCCCTCATGGACGTTCGCCAGCCGGGCGGGCACGAGGCGAGCGAGCCGGCGGAGCTCCTGGCGCGCTTTTCACCGGTGGCCCAGCTCGAGCAGGGAAGCGGGCGGTTCACGCCGATCTTCGTCGCGCAGGGCAGAAAGGACGAGGTCCCCACCTTGCTCGATACCGTCGACCGCTTCGCCGCACAGGCGTTCGCCCGCGGGGTCCCGTTGACCCTTATGAGCCACCCGGACGCGCCCCACGCCTTCGACAACCAGATCGACGACAACCGCACGCGCGAGATCGTCCGCGCCAGCCTCGACTTCCTGCGCTGGCACCTGGGCATCGCCGGCGAAGCGCGATAGCGGCGCGGTGCCATGCCGCGAGAGTGAGGGTTTTCAGCGCCGGCAGCGGAAGCTGCCGGTGACGGTCTGCAAGTCCTGCCAAATCGCGGACGGGCGGGGCTGGGTGGCGAGTCGGAAGAGTATCGGGGTGTGCGCGCGGTCGTCACACGGCGGCGACTCGACCTCGACCAGCAGGGTGATCAGTTGGCCTTCGGTGTTATAGGTCACCACCGCGCCACGATAGGCGGCGACGGCTCCTCGCGCCGGGTCGCCAGCGGGCGGCGCCAGCGGCTGGATCGCCGCGGTCACCTTCTCGAGCTGCGGCTTGAAACCATGGTTGGTGCCGCGCTCCTGGCTGAGGCCGCGGAAATATTCGCGCAGGGTCGCGTTGATCATGTCCGCGTTGACCGCCGGGTGCCCATCGACCCACCAGACCCAGACGAGGGCATGGTAGCCAGGCGCCGCGTGGTCATCGAAACCCGGAGCGAAGAGCACGTCTTCGATCCCACGCAATGCGATCCGTGGCGCCCACGGCAACGGGAAGTCATAGCTCTCGAGGCGCCAGCTGCGAGCCACCGCATAGGCAAAGGGTTCAAAGCGCGGATTCTCCCGCTGGGGAACTGTGGCGCTCGCCTTGAGGTCGAGCTCGATTCGGCGAAAGCCGTCGCCGGGGCGCAGCAAGGTCAAGCGCACCACACTCCCCGGGGGCGCCCCTGACACGGCTTTGAATGCCGCGGGGAGCTCCTTGCCGGCCACCGGGTTGCCGTTGACCGCGGTCACGAGGTCGCCCCGCTCCACACCGGCTGCGGCGGTCGCGGTTCCCTCCCACACGTCGAGCACCACGGCAGGGCCGCGGTTGCCGGTGGCGGCGGCATCGAAGAGCGGCGCCAGGGTGAGACCCAGATTGCGCACGTCCATCTGGGCCAGGGCGACTCCCTGGCCGCCCAGGAGACTTGCCAAGACAAAGAGCAGTAAGCGGCGCCTCATCGTCGACCTCTCAGTCGCGGACGCTCCGACGCCCTGTCGGAGCTCGTGCGAGGAGCCTAGCGATGCCGGCCGGCGCTTCGCGCCTTCCCCGTGGTCAACGGCGGGCGGGTGTGGCAAGCGGCTGTGGGTGCGGTACGAACGGCTCTGCCGGATCCGCCCCCGGCCAGTCGGCGCGCCGGGCGACCGTGATCAGGGAAGGCCGAGCGCGGTGCGGGCGCGGTCGCGGAACCTCCGGCTCAGCGTCAGGCGAGTGCCGTCCCGCAGCACGACCTGGCAGTCGCCGTAGAACAGCGGGTGCACCTCGCGGATGCGCTCGAGATTCACCAAGGTGCCCCGATGGATGCGCAAGAAGTGGCCAGGGTCGAGCTCGGCTTCGAGGCGAGCGAGGGTCTCGCGGTGGAGGTAGGCCGCTCCGCTCGCGTGGACCCGCACGTAGTTGCCCTCGGCGCGAATCCAGTCGATCTCCTCGACCCGCAGCACGACCATGTGCTCCGCCTTGCGTACGCTGAGCCGTTCGAGGAAGCGCTTGTCGTGCGCCAGCAGATCGAGCAGCTCACGGCGCGGTCCCGAGCGGCGTCCGCGCCATTGGGTCTTGACCCTCTCCATCGCCGCATCGAACCGCGCCTGGTCGAGCGGCTTGAGCAGATAGTCGAGAGCGCGCGAGTCGAAGGCGCGCATCGCGTGCTCGTCGAAGGCGGTGACGAAGACCACCATGGGCAACTCCTCGGGTGCGAGCGCCCGGAGGACGGCGAATCCGTTCATGCCCGGCATTTGCACGTCCAGTACGAGGAGATCCGGACGGAGGGCGCGCAGCGCCGCCAGCGCCTCGGTCCCATCCGCGCATTCACCGACGATATCGAGCTCAGGATGGGAGGCTAACGCCTGCCGCAAGGCCAAGCGGGCGAGGACCTCATCGTCGACCAACAGGCAGCGGATGCGGGACTCGGTCATGCCTGCGGTGAGGCCTCCTGGTACGGCAGACGGAGAGAGGCCCGAGTTCCACCCCCAGGACGTGCCTCGACTGCGAGTTGAGCCCCGGCTCCAAACCGCATTTGGAGACGGGCCCTCGTGTTGGCGAGACCGAAGCCGTCCTGGGGCCCGGCGGCTGGCAGTCCCACGCCGTCGTCCTCGACCACCAGCACGAGATCCGCTCCCTGGCGGCGGCCGGCAACGGTGAGGCGGCCGGCTCCCGGTTTCGCGGCCAGGCCATGTTGCAAGGCGTTCTCGACCAGCGGCTGGAGGAGGAGATGGGGAACGGAGGCGACCAGGCTCTCCGGCCCGACGTCGATATCCACCGAGAGCCGATCCTGGAAGCGCAGTTTCTGGATCTCGAGATAGGCGCTCAGCAGCTGAAGCTCTCGGGCCAGTGAGAGCTCTTGACTGCTCGACTCCACGAGCGTGAGCCGGAGGAAGTCGGCGAGGCGAGCAATCATGACCCGGGCGAGGTGCGGATCGTCCAACGCCAGGGCGGAGATGGCGTGGAGGGTGTTGAACAGGAAGTGAGGCTGTAGCTGCGTACGCAACACCTGCAGGCGGGATTCCGCCAGCTCAGCCTGCAACCTCGATGCACGCGTTTGCTCACTGACCAAGCGGCGCCGTGAGTCGATGCCGCGCAGGATCACCAGCACGAGCCAATAAATGAGCAAGCCGAGGTGAACCTCATCCACCGCGTTGAGGCGGACAAGGTTGGCGAAGGTGGTGTAGCGCCCGCGCGGGCCTTCCAGCCACCAGAAGAAGACCAGGAAGACCGCCGTGTGAATCACCGCGAGGCACACGCTTGCCGGCACGTGAACGGCGACGAATCGCAGCGCGGGCTGGCCGGCGGTGCGCCGCACCAGGAAGGCGATGACCGGCGTCAGCAACATCCAGAGATAGAAGCTGGGGAACGTCCAGGCGAAGGCTCGGTGCCAGGGAATCGCAGCACCTAAACCGGCACCGTTCATCTCGAGGGTGAGCGCATAGGAGATGGCAACCAGGGTCCAGAGCCCGAAGGCGACCGGCCAGGTTCGTCGCCTGGGCACCTGCTGCTGCGCCATCATCGCGGCCTCCACCGTTGCCTGCCGCCAGCCGGTCGTGGTTCCATTCGCCACCTGCCCGCCGCCCTCGTGTGCCCGAGCATGGCCGTTGTCGAGGTGGAGGTCAAGGCTGGCAAGCGACCGCGGCCTCTACGATCTGAAACCGGGTCGCAACGCGGCCCGGGTGCCGGCCGCGGGCTGACACAAATTTGACGGACGGTTGAGAAAATATAGGACACGCCACCCTCGATTCGGGGGGGCCGGGCTTGGCACCATTCGTGCTCGTGCTCCTGTGAGATGGTGACAGCACCAGTGGGCCGCAGCTCGGAAATGGGAGGAGAAGAACCGCCCGCCGGGAGGATCTCCGTGAAGGCGTTGAGAGACGTCGTGTTGTTGGCGCTGGTCGCGCTGGCTTCCTCTCGCGCATCTCATGCGAGCGCCAATCTTCCCCCCTCGCCGATCACACAATTCTGGGGCGGCGGCAGGCACAGCATCGCGCTGCTGGCGGACGGCAGCGTCTGGACCTGGGGAAGCGATGCGTTCGGCAAGCTGGGCGACAACCAGGCCGGCACATCGTATAGCGACACGAGCCACGATAGTCACGTGCCCCTCAGGGTGCATGGTCCCGGCGACGTCGGTTACCTGAATTCAATTGTTGCCATTTCAGCGGGGGAGGGTCATAACCTCGCTCTGAGGTCCGACGGCACGGTATGGGCCTGGGGCTGGAATGGCGTCGGCCAGCTCGGGGATGGCACGACGAACGACGCCCACACTCCCGTTCAGGTCAGCGGCTTGACCAATGTCGTGGCCATCAGCGGCCGGGCCTACCACTGTCTCGCGCTGAAATCGGACGGCACCGTCTGGGCATGGGGATGGAACAAGTGGGGGCAGTTGGGGAATGGCTCGACGAACGTCACCCTCGTACCGGTTCAGGTCAGCGATCTCGCCAATCCGGTCGCCATTTCCGCCGGCTATACGGTCAGCCTGGCGCTGCTGCCCAACGGCACGGTTCTGGTTTGGGGCACAGGGCTCAACGGTGAATTGGGACAGGGTCTGTTTGGCGATCACAGTTACACCCCCATACAGGTGAAGGGCCTGTCGAACGTGGTGTCCGTATCCGCGGACTTCCAGGAACCCAATGCGCTGAGATCCGATGGCACCATCTGGATGTGGGGTTGGAACAATGTGGGGCAGCTCGGCAACGGGAACACTTCCGACCAGAACCTTCCCGGGCAGGTCCTTGGCTTGACGAACATGATCTTCGCCGGGCCCACGGGCGACAGGGACAACTGCGCCATCGGGGCCGATCACACGGTCTGGACGTGGGGACGAAACTACAACGGACAATTGGGGATCGGCACTGCCGATCAAAACCCTCACCCCCTGCCCGTGCAGGTCCCCGCTTTCGGCGACGGCGGCTACGTGGTATCCGTGCAAACACCCGACTGGCATAGCCTGGCGCTACGCTCCGACGGGACCCTCTGGGGCTGGGGAGCCAACGATCACGGACAGCTGGGCAATGGCACGACGAACGATTCCTACAGCCCCACACCGGTCTTGTGGCCGGTCGCGACGTCGAATCGCCTCTACACGCTGCCCCCGTGCCGCATCTTCGACACGCGGCAGCCGGCCGGCACCTACGGCGGTCCCGCCCTCGCGCCCGCACCGGCAGTGCGGATCTTCCCGCTGGCCGCGCAGTGCGGCGTGCCGGCGTCGGCCACCGCCGTCGTCTCGAACCTCACGGTCACGCAGCCGGCCGCGCCGGGCTCCCTCTCGGTCTTGCCCGGGGACGGACCCAACGGCAACACCATCGTCCTCGCCTTCAGGGCCGGACAGACCCGTGCGAACAACGCGATCCTGAAGCTGTCGGTCGACGGACAGGCGAGCATCGCCGTGCGCAACGGCGCTGCCGGCACGGTCCAGCTGATCCTCGACGTCAGCGGCTATCTCGCCCCGTGAGCCTGCCGCAGGCTTGCGGATGCCGGCGGTGCATCTTCGTGCAGCGCCGAGCGCCCAGCCACCCGGATAGAAAGGTTTTACGATGGCGCGCCGCGCCGCGGCCGGTCCGGCGTTGACTTGCCTCGACCAGTTGAATAGTCTAATAAAGAACCACCATCCACTGGACCGCGCGCCTGGCCGCCGCAGCCGGTCCGCCGCCGATCCGGGGACTGTCGAGCGCGGAACCATGGATCCCGACCCCGTTCCCCCCAGGCGGGTAGCGACCCGCACGGACGGGCAGGAGGCCAGCCTGGCGCCGGGGTCGTGCCTGGGACCCTACCAGGTCGTGGAGCTGCTCGGCGCCGGCGGCATGGGCGAGGTGTATCGGGCCCGCGATCCGCGGCTGCGCCGCGAGGTGGCAGTCAAGGTCTTATCGCGGCACTGCCTGGCCGACCAGGAGAGGCTTCGGCGCTTCGAGCATGAGGCGCGCGCCGCCGGCGCCCTCAACCATCCCAACATCCTCGCGGTGTTCGACATCGGCGCCCAGGACGGCGTGCCCTACGTGGTGACCGAGTTGCTGGAGGGCGAGACCCTGAAGGAGAGGATGCACCGCGGCCCGCTGCCGCTGCGCGAGTGCCTGGGCGCCGCGCGGCAGCTGGCCGCGGGTCTTGCCACGGCCCACGACAAAGGCATCGTGCACCGCGACCTCAAGCCGGCGAACCTCTTCCTGACGCGCGACGGACGGATGAAGATCCTGGACTTCGGTCTCGCCAAGCAGCTTGCGGCTGGCGAGGACAGCACGCTCGGCACCGGCGCCACCCTGCCGGGGACGGTCCTGGGCACGGTCGGCTACATGTCGCCGGAGCAGGTGCAGGGCCGGGACGTCGATCACCGCTCGGACCTCTTCTCCTTCGGCGCCGTGGTCTACGAGATGCTCGCCGGCAGCCGGGCCTTCGCCGGCCCCTCGGCGGTCGAGACGATGCTCGCCATTCTCACCCGGGAGCCGCCGCCGATGCCGGCGGCGCGCGCGGTGCCGCCGGCGTTCGAGCGGCTGGTGCGGCGCTGCCTGAGCAAGGACCTGGCGGCGCGGCCGCAGCTCACCAGCGAGCTGTGCGCCTGCCTCGACGACCTCGCCCATAGCTTCGACAGCGGCGCGGGCATCCCGACGGGGCCGGCCGCCGCGGCCGCCGCGGCAACCGGTGCGCCGGGGTCGGCGCCGGCTTCAGCGCCGCCATCTCGGCACGCGGTGGCGGTGCTGCCCTTCGCGAACCTCACCGGGGATCCGGACCAGGACTACTTCTGTGAAGGGATGGTCGACGAGCTGACCAACTCCCTGGTGCGGCTCGAGGGCTTCCAGGTCGCGCGGCTTTCGGTCTCGCGCCTCCGCGGCAAGAGCGCCGAGGTCATCCGGCGGATCGGCGAGCGGCTGCGGGTCGACAAGGTGCTGCAGGGCACCGTGCGCAAGGCGGGCGCCCGGCTGCGCGTGACCGTCCAGCTCGTCAACGTCGCCGACGGCTACCACGTCTGGTCCGCAAGCTACGACCGCGAGATGGCGGACGTGTTCGCGGTACAGGACGAGATCGCGTTACGTGTCGCCGAAGCCCTGCGCTTGCGGCTGGCGGGCACGGGCCTGGCGCCGCGCGCGCCGCGCCCCGCCGGCGACCCCGAGGCCTATCACCTCTACCTGCGCGGCCGCTACCATTGGAACAAGCGGATCGAGTTGAAGGAGGGCCTGCGCTGCTTCGAGCAGGCGATCGAGAAGGATCCCGGCTACGCGCCGGCCTACGCCGGCCTTGCCGACAGCTACGCCATGATGGGCTATACCGCTTACTCCTTGATGCCGCCGCACCAGGCCATGCCGCGCGCCAGGGCCGCGGCGCAACGGGCGCTCGAGATCGACCCCGAACTGGCCGATGCCCATGCTTGCCTCGGCTTCGTGCACACCTGCTATGACTGGAACTGGGCAGCCGCCGAGGCGGACTTCCAGCGCGCTCTGGCCCTCGACCCCGGCGGCGCCATGACCCATCAGTGGTATTCAGTTTTCCTCATGACCCAGGGGCGCTTCGACACCGCCATCGCCGAAGCTCAGCGGGCCTGGGAACTGGATCCGCTCTCCCCGGGCATCAACGCCTACCAGGTGGTGGTCGCCGGATGGGCGAAACGCTTTCCCGAACAGGAGGCCGAGGAGCTCTACAAGCTGGTCGAGCTCGAGCCGGAGCTCTCCGTCGGGCGCCTCTTCCTTGGGTATGCCTACACGTTGGCCGGGAAGTATGGAGATGCCATCGACGTCCTGCAGGCGTTCGCGAGCCCGCACGGCGGCCACCCCCTCGCCTGGGCCGGTGTCGCCTACTCACGCGGCCGCAGCGGTGACCGCGATGCGGCGCGCCGGGCGCTCGGCGAGCTGCATGCGGCCGCCGGTCAGCGCCACGTATCGGCTTGGTACTTTGCCATGGTGCACGCCGGATTGGGTGAGAGCGATGAAGCCTTCTCCTACCTCGACCAGGCGGTCGCGGAGCGCGCGGGACTACTTGCCCACCTCGGCGTGGATCAGGCCTTCGATCCGCTGCGCGGGGACGCCCGCTTCGACGCTCTCCTGCGGCGCATCGGGCTGGCCGTTCCCGGCGGCGCGTCCCAGCCTTGAGCCCGCGGCTGCCGCGCAACCCCGCGCGGCGTTCGAGCGTATTGATCCTCTGGACCAGGGCCTTGCCCACCAGAACCTGGAAGGAGAGAAGATGCGCAAGCTCGCCGCAGTCGTGGCTCTGATGATGCTGGCGGCATGGGGCCGAACCTCTGCGGGCGTCGGGGCGGCCGACGCCCAGGCAATGAAGGCCGACAAGTCCGACGCAACCGCGGACGGCAAGACCCCGCCGGCGCCGCCGCCGCCGCAGAAATTCGTCACCGAGCATCGGCTGCAGAGCGGCCTGCAGAGCGGGCTGCAAAGCGGGGCCACCGACATCGCCTACACCGCGACCGCCGAGGACGTCTACCTGCACGACGACGAGGGCAAGCCGACCGCCACGTTCTTTACCGTCTCCTATATGAAGAAGGGCGTGAGCCGGCCGGAAGACCGGCCGCTGACCTTCGTCTACAACGGCGGTCCGGGCTCGGGGTCGGTCTGGTTGCACCTGGGTCTCGTGGGTCCCCACCGCATCGACATCCCGAGCGACGCTTCGGCCCCTGGCGCTCCCCCCTACCACTTCAAGGACAATCCCTGGACCATCCTGCGGGCCACCGACCTGGTGTTCGTCGACCCGGTCGGCACCGGGTTCAGCCATGCGCTCGGGGACAAGAAGGACAAGGACTTCTGGGGCTTCGACGAGGACGCCGACTCGGTAGCCGAATTCATCCGCACCTTCATCACCACCCATAACCGCTGGAACTCGCCCAAGTACCTGCTCGGCGAGAGCTACGGCGGGATCCGCAGCGCCCTGCTCGTCGAGCGCTTGCAGCAGCGCCTCGACATCGGGCTCAATGGCGTCATCCTCGTCTCGCCGGCCCTCAACATGGGCACGCTGCCGTTCGCCGTCGGCGGCAACGACCTCAGCTTCGCCACCCACCTGCCGGCGCTGGCGTCGATCGCCTACTACCACAAGAAGCTGCCGGCGGCATGGCCCAACCAGCGTGCCCTGCTCGACGAGGTCGAGGCCTACGCCGGCGGTGAGTATCTGGCGGCGCTCTTCAAGGGCGACACGCTGTCCAAGGAGGAGAAGGACAGGGTCGCCGAGCGTCTCCACCGCTACACCGGCCTCTCCAAGGACTACATCCTGCGCAGCCGCCTGCGCATCTACGTCCTTCACTTCGTCAAGGAGCTGCTGCGCGACGAGGGGAAATCGGTAGGCCTGCTCGACGGCCGCTACACCCAGGACGAGCTCGACAACGTCGGCGAGTTCCCCGATCAAGACGCGCTCGACAGCAAGACCAGCCCGGTCTACATCGCGCTGTTCCAGAGCTACCTGCGCAACGAGCTCAAGGTGGATCTCGACCGCCGTTACATCGGCGTGAACTTGCAGGCCAACCAGAGCTGGAAGCGGCCCGCCAGTCGCAGCAGCGCCTTCGCGGGCTACGTGGACGTGACCGGTCCGCTGGCGCAGGGAACGAAGGACAACGAGGCGCTACGCATCTTCTGCGCCGCCGGAGCTCATGACCTCACCACCTCGTACTTCGCCACCCAGTACATGCTGCGGCACAGCGGCATCGATCCCGGCCGGATGAC
>DASZHY010000164.1:0-27457 GCA_035949675.1 Thermoanaerobaculia bacterium
AGATGGGTCTTGCCGATACCGCGCGGACCGCGGATGAGCCAGTGTTGCCTGGTTGCGGCGCCAGCCTGTCTTGCAAGGTCGTCGAGGATCTCATCGATGATTGGCTGCCGGCCGACGAGCATCGCTTCCAGGACCTCGGGGGAGGCCTCGCGCGGGTTGTAGAAACGCGGGCGCGCGCTCACTGCACTGCCTCCTGGCCGTCGTCAGCCAGCTGCCGCCGCCACCACCGGCGGAAGAGCCGCGAAGCGAAGGCGATCTGATCTCCTTCGCGACGGATAGGGAAGTTCTCGATGAGCCAGGTGAGGAGGCGGTCCGCCTCGGCAGGCCGGGAACGGGAAAGCGGCTCGCGGAATGCCTCTGCGGTCAGGCCCGATTCCTCGGGTGCCGCCGCCAGCCCGTCGAGCGCCTCTTCGAGAGCTGCCTTGGCCCCCGGCAGGCGGCGGGCCTTGTCCACCAGCCGCTGCACGGAGTCCTGAAAGGCTTCGGTCGTGCTCAGGAAGCTGTCCAGCTCGGCCTCCAGCTCGCCGATACTCAAGGCCCCACCCATTCGTGCCCTGGCTGCCAGCTGATCGAGAAAGCGCAGTGCGGCAAAGGGAGATGCCAGATCGGCATTTGCCACCAACCACTCGAGCTCCAAAGGATCAACGACCAAGCCGGTGCCGAGGAGCACCCGCCGCATCTCGAGCTGCCCCGACCTGAACGTTGGCGGCGGCAACGGGAAGTGGACAAGCGACCTTAGCATCGGCGGGAGGTCATCACGCTCGAGGCCAAGCTCGTATTCGAGGTACTCGGTCAGCTCCAGGGACCCCGCAATGACGACCCGGGCATCGGCGCCGAGACAAAGGTCTGACAAGTCCCTCAGGAAGTCCAGGACCGGCTGCCGTCGATCACCACTCTTCTTTTCAGCCGGCACCAGGTTGCGCAGAAAAAAGACCAGCTCGTCGAGCAGGAGCAGGAGCGGCCGGGAAGGGTCCCCGCCCGCCAGCAGGCGGAGGGCATCAGAGAAAAGTGGCCGCCAGGCGGAAGCTGCGCGCTGCTGGGCGACTCGAATGCGCTCCCCGGAGGCCAGCACCCAAAGACGCGATGCCAGGTCTTCAGGCGACAGGAACCGCTCCAGGTCGAGGTAGGCGGTGCGGTACCTGTCCCTGAGTTGGTTCTCCAGGCAGCGCAGCACCGAGGTCTTCCCGGACCGCCGGGGCGCGACCAGCAGCATGCTCTGGCCTTCGTCGACGCGGTGGGCAATCTCGGCCAGCTCTCGCTCCCGGCCGAGCAACTGAATTCCCTCGGCCGGCGCCCCGACCGCGCCGCCCGCGGAGGGGAAGAGCTCCGGCTCCCCCAGGGCGATACGCGGCAGGACCGGGCGCAACAGCTCGTCGAGCTCTTCCATGGTCAGCTCGCCAAGCTCCGCCACTTCCAGGCGGGTCACCTTCGCGGGCGCCAGATTCGGATCGATCGACGTCAGGAGGCCCTGATCGGGCACGGCATGCCACTCGAACTCTGTGAGCCTCAGCTCCGAGATCACCGCCTGACAGACCTCCTCGATCTTGGTCAAAGGCTCGATGTCCGCTGCGCCGGTGACCAGGAAGAGCAGGCTCCGATTGCGGCTCCGGTCGTCGGACGCGAAGTGAGCTAGCAGCCTGCCGGTCGGAAGCGTCTCGTCACGCCAGCGCATCAATCTCCTCCCCGCAAGTGCCGAGCGGCAGGTTTCCGCCGGGGGCGCCTTCCCCTGCCATAGGCAATCTCGTCGAGGAGCCGATCAAAGGTGAGGTCGGTATGGTAAAGCAGCTCGCTCAGGGCGAATATCTCGCTTTGGTGCTGTAGCTTGACGATCTCGCCTCGACGCCGCCGTACATAGTTGAGGCAGTGGTCCTTCTTGTCCCACGCCTCCTGAAAGAGGGTCATTACCTGGAGCTCGACGATCAGCGACTTGTGCAGACCTTGGGGACGAAAAAGCCCTTTCAGGCTGCGTTCGCCCTTCTGTCTCTCGCCTGGATCGAGGTTAATGGAATCGTCGAGGTGGTTTTCCCTGAGCGAATACTCGTCGCGCAGCCGCTTCTGGGCTGCGGTGAGCCGATGCGCTGCCGACACATCGTAAGGTTCCTCCAGGGCAGCGCGGATGCTCTCCGCGTCTCTCAGGAAGTTGGCAACGATGCGGATGCGGCCCAGGTCAGAGATGTCCTGACGGAAGTTGCGGAAGCCGAGCGCCGGCGCCGGTAGCCCTCTCCCATCCGGCGCCCACCTCCGGACCATCTTCTCCAGGATGCTGGGTGGACTCTTGACATGCGAAGAGCAGTCAAAGCGAGCCAGTAATCGGCTGGGTGAGACCAGTGCCTCTACCTCGCGCAGAATAGGGTGAATCCGCGCCGCCAGCGTCAGCGCCGCCGCGCCGAAGGGGAGCGTCTGCTGCTCGAGCCACTGCTCGACGGCCCGCTCCAAGACAGCAGCCTCGGCGCTGTTCGGCTTCGGCGGGAACCCAGGCGAATCCCAGGGGAAGTGCTTCTGGATGAGCAGCTTCTTCTTGGCCTCGATGGTCCTGGGCGGCTTGGGCATGGGAGTGCCGGCCTCCTTGGTCAACAAAACTGTTGGTCAACATTCTTGTTGACCCAAGTCTGTCCTGTCAAGTGCGGGTGCATACCCTTGAAGACGGAGGCGGTGCGCCCCGGCGGCACAGAACCTCGGGCACGCCCGGAACGGACGGAGCCGGCCGAGGTGCTGGTAAAGGTGGCTGGTATAGGATGGAGATCCGGCCGAAGGAGGGGCATTGGGCGAGCGAGACGATGAGCAGAGAGGGGGGCACCAGGTGCTGGTCGCCGAGCACCTGCCCGAGTCCCTGGAGTTGATCGACGACGCCCAGCGTGGGACCGCGGAGCGCATCGCCCACCACGTGCGCGCCATCATGACGACGCTGGGATTGGACCTCTCCGACCCGAACCTGGCGGAAACCGACTTTCGGGTGGCGAAGATGTACCTCGAGATGTTCCACGGCCTCTCCGAGGGTGCCGAGCCGAAGGTCACGACCTTCCCCAACCAGGAAGGCTACAGCCACATGGTGATGGAGAAGCAGATCCCTTTCTACTCGCTGTGCGCCCATCACCTGGTCCCGTTCTACGGCCACGCCCACATCGCCTACATCCCGCGCGACCGCATCCTCGGCCTGTCGAAGTTCTCGCGCATCCTGGAGTTCTACGCCAAGCGCCCGCAGCTCCAGGAGCGGATCACCGAGCAGGTGGTGACCTTCCTCGAAGAACAGCTGCAGCCGCAAGGCGCGATGGTGGTGATCGAGGCCCGGCACCTGTGCGTCGAGATGCGCGGCGTCAAGAAGCCCGGGGCTCTGACGGTCACCTCGGCGCTGCGCGGCATCTTCCATCAGAGGCCGGTGCGTGAGGAGTTCCTCGATCTGCTCCGGCGGTAGGGTCCGGCCGCCCCGGCAGGCGTCGGCGCTGGCCCGCCGTGGGCTGGCCTGCCTGGCCTGCATTGCTTGCCTGGCCTTCGTGGCCTGTGCCGGCGGCACCGGCAGTGCCGTCGGGGACATGGCCGACCTGGCCAACCCGTTCCTGGGGCCCGATTACTCCGCCTGGCTGATCGGGCCGGTGTCCCGCGTCGCCAAGCCCGATGAGATCAAGGCCTACCTCGCGCTGCGCGACGACGGCCAGGCTGCCGCCTTTATCGAGCAGTTCTGGGAGCGACGCAACCCCAATCCCGGCCACGCCAACCCGCTGCTGGCCAAGTTCGAGGAGCGCTCCGAGGTCGCGGACAAGAAGTACAGCGAAGCGGGCCTGCTGGGGCGGCGCACCGACCGCGGCACCATCTTCGTCCTCTACGGTCCGCCCGCCAAGGGCGGCTTCGAGGTGGGAAAGCGGCCGATCGACCCGCCGATCGAGGTCTGGCAGTACGGCTCCAGCTCGCCCGCCGGCCTGGACGGCAAGCGCCCCGACACCTTTTACCGCTTCATCAAGCGCGGCGAGCTGACGGTCCTTTATTTCCCGCGGCCGGGAACCGTGCCGCTGACCGCGGCCCCGCCGTGATGCGCCCCGAGCTCCGGCGGCAGGCAGCGGCCCGCCGCCGCTGATCGGCAGCCGCCCCTGAGAGTCACCGAGGAGCCGCCATGACCGAGGCTCGCGCCGTGCTTGCCGGAACCGGGGTTGCGATCCCGCCGCTCGAGATCGACAACCACATGCTGGCGCGCATCATCGAGACCGACGACGCCTGGATCCGCGAGCGCAGCGGCATCGTGACGCGCTACTACGTCGAGGCGGGAGTCGCCTCCTCGGACCTCGGCGCCGAGGCGGCCCGCGCCGCGCTTGCCAACGCCGGCGTCGAGGCCGCCGAGATCGACTACCTGGTGTGCGCCACGATGACCCCCGACCACTACTTCCCTGGCACCGGCACGCTCATCCAGCAGAAGCTGGGCATCGCCCCGCTGCCGGTGCTGGACATCCGCCAGCAGTGCGCCGGCTTTGTCTATGGCTTGCAGGTGGTCGACGCTCTCATCCGCAGCGGCATCGCCCGCACCGTCCTTTTG
Source organism: Thermoanaerobaculia bacterium (assembly GCA_035949675.1). Taxonomy (GTDB): domain Bacteria; phylum Acidobacteriota; class Thermoanaerobaculia; order Multivoradales; family UBA5704; genus JASLEW01. Next base: position 4,523 of record DASZHY010000164.1, read on the forward strand.
GTGGGCGCCGACGTCCACACCTCCCTGATGCCCTTCTCGGCGCGGACCTTCGAGGTCCTACACGGCCGCGACCCCGGGCCGCTGTCGGAGGCGGAGTTCGCCTGGAACTCGAAGTTCCGTCATCTGCTGGTGCTGTTCGGCGATGGCGCCGGCGCGATGGTCTTCCGGCGGGGCGCCGATGGCGACGGCGGCAACGTCCCCGGGGAGCGGGGGATCCTGGGCGCGGTGCTCTACGGCGACGGCAACCACCGCGACATCCTGTACGTGCCCGGCGGCGGCTCGCAGCGCCGGCCCTTCGTCACCTGCGAGATGGTCCAGCGCGCCGAGACGGTGCCGGTGATGGACGGCCGCGCGGTCTTCAAGCTGGCCGTCACCCGCATGCCCGAGGTCACCCGGCAGGTGCTGCGCGCCAGCGGCTTCGGTCTCGAGGATCTGGACCTGCTGGTCATGCACCAGGCCAACCTGCGGATCAACGAGGCGGCCCAGAAGGCGCTCGGCCTGCCCGACGCCAAGGTGCACAACAACATCCAGCGCTACGGCAACACCACCTCGGCGACGCTGCCGATCGCCTTCTACGAGGCGCAGCAGGCGGGCAAGGCGCCGCCCGGCGCGCTGGTCGCGTTCACCGCCCTGGGGGCCGGCCTGCACTGGGGGTCGGTGCTGGTGCGCGTCTGACAGGTCCGCGATGCCTGCAACCTCCCATCCCGAGATGCCTGCAACCTCCCATCCCGATCCGATGGCGATCGCCGCCGCCCTCTCTCGGCGCGTCATGGGCCAGGAGGGCGCGGTACGCGAGATGGCGATCGCGCTCGCCAAGCAGCTGTCCGGGCTGCGCGTCGGCAACATCCTGATGATCGGCTCCTCGGGTACCGGCAAGACGACCCTGATGCGCGCCGTCGAGTCCTACCTGGCCGCCGATGCGGAGCTTGCCGGCCGTTCGGCGGTGGTGCGCATCCATGCCAACGTGCTGGGAGAGGAGGCGGAACGCGGCCGTCCCGGCGAGGCGGTGCTGGGGCGCCTGCTGGCCCGCGCCCGCGAGCAGCTGGGGTCCGCGGCGACCGTCCCCGAGCTGGTGCGGCGCGCCGGTTCCGGCCTGGTGTTCGTGGACGAGGTGGACAAGATCCGCGCCCGGGTGGGCGAGATGCCCAACGTCGCCGGCATCCGCGCCCAGGAAGCCCTGCTGACGCTGATCGAGAACGAAGCGGTGGAGCTGGAGCTGCCAGCCTGGGCCGGCGGCGGCATGGTCACCGTCGATTCGTCGGGTCTGCTGTTCGTCTGCGCCGGCGCCTTCGAGGGCCTTTACGACGCCGTCTACGATCGCGTCACCATCGGCAGGGACCGCGGCGCGCTGCAGCCGGTCACCGTCGTCGAGGGGGGCAAGGTGCGCGAGCAGGTCGTCTTCCAGCTGCGCCGGTGGCTGCGCAACGAGGACCTGTTCGAGTACGGCATGAGCCCGCAGTTCCTGTCGCGCTTCGACGCCGTGGTGCTGCTCAACGACCTGAGCCTGGACGAGCTGGTGCGGATCTTCCTCGAGGCCCCGGATTCCGCTTACCACCAGACGCGTGCCTATTTCGCCAGCCGCGACATCCACCTGGCGCTCTCGCCTGCCGCGGTGCGCCGCATCGCGGTCGAGGCCGCCCGCCAGCCGCGCCTCGGCGCCCGCGCCCTCAAGGAGGCGTTCCGCCGGGTCATCCGCGATTACGAGTTCGACCCGGCCGCGGCGGCCAGCGGCGGCGCGCTGCTGCTCGACCTGCAAGAGGTCGAAGCGGCGCTGGCACGCTAGCGCCCCGGCCCCCGCCCCGCCGCACGCTGCCGCCGGACCTCTCGCAGCGCCGCCAGCCGCTGCTTGCGCCGCCGCGCCCGCAGCCATTGCGGCACCAGGGTCACTGCCAGCAGCAGCCCCAACGGCACCGCCAGCCGGGGCAGTTGCGCGCTGATCTCGGTGTAGACGTTGCCGTGATGGCTGGCCGCGGCGCGCGCCAGGGCGGCGAAGAAGAAGGTGTAGATTGCCACCGTCGGTGCGATGCCCAGGGCCGTGGTGGCGAGGAACAGCGAGGGACGCACCCCGGCCAGGGCGGCGCCGTAATTGACCAGGGGGAAGGGAAGCGGCAGGAAGCGGACAGCCACCAGGCTCCAGAAGCCGCGCCGGCCGATGGCCGTCTCCACCTTGCGCAACCGGGGGCCGGCCAGGTGGCGGACGAAGTCGCGTCCCAACAGCCGGCCCAGGAAGTAGCTCGCCGCGGACCCCAGGATGACGCCGGCGGCATTGTAGAGCGTTCCCAAGGCACCCCCGAACACCACGCCGCCGGCGATCATCAGCGGCGTCGCGGGCACTCCCACCGGCGACAGCACCAGGTAGCCGCCGATCAGCAGGCCCGGCGCCCACCACGAATGGCGCAGCCTGGCGATCGTGGCAGCCAGCGCCGGCCCCGAGAGATACCCGGCAAGCGGCGTCCAGCGCACGGCGGCGTAGCCGCCGGCAAGCAGCGCCGGCAGCAGCAGGAAGCGCAGCAGGAGGCGCCGGGGCACCCGTGGGGACTGACTGCGGTCGCTGGGCATTTCAGGGGCGGCAGAGTGGGCCGGGGGCGGGCAGAGTGGGCCGAGCGGGCGGAGTTGGCCGGGGCGGGCAGAGTGGGCCGGGGCGGGCAGAGCGGGCCGGGACGGGCGGGGCGGCGCGGGGCGGTCTGGAACGGGCGCCGGCGCTACCGCGAGGCGTCCCCGGAGCCGCCGCCTGATGACGAGGCACCGGCGGGTCCGCCTGCTGTTGTCGTGGCGTCGCCGGCCTGGGCGCCCGCCGCCGCGCCGGCTGTGGGCAGGTGCAGGAACTCGCGCATGTGGCGGTTCAGCACCTCCTGCGCCGCGGGGTCCATGAAGTTCAGGCGCAGCTCGTTGATCACCATCACCTCGGAGCGGCCCCACTCCGCCCAGCAGTCGGCGCACACCTGGGCCTGCACCTCGCGGCCGGCGGCGCCGGGCAAGGGCGGCCGCGACAGGCGCGGCGCGCCGGCGCGCCCGCAGCGGGCGCAGTGCAGCGCGGCGGCGGGCGGCCCCGATGCGGACGGCGCGGACGGCCCGGACGGCCCGCTCAAGCGACCTCTCCTGGCAGGACGATGCGGCTCTCGGCGCGCTGCAGCACCTCGCGCGGCACTCGCACCAGGAGCAGCAGGTCGTGCTCCGTCTGCTGCGCGCCCTTCAAGCTCTTGACCACCTCGTCGGGCACCGCCAGCTTGACGTAGGCGGGCCGCTTGGGGTTCTGCCGCGCGCTCTCGATCACCAGATCCTGCATCGGCATCAGCTCCACTCGATGGGGGTATTTCTCCAGCGCGAAGGTCAGGGCCTTGCGGGGATCGTCCATGCCCGGGATTGTACTCGCCTCAGCCGGCTAGAAACTGTTGGCCGAAGCGTCGGCGGCTTGCAGGCGCGTGCCGCCACCGGCGGGAGCGGCGGCCAGCGCCTGGCGAAAGAAACCGATCGTGCGCTCGATGCCGTCCTCGAGCGAAACCTTGGGCTCCCAGCCGAGGAGCGTGCGGGCAAGGGTGATGTCGGGCTGCCTGGTCTGCGGATCATCTTCCGGCAACGGCTTGAAGACGATCGGGCTCGAGCGGTGCGTGCTCCCGGCCCCGCCCTGGCTCTCCACCCGGTCGACGATGCGCCGGATGGTCTCGGCGAACTGGAGGATGGTCATCTCGTGCGGGTTGCCGATGTTGACCGGCAGCGCGACGTCCGACAGGAGCAGGCGATAGATGCCCTCGACCAGGTCGTCGACGTAGCAGAACGAGCGCGTCTGATTGCCTTTGCCGAACACCGTCAGCGGCTCCCCGCGCAGCGCCTGCTGGATGAACGCCGGCACCACGCGCCCGTCGCGCAGCCGCATCCGCGGGCCGTAGGTGTTGAAGATGCGCACGATGCGCACCTCCAGCCGGTGGTAGCGGTGGTAGGCCATGGCCATCGCCTCGGCGAACCGCTTGGCCTCGTCGTAGACGCCGCGCGGCCCGACCGGATTGACGTTGCCCCAGTAGCTCTCCTTCTGCGGATGCTCCTTGGGGTCGCCATAAACCTCGGAGGTGGAGGCCAGCAGGAAGCGCGCCCCCTTGGCGCGGGCCAGGCCCAGCGCATTGTGGGTGCCGAGCGAGCCCACCTTGAGGGTCTGGATCGGCAGCTCGAGATAATCGATCGGCGAAGCCGGGGAGGCGAAGTGCAGCACGTAGGCCACCTGCCCCGGCACCTCGAACGGCACCGTGACGTCGTGCCTGACGAACTCGAAACCCGGGCGCCCCAGCAGGTGAGCGACGTTGTCCTGGTTGCCGGTCAGCAGGTTGTCGACGCACACCACCTCGTGGCCCTCGCGCAGCAGCCGCTCGCAGAGGTGAGAGCCGAGGAAGCCGGCGCCACCGGTGATCACCGCTCTGCTCATGCCGGCGCCTCCTCGGGAGCTCGGGGCCGAGCGGCGGCGGCGACCGTCCGCTGGGGCTCCTGGGGAGCCGCCACCGATGCCGCCGCCGATGCCGAGGCCGGAGCGGCCGCGGGCGACGGCGCGGCGGCGGCCGGAGTGGCGGCCTCGGTGCCGGCCATGCCCGCGGCGCCAGCCGGCATGCCGGGCCGGGCCGTGGGCCTGCCGATCGAGATGTATTCGAAGTTCGCCGCCGCCATCTTCTCCGGCGCGTAGAGGTTGCGCAGATCGATGACCAGCGGCCGCCGCAGCAGCGCATGCAAGCGGTCGAGCTCGAGCTTACGGAACTGGTTCCATTCGGTGCAGATGACCAGCGCGTCGGCGCCGCGCGCTGCCTCGTAGGCGTTGTCGCAGAACCGCACGCCGGGAAACAGCGGCGCGCAGGCGGGCATGGCCTCGGGATCGAAAGCGCGCACGTTGGCATGGCCGTCCAGCAGCCCCTGGACGATCGGCAGCGCCGGGGACTCGCGGACGTCGTCGGTGTTGGGCTTGAACGACAGGCCGAGCACGGCGATGGTGCGGCCGGCGACGGTGCCCAGTGCGCGCTCGATCTTGGTCACCATGCGCGCCTTGGTGGCCTCGTTGACGTCCAGCACCGCCTCGATGATGCGAAACGCCAGCCCCTGGTCGCGGGCGATCTGCGCCACCGCCCGGGTGTCCTTGGGGAAGCAGGAGCCGCCGAAGCCCGGTCCGGGATCCAGGAACTTCGGGCCGATGCGGCTGTCCAGGCCCATGCCGCGCGAAACCACCTCGACGTTGGCGCCGAGCGCCTCGCACAGCTCGGCCACCTCGTTGATGAACGAGATCTTGGTGGCGAGGAAGCCGTTGGAGGCGTACTTGATGAGCTCGGCGCTCTCGACGTCGGTGATCACGAACGGCACGTCGGCGGCGGCGAGCGGCGAGTAGACGTCGAGCATCATCTCGATCGCCCGCTGGTCGCGCGAGCCGATGACCACCCGGTCGGGGTGCATGAAGTCCTCGATCGCCGAGCCTTCCCGCAGGAACTCGGGATTGGACACCACGGCGAAGGGGTGCTGGCCGCCGGCGCCCTCGCGCACGATGGTCTCGATCATCTTGCCGGTGCCGATCGGCACCGTGCTCTTGGTGACGATCACCTTGTAGCCGTTGAGGTGCCGCGAGATCGAGGCGGCAACCTCGCGAATGAACGTGAGGTCGGCCGAGCCGTCGCTCTTCGGCGGGGTGCCGACGGCGATGAAGATCGCCTGCGCTTCCTCGATGGCCGGCGGCAGGTCGGTCGAAAAACGCAGCCGCCCCTCGTCCATGTTCTTCCGCACCAGGGTGCCGAGCCCCGGTTCGTAGATCGGCACCTTGCCCTGGGACAGCGCTTCGACCTTGGCGGCGTCCTTGTCGACGCCGACCACGTGCATGCCGAAGTCGGCCAGGCAGGCGCCGGTGACCAGTCCGACGTAACCGCTTCCTACGACGCAGATGTTCATAGCCGGGGGAGCTCTCGCAAAGGATCGATCCGTTTCATGCCGGATCCGTCAGAGGTTTGGGCAGGCACGGGCGCGGGCGCCGGCTGCTGCTCGCGAAACCAGCGCACGAAGCGCCGCAGCCCTTCCCGAATCGGGACCTTCGGGGAGTAGCCCAGCAGCCGCGCCGCTCTCGAGACGTCGGCGTAGGTGATCGGGACGTCGCCGGGCTGGGCGGCAAGATACTCGATGCGCGGTTCGACGGCAAGCTCCGCGGCGAGCCCCAGCACCAGGTCCATGAGCGAGGTGGTGTCGGCGCCGCCCAGGTTGAGGATCTCGAAGCCCGGCGCCAGGGCGAGCGTCGCCCCGATGCCGTCGACGATGTCGTCGACATAGGTGTAATCGCGGCGGCTGCTGCCGTCGCCGAACATCGGCACCGGTTCGCCGCGGGCCAGCAGCTCGGTGAACTTGTGAATCGCCATCTCCGGCCGCTGCGCCGGGCCGTAGACGGTGAAGAAGCGCAGGCAGGCGATGCGGAAGCCGTAGAGGTGATGGTAGTTGTAGCAGAGCAGCTCGCCGCTCCGCTTGGTGGTGGCGTAGGGGCTGATCGGCTGGTTGACCTCGTCGTCTTCGGAGAAGGGCACCTTGGTGTTGATGCCGTAGACCGACGAGGAGGAGCCGAACACGAACAGCCGCGGGCCATGGCGGCGGGCCGCCTCGAGCAGCCGCAGGGTCCCGATGCAGTTCACGTCCTCGTACAGCACCGGCTCGCGCAGGCTCGGCCGGACGCCGGCGCGGGCCGCCAGGTGCACCACCGCGTCGAAGCCGCCCGCGGCGAACAGCCGATCGACCAGGGCCGCGTCGCGGATGTCTCCCTCGACCAGTTGGAGGCGGTCCCGGTGGCCGGGGTCGGCGCCTGTCGCCGCCCCCGCGGTGCCCGCCGGCGTCGCCGCGATCGCGTCAGGCTCGGCCAGCAGCTGGGCGACGTTGCGGCGCTTGCGCGCCGGGTCGTAGAAATCGTTGAAGTCGTCGAGCACCGTCACCCGATCGCCGCGGGCGAGCAGCCGCCGCGTCAGGTGCGAGCCGATGAAGCCGGCGCCGCCGGTGACCAGGACATGAGATGGCATCAGGTTGCTTCAGTCCTGGTGGTCATCGCCTCTCGGCGGTCCCGAGCCAAGTTCGGCCATCATTTTCCTCTTGCCGGGGTCATCGGCGTTGACGAGTCTGGCGGCGGCGGCGTCTGCTGGGGGGGCGTTTGCTGGGGTGGCGGGGACGGGAGCGACGGCGGCTGGGGCGATTGCGACTCGGGCGAAGGCGCCGGACGCCCCGGCGGGGCGGACGCGGCGGGCGCGGCCGGTTGCTCGCGGCCGCCTCCTGCGGTGGCGTCCTGGTAGCGCTGCTTGATCCCGGCCTTCTGGCGGTTCTGGAGCAGCCAGCGCAGCATCCAGGACTTGTTCACCCCGACGATAACATCGTTGATCGCCTCGTAGATTGCGGGATCGTTGATCAGCCGCGCCGCGGTGCCCTTGCCCTCGACCAGGCGGTCCGTCACCGTGTCGAGGTGCTGGACCGTCTCGCGCAGGCGCTCGGTGACCTCGTGGCCATAGGCCTCGTCTTCGAGCAGCCGGGGCAGCAGCGCCTGGCTGGTGCCGAAATGGGCGGTCAGCTCTTTCAGGTCCTTGCTGGCGCTGTCGAGGTTGGCCAGCGTCTCGTCCAGCTTGGCGCGCTCGGCAGGATCGTTGAGCAGCGCCGGCAAGGCGCCCTTGCCGTGCTGGGCGCTCGCCAGCACCGCGTCCAGACCCGCGATGGCGGCGATCAGACGATCCGCTGTTTGGCGGTCGTTGATCAGCCGCGGCAACACCCCGGCGCCATTCTCCATCTCGTCTGTCACCCGCTGCAGGCTCTGCAAGGCGGCGACCGCCGATTGCCTGAGCTGCTGGCCGGCCGCGGACTGCGTGGTCAGCTCTCCGAGCAGCCCCTCACCTCTGTCCACCCGGGCGAGGATGTGCTGCAAGGAGTGCGAGATCTGGGCCACGTTCCCCACCACGTCCTCGCCCGACGCCACCAGGGCGTCCAGATCGGGCTGGGACGCCGCCGGGATCTCGCCCTCGTCGGGGATGGCGGGGAACTTTTCGGAGCCCGAGTTGAGCTCGATGAACTTGTCCCCCAGCAGGCCCAAGGTGCTGATGCGCGCCTTGGTGACCTGCTCGTTGTTGGGCGCATTGGGCACCGGCGGCTGCGGGGCGCGCAGGCGCTCGGCGTAGCGGCGGTCGATCAGCAGCCAGACGTTGATCTCGCGCTGCGCGGGGTTCTTGGGCAGCACCACCCGGTCCACGGTGCCGACGTTGACGCCGTCGAGCGTCACCCCGGCCCCCGGGGCGAGGCCGCTGACCTGGGAGAAGCGGACGAAGTAGCCGGTCTTGCGGACGAAGAAGTTGTTCTTGTCGCCGATGACGACCAGGGCGATGGCCAGTACCACGACGGCCCCCAGGACCAGCAGGCCGACCTTGATCTCACGGTTGTGCGCTTGCGGCATGGTCGCCGTCCTCCTCCGCCAGCTCCCGTCCGGCCAGGAAGTCGCCGAGCTCCCGGTCGGAGCTGCGCTCGGCGGCCGCCCAGTCGCCGACGAAACGGAAGTGCCCCTCGGACAGATAGGCGATGCGGTCGCCGACCTGGCGGGCCAGGGCGATGTCGTGGGTGATCACCACCTGGGTGACGTTCAGATGGCCGTGGATCTGTCGAATCAGGTGCCCGATGGCGGCCGACGTCATCGGATCGAGACCCGTGGTGGGCTCGTCGTAGAGCACCACCTCGGGGTCGAGGGCGAGCGAGCGCGCCAGGGCGGCGCGCTTGCGCATGCCGCCGGAAAGGTCGGAGGGCATCTTGGGGCCGGCCTCGGGAAGGCGCACCAGGCCCAGCTTCTCCTGCACCTTGGCGGCGATCTCCGCCTCGGAGAGCTGGGTGTGCTCGCGCAGCGGGAAGGCGACGTTGTCGGAGATCGTCATCGAGTCGAACAGGGCGCCGCCCTGGAACAGCATGGCGATGCGGCGCCGCACCGGATACAGATCGCGCTCCGCCAGCGCCGTGATGTCCCTGCCGTCGAAGATCACCTTGCCGGCATCGGGCTTGTCCAGGCCGTTGAGCTGGCGCAGGGTGACGCTCTTGCCGCTGCCGGAGCGCCCGAGGATGACGAACGTCTCGCCGCGCAGGATGTCGAAGTCGATGCCGTCGAGCACCTTGCGCTCGCCGAAGCTCTTGGTCAGGCCGCGGATGGCGAAGAGCGGCTCGTTCGCCGCGGTCCGGAGCTCCGGCGGCGATGGCGGCGATGGCGGCGATAGCGGCTGCGGCTGGCGATCCTGCGGCATGGCGGGCTCTGGGGGGTCAGCTGACGAGCAGGATGAACAGCCTGGTCAGGAAGTAATCGGAGATCATGACGGTGATCGCCAGCGTCACCACCGTGTCGGTGGTCGCCCGGCCCACGCCATCGGCGCCGCCCGTGGTATGGAGGCCGTTGTAGCAGCCGATGATGGTGATGATGAAAGCAAAGACGAAGGACTTGCCGACGCCGCTCACGACGTCGGCAAGGGTCAGGTACTGGACGATGTTGTTGAGGTAGACGGACGCCTGCACGTTCAGCTGGATCACGGCCACCAGCAGGCCGCCAAGGATGCCCAGACCGCAGCCGATCACGGTCAGCGCGGGAAGCATCACCAGCACGGCGCCGAGCTTGGGCGCCACCAGCTTCTTGACCGGGTCGACGGCCATCGAGCGCATGGCGTCGATCTGCTCGGTCACCGTCATGGTGCCGATCTCGGCGGTCATCCCCGCGCCGATGCGGCCGCCGACGATGAGCGCCGTGAGCACCGGTCCGAGCTCGCGCACCAGCGACTTGGCGACCACCGAGCCGATGTAGTACTTCACTCCGATCGACGGCAGGCTGTAGGCGGTCTGTAGCGCCAGCACCATGCCGGTGAAAGTAGTGGCGACGCCGGCGACGGCCAGCGAGCGCACGCCGAGCTGGTCCATCTGCGCGAACCAGAGTGTGACCTCGAGCGGCCGCGCGGCCATTGCCGCAAAGGCGCGCCCGCTGAGCACAGCCATCTCGCCGGTGCGCTGAGCCAGATTGCGGACTCTCACGAGCGCACCTGCCACCAGCAGGCGGCGTGGGCGAGCCCCAACCCGAGGTCGGCGGCGGCCAAAGGGTAGAGGCCCGCGAGCCCCGGATGGCCCGCGGCGGCCGCCAGGAAGGCCACGCCGCCAAGGACACGGCCGCCGGCGGCGACTGCCACCACTCCGGCGTAGCGGCCGGGATCGCCGGCGGCCAGCAGGTAGAGGGTCGCCAGCATGATCAGCAGCACCGCCATGATCCACAGGTAGAAGGCGCCCTCCGGCAGCGGCGGCAGCGGCAGCCGCAGCAGCCGGGCGGGCAGGCCCGGCGCCGTCACCATGAGGACGGCGAAGGCGGCGTCGTAGAGCGCGCCGAGCCGCAGGCTGGCGCGCAGCAGGGCCAGGAAGCGAGAGCGGCGGGCTTGGGGGTCCATGGCGAGGGGGTCAGGGGGACAATAGCTTACCCTGGCGGGACGCCAATGGCTGATAATCACCGCCAGGCCTCCACCGCCAGGAAGGAGGGCACCCACTGAACGCAGCCAACTCCGGGACCCGTGGCCCGGCGAGGTACCTGAGCAAGGCTCTTGCCACGGTGGCGGGCAATCTCTACCTGGTGTTCGCCAGCCTGGTGCTGGGGATCGTCACCATCGCGGCCGGCTGGCTGCCGCCGCGCGGCCGCTGGGCGCTTCAGGTCACGCGGCTGTGGGCGGCGGGGCTGCTGCTGGTGAGCGGGGTGCGTCTCGAGGTCGAGCGGCCGGCCGGTCTCGACCCCGCGTCGAGCTATGTCTTCCTGGCCAACCATCAGAGCCTGTTCGACATCCCGGCGCTGTTGCTGGCCGTGCGGGGACGCTTCCGGATGGTCGCCAAGCAGAGCCTGTTCCGCATCCCGGTCTTTGGCTGGGCGCTTACCGCCGCCGGGTTCGTCTCGGTCGACCGCGGCGATCGGACGGCGGCGCGGCAGTCCTTCGCCGCCGCCGAGCAGGGGCTGCGCTCCGGCGGTTCGGTCCTGCTCTTCCCCGAGGGGACCAGGTCGACCGGCGACACGCTGCTGCCGTTCAAGCGCGGCGGCTTCCTGCTCGCCTTGCGCACCGGGTTGCCGATCGTGCCGGTGGGCATCCGCGGCACGCACGCGGTCCAGGCGCGCGGACGGCGGTCGATCCAGCCGGGCATGGTCCAGGTGCGCTTCGGGGAGCCGATCCCGGCGGCGGACTTCGGCATCCGCCGCAAGCGGGAGCTGATCGCCGAGGTGCGGCGGCGACTGGCCGAGCTTGCCGGCATGAGCCCCGGAGAGGTCGACGAGGTGGCCTGAGCCGATAATCAGCACCGCCATGGTACGCTTTAACGCCCGCCCGGCGCCGCAGCCGGCGGCGGCCCTGCCCACAGCAGCAGGCTACTGACAGATAGGTACAGAGACCCGCAAGTATGACGAACGATTTGGAGGCCAAGGTCTGGGAGGCCCTGAAGGCCGTGCGCTTCCCGGGGATGAGCCGGGACATCGTCTCTTTCGGGTTCGTGCACCACGTGCAGGTGTCCGGCAGTGAGGTGGCGGTGGGGCTGCAGATGGCCACCCACAACCCGGAAGCGGCAGAGAAGGTGCGGGCGGAGGCGGAGCGGGCGGTGCGGGCGGTGCCGGGGATCGCCGGCGCGCAGGTGACGATCGAGATGCAGCGTCCAGCCGGGCCCGCAGGGCCAGATCCGGCGGCGCAGCGGGCGACGACTCAGAATCCGAACCTCGCTCCCGGCGTCAAGCACATGGTCGCCGTGGCCAGCGGCAAGGGAGGAGTCGGCAAGTCCACGGTGGCGGCCAACCTCGCGGTGCGCCTGGGACAGCTCGGTTACCGGGTGGGCTTGCTGGACGCCGACATCTACGGTCCGTCCGTGCCGACCATGTTTGGCATTCAGGAGAAGCCGCTCATTTCCGGCAACCGCATCGTGCCGTTCGACAAGTACGGCATCCTCCTGATGTCGCTCGGCTTCATCCTGGACGCCGACACCCCGGTGATCTGGCGGGGGCCGATGGTGACGCGCGCACTCGAGCAGCTGCTTGGCGACGTCGAGTGGGGACGGCTCGACTACCTGATCCTGGACCTGCCTCCGGGCACCGGCGATGCCCAGCTCACCCTCACCCAGAAAGTGCCGCTCGCCGGCGCGGTGATCGTGACCACTCCCCAGGACGTGGCGCTGATCGACGCGCGCAAGGGCTTGGCGATGTTCAGGAAAGTCAACGTGCCGGTGATCGGGATCGTCGAGAACATGTCGACCTTCGTCTGTCCGCATTGCGGCCAGGTCACCGACATCTTCAAGAAAGGCGGCGGCGAGCGCACCGCCAGCGAGCTCGGCACCGCCTTCCTGGGAGGGGTCCCCCTCGACCCCAAGATCGTCCTGGGCGGCGACAGCGGCGTGCCGATCGTGGTTGCCGAGCCGCAGGGCCCGCACGCCGATGCCTTCCGCCACGTCGCGGAAGCGGTGGTCGACGAGGTGTCCCGGCAAAGCGCCGCCAAGCCCAAGCTGTCGATCTTCTGAACCGCATGGACGATGCGCGGACCCCGGCCGGCGTGCCGGTCCCGGGCGCGGCCCAAGGAGCGGACAGGACCCCGCCGGCCGCGCCGGCCCCAGAGGCGGAGGAGGAGCACCGGATCGCGCCCGTCGAGCAGTCCCGAGAGGCGCCGGAGGCCGCCCAGGCGGCGCCGCCTCGCCGCCTGGTCGCCCTTCTAGCGGACGCGCATCTGAGCGGACCCGGCGGGCCGGCAGGGCCGCTCGTCCATCAGCTCGCCGCGCTGCCTGCCCTCGGCTGCCGCCATCTGGTGGTGATGGGAGACCTCTTCCAGGCCTGGGTGGGCCACCGGCACTTCGAGACCGCCGACATCGCCGAGGTGGTGGCGACGTTGCGCGGCCTGCGGCGCCGCGGCTTGCGCGTCGACTACGTGGAGGGCAACCGCGACTTCTTTCTCGCCGCCAGCCCCTATGCCGATGCCTTCGACCAGGTGGCGAGCGAGGTCGCCTTCGAGGACGGCGGCGTGCGCTACCTGGCGGTGCACGGCGACGGTCTCGTCGAGGACGACTGGCAGTATCGCTGCTGGCGCCGGTTGTCGAAGAGCGCCCTGAGCCACCGCCTGGCCGGCCGCATCCCGGCTCGCCTGGCCCGCCTCATGGTCGACACCACCGAGCGACGCCTGTCCCGCACCAACTTCAAGCACCGCCGCCGCCTGCCCGAGGCCGCCATTCGCCGCTACGCCGAGCGCCGCCTCGCCGAGGGCCACGACGTCCTGCTCCTGGGCCACTTCCACGTCGCCCGCGCCTGGCCGGTGTCTGGAGGCCAGGTCCGCCTCCTCGAGGCCTGGTTCAAGACCCGCGCCGTCGAGTGGCTGCCGTTGGAGGAGGGGTGACGGGTGGTGTAGGCGAAGAAGGCCAGGGCGAGGAAGGATCTCAGACCGGCGCTTCGAACTTCAGATTCGGGTCGCGCGCGGCGCGGTCGACGAACCTGGCAATCCCGGCTGCGGTCTGGACGGTCAGTCGTTCGGCGTCGACCGTCTGCTTGAGGAACATCAAGGCAGCGATCGCCTCCCGGCTGACATGCCGCGAAGTGAAGATGGACAGCATTTCGGGTGCGAGCTGTTTCAGTTCGGCGGTGCGATTTTGCTGAGCGTAAAGAATGGCCAGCTCGAGTGAAACCAGCGCTGCGTCTAAAGGGATATCGTCCGCAAGGAATCGCTTGCGAGCCGACATGAAAAGCTCTTCAGCCTCCTGGAGCTGCCCTAAGCCTCGGGCGATCTTGCCTTTGACCCACAAGCGCCGAGGACCGTACTCAGCATCGTCTGCATACTTGTGATAGAGCGGTCGCGCGTTCCGATAGAAACCCTGCGCCTCGATGAACCGGCCCATGCTCGTCATGAAGTCGATGAGGTTGTGCCATGCACACAAAAGCAGGCGCTCGTCCTGAGTGGGGTCGATCATCAGCAATGACCGCCGCAGCGTTGCTACGGCGTGCTCGAGCTCTCCGGCATGGCTGTGTATCCAGGATAAGCAGACCATGCTCTTGCCGGCAAGGTGCCCATCCCCCTGATGAAGAAAGATGGCGATCGCCCGATGGAGCAGCTTCTTCGCCTCGTCAAGCCGCCGCTGAGTTCCCCGCAAGGATGCTTTGAGGTCGAGGTACACGGCGCGTTCAAGAGGCTCGCGTGTCCCGCTCTTGAGGTGACTGTAAGCAATCTGGAATGCCTGTTCGGCCCCCTCGAAATCCGATGCGAGGCGTCGAAGATTCGCCTTGTAAGACCAGGCGCGCGCCTGCATGTCCTCGATCAGCTCCCTCTGGTAATAGGCAGCATCGAGGTAAGGCCCAAGGTGGATGACGAGGTCGGCCAGGTCCTCGGACCGGGTGCGGCTGGCGCCTCGGGTATGCCAGCTCCGCTCCAAAAGCAGCTCGAAAACGCCCCAGGTATGGAAGCGCGCCGAGTTTGCCAGGAGGAGCTTGCGCTTCTCCTGAGGATGGGAGAGAAGATCGGCCAAGAGTCCTGGCGCCTCTAACCGCTCCCTGTGGAGCGCACGGGCATGCTCGAGATACTTCCGCTCGCTCCTCTCGATGGCGGGTCCATAGTCGAAGCATTCTCTCGAGCGGCAGGCGGTCGGCCCAGACAGCCTGAGGATGCCGGCCCCGGGCGCCGCATCCGCGGTTTCGTTGAGGTAAGGCCGCCGGGAAAGATGATCCCGCAGTCCCCCCAGCCTCGACTGGCAGTGTGGACAGCTGGCAAGATGACCGAAGAGGGGATGTTTTTCGCCCGGAGGTAAATTCAGCGCCTCTTCAAGTAGCAAATCGCTTGGGTGAATCTTCACCGTTCACCGCCTCCCTAAACAATTCACACCGGCCGAGGACATTGCTCAAGAGCCGAGTCCCTTGGCTCCGGCGACCGACCGCCAGCCGGCAGGCCCTTCATCGGCTCGACCCGGGTCTCCTCCGGCCCGGGGCTTGCCCTCTGAGGCGGCGAGAACCGGCCCCCATGGGAAGCCCTTTCGAGCTTCGGGCTCACCCCTGGGGTGTCATCGAACGGTCCATGACAGTGGTAACCAGAGTACCACTTCTACAAAGAAAAGGTTACGCGGAAAGGGTAAACCGGGACAAAGAAATGACCGGAGAGCGCCGGTTACGTGAACCGGCGCCTCCTCTCAGAGTATCTCCCCCAAGCACCTGGCCACTACCACAGGCTTCCCTGGGCTGGCTCTATTACAGCTGCATGCCTCGAATGACAGAGTGCCTCGCGCTGTGCGAGCCGCCGTTGGGATCTGAACCTCCGGCGCTCTTCTCCACCGCCGTGGCCGCGGGCCGGGCCGCCACTGCATTGCCGAGGCCTTCCCAATGGCTGGAGAGCCACGCCCAGACGGCGCCGATGAAGTCTCCCGCGGTGCTGTCGCTGGCCGCGGCGCGGGGGCTGGCGAGAGGCAGGGCCGCGGCCGCCTGGCCTGCCAGGCAGACCACCAGGGCAAAGACTAGGGCTAAAGCTGTGCAACGGTTCTTGCGGGGCATGGCAAATCACTCCTTCCAGCGGCCCTCGCGCACGGCCTTCATGGCCGGTCACGGGAAGCGCGCCTGACTCAAGAGTGGCATCGTCTCGGACAAAGCGGGTCGATGTGCCTGATTCAAGCCCCTGGATTGCAGTTTCTTCCACCCGCATTGTCAGTAGTTCGGAGGATAACGGTGTTCTCTGGACCGGGAAAAGGGCGCGGGTTTCCGACTCGCGGCGCCCTCCCGGCCGGCGCCGAGGCACAGCGCGGCTGCTAAACTGCCGAGCGCCATGTCGCTCCGCGTCACCATGCTCGGCAGCGGCACCTCGACCGGGGTGCCGGTGATCGGCTGCACCTGCCAGGTCTGCACCTCCGAAAACCCCCGCAACAAGCGCTGGCGGCCGGGCCTCAAGCTCGAGCAAAACGGCGAGGTGGTGCTCGTCGACACGCCGACCGACCTGCGCGAGCAGGCCCTGCGCTTCGGCCTCCCGCGGGTGGACGCGGTGGTGTTCACCCACGCTCATGCCGATCACGTCTTCGGCCTCGACGACGTGCGCATCTTCAACTTCCGCCAGCGCCGGCCAATCCCCTGCTACGGTTCGGCGGCGACGCTGCGGGCGCTGCGCCGAACGTTCGCCTACGTATTCGAGGACGGCCAGGAAGGGGGCGGCAAGCCGCAGCTCGAGCTCATCGAGGTGACGGGGAATTTTGCGCTGCTTGGCCAGCAAGTGGTGCCAGTGCCGGTCTGGCATGGTGATTTGGAAGTATACGGCTACCGCTTCGGCAATTTCGCGTATGTAACCGATTGCAATGTGATTCCCGAGAGCAGCTTCGAGCTGCTGACCGGCGTCGAGGTGCTGATCCTGGACGCTTTGCGGTACCGCCCGCATTCGACTCACTTCTCGGTCGGCGAGGCGCTGGACGTGGCGGCGCGCATCGGCGCCGCGCGCACCATCCTCACCCATCTCGCTCACGAGATCGATCACGATTCCCCCGCCGTGGCGCTGCCGCCCGGGGTCGAGTTTGGCTATGACGGGTTGGCCTTCGACGCCGAATGATGCGCAGGAGATCCCGAGTGGACGGCAGGCGCACGGCCGCGTGCGGGTGCCGTCTTCGAAGAGCCTCACCCATCGCTACCTCAATCTGGCGTTGCTGGCCCGCCGGCCGTTGATAGTCGAGCTGCCGCTCCTGGCCGACGACACCCGGCTCTTCCTCGCCGCCCTCGCTCGCTGCGGCTGGACCGTCGACGAAAGCCCGGAGGAAGTCAGGCTGGCGCCGCCGGGCGGCGACGCTTTGCCGCCGCCGCCGCCGGCGGCAGTCGAGATCTTCTGCGGCAACGCCGGGACCATGCTGCGCTTCCTGATTGCGTCGCTGGCGGCGCTGCCAGGCCGCTGGCGCCTCGACGGGGTGGCGCGCCTGCGCGAGCGTCCGGTCGGGCCGCTGGTCGACGCGCTGCGCCGCCTGGGTGCCGACATCCGCGACCTGGGCACCGCCGGCCGCGTGCCGCTCGCGATCGCCGGCGGCACGCTGGGCGGCGGCGCCACACGGCTGGACGCCGGCGACTCGAGCCAGTTCCTGTCAGCCCTACTGATGGCGGGACTGGCGGCGCCACAGCCGGTCACCGTCGAGGTCGTGGCGCTCACCTCGGTTCCCTACGTCGAGGTCACCCTGGCCGCGGTCCGGCGCTGCGGCGGGCGCATCGAGGCGGCCCGGGGTGAGGGCGGGGCGCTGCAATACAGTGTGCTCCCCGGGCTGTTCCCGCCGTCCCGCCTGCGCGTCGAAGGCGACGCCTCCGCGGCCTGCTATCCGGCCGCTGCGGCGGCGTTGACCGGCGGCAGGGTCCTGCTGCAAGGGCTCGCAGCCGAGTCGCCGCAAGGAGACCGGCATTTCCTCGATGTGCTGGCCAGGATGGGCGCGGAGGTGGCATGGAGAGGCGACGACGAGGTCGAAGTGCGCGGCGGCCGCCTGCAAGCCGTCGAGGCCGATCTCTCGGCCATGCCGGACCAGGTCCCGACCCTCGCCGCTCTGGCTCCGTTCGCCCGCGGCACCACCCGCATCCGCAACGTCGCTCATCTGCGCCTCAAGGAGAGCGATCGCCTCTCCGCCATGGCCGCAGAGCTCCGCCGCCTGGGCGCGGAGGTCGAGGAGGGGACGGACCGGCTCGACATCGCGGGGACCTGGTGCGACGCGCTGCCGCCGGGCGACCGGATCGCTGTCGACTCCCACGGCGATCACCGGATCGCCATGAGCCTGGCCCTGGTCGGCCTGCGCCGGCCGGGAGTGACCGTCGGCTCGCCACAGGTCGTCGCGAAGTCCTATCCCGCCTTCTGGCAGGACTTCCTGGGATTGCTGAGGTGATGGCGCCGCCGGTGTGGGTGGCCGCGGCGCGCCGGGCCGCCACCGGATGAGCGCCGCGACCCAGGTCCTCCATCCCGCCCTCGCCACCGCCGCAGCGGCGCCGCTGCCGGCGGCGCGGCTGACCGATCGGCAGCGCCTCGCCGTGCTGCTCGAGGGCGCGGCGCTGCTGTCGCTCTTGGAACGCGCCGGCTGGCGGCTGCCGCGAAGCTGGGAGGGTGCCGGCGTCGCGGCCGGCGGACGGCTCGCGTTGCCGGCCGCGGCGGCGGCGCCGGGGCGCTCGCCCCGGCCAGCCCAAGAGCAGCTGAGCGAGCTGCTGCTGCGTCTGTTCGGCGCCGCGGCCGCCGATCCCTTCGCGGCGGCGGCGTCGAGCAGCGAGCCCGGCGAGGCAGCAACCGCGCCGGGCTACGCCCTGCTCGCCGGCCGTGGCGAGGCCCGGCGGGCGGCGCGGGAGCTGCTCACCGAGTGGTGGCAGTCGCTGGTGCCGTTGGCCGCGGACGAAGCCGTCGCCCAGATCGTGGCGGCGGCGCCATTCCTATGGATGCAGTCCTTCGCGGCGCTACGCCAGTCGCTGGCAGGCGAGTTGCGGGGTCCGGCCGGCAACCGGCTCTGGGTGGCAGGACCGAGCGCCAGCCGCGCTCGGCTGCTGGCGGGCTGCGGCGGCAGCGCCGAGCTCGCCGCCCGCCTGGCGGCGACGGATGCCCGAACCTGGTGGGAAGGAACCGCACCCGAGATTGCCGGCGGCCCGCTCGCGGCTCCGGCGAGCGAGAGCGCCCGGCTGCAGCTCGCCGCCGCCTCCGCCGGCCTCGGCCGCTTTGCGGCGGCGCTCGGACTGCTGGCGCCTTGCCGGACGCCAGCCGCGCGCCTGCTGCGCTCGCGGTGCCAGTTGCAGCTCGGCCGCCTGGGTGCGGCGCGCGCCACGTTGCGCCGCCTCGAAGCGATGCCGCTGTCGCCTGCCGTGGCAATCGAGGCGGCGGAGGTGGCGGTCCGGGTCTTCGCCAACAGCGGTGAGCCGGAGCACGTGCCGCGCTGGGTCCGGCGCGCGCGGGCGGCGGCGCGGACGGCGCCGAGCAGCGATCGGGCGAGGTCGTTCCTGGTGGCGGCGCTGGCTGCCTGGGACCGCGAGGACCCGGCGGCAATGGATGCACCCCTGGAGGCGGCCCGCTCGGCGCTCTTCGATGGCGCCGACGGCGAGGCGGGCTCTGGCTCTCACCTCCAGGCGCTCTGGAGATGGCATCACGCCCGCGGCCTGCAGGCGATGAACCTGGCCGATGGCGGGGCGGTGATCGAGCACGTGGGACGGGCGCTGCGGTGCGGCCGTCGCATCTTGACCTGCCACGAGGCGGCCGGGTTGTGGAACGACCTCGGCATCGGCCGGGTGCAAAGCGGCGATCTGCCGCGGGCGGAGCGAGCCTTCCTGCACGCGCACCGGCTGCTGGCCCGCTGCGACGGACCGCGGCGCGCCACGCTCGCCTTGCACAACCTGGCGGAAGTGCGGCTGCGGCGCGGCCGCACCGCCGGCGTGCGCGAGATCCTGGCGCAGTCGACAGCGGAGAACCGGCGCGGCGGCAACCTGCGCGGTCTCAGCCAGGACACCGAGCTCTGGGCGCGGCTCGAGCTGGTGCTCGGACGCCCCGAGCAAGCGGCAGCTCTTTGCAGCGGCGCGATCGCGCGCCTCGATCGCCGGCGGTCCCGCTGGCGGCGAGAGGTGCTGGCGGTGCTCCTCGCCCGCGCCCTCGGCTGGTTGCACCGGCAAGCGGAAGCGGCAGGCGAGCTGGCGCTGGCCACCAGCGAAGCGATCTTGGAGCTCGAGCCGGAGGAGCGCCCGGCGCTGTGGGCGCATGCCGGCGACCGCGCGGCGGCGCTGCGCTGCGCCGCAGACCTGGCCGTGCCGGTGGGGCCGCTCTGGCAGGCGGTCCTGACGGGTGAACCGGTGCCGGCCGAGAGTTGGGAGGCGCTGGGCGGGCTGGAACCCTACCGTGCGGCGCGCCTGGTCTTCGACCTCGAGCGCGCCGGGACCGGCGGGCTGCTCGCTCCCGCCGCCTGGCGGCGGCTCGCGATCGACACCCTGCGGCAGGTAGGCGCAGGCGGCATGGCGGAGTGGCTGGAAAGTCGCGGGCAGGGTCTGTGGCAGGCGCTCGCCGCCTACGCCGCCCGCCCGACCGGCGACCTCGCGGCTCTGGGCGCCCTGATGCAGCAGTCCGGCGATCCGGATGCCCGGCTGTGCTGGCTCCCTGCCGGCGAGGTCCGGGAGACGCCGGCCTCCTCGCGGCCGTCGCATCCCTCGCATCCCTCGCAGTCGGGGCCGGCCCTGCTCGCGGTCGATCTCGCGGGCGGACGCCTGGAACTGCGCGGCCGCCTCCTCGATCCGGCGCTCGCGGCTTGCTTTGCCTTGGCGGTCCGCGACCTGGCCGCCGGCGGTGCGCCGCGATCGGAAGGAGAGGCGGCGGCCGCCCTCTCCGCCATCGGGCCCGGCCTGGCCGCGGCTGCACTGCACCCGCCGCTCGTGCCGGCCCCGCGGCACGCCGCCGAGCCCGTGGGCCGGCGGCCAGCGGAACGCCCGGCGGCCACCAGCCTGATCGGTGCCAGCCCCGGCATGCGCGCCGCCGTGGCGCGGCTTGCCCGCCTCGCCACCGCCGACATCCCGGTGTTGATCCGCGGCGAAAGCGGCACCGGCAAGGAGCTGGCGGCGCGCGAGATCCATCGGGCGAGCGCGCGGGCGCACGGCCCTTTCGTGGCGGTCAACTGCGCCGCGCTCGCGGAATCGCTGCTGCTGTCGGACCTGTTCGGGCACGTCCGTGGCGCCTTCACCGGCGCCGATCGTGACCGGGTGGGAGTTTTCGAAACGGCGCGCGGCGGCACCGTGTTGCTGGACGAGATCGGCGATTTGCCGCTCGGCGCCCAAGGCCTGCTGCTGCGCGTGCTGCAAGAAGGAGAGGTGCGGCGGCTGGGAGAGAGTTTGCCGCGCCGGGTGGACGTGCGGGTGCTGGCCGCCACCCACCATGACCTCGAGCGGGCGGTCGCCGGCGGCGCCTTCAGAGGAGACCTTTTCTATCGGCTCAAGGTGGGTGCCGTCGATCTGCCGCCGCTACGCGAGCGCGGCGCCGACGTGCTGCAGCTCGCGGACCTTTTCCTCTCCCGCCACTCCCCGCCGCCCCGGCTCGCCGCCGCAACCCGCGAGCTGCTGCGCTCCTATTCATGGCCAGGCAACGTGCGCGAGCTCGAGAACGTGCTGCGGCTCGGCGCAGCGATGGCCGCGGACGGCGTCATTCAGCCGGCGCACCTCGAGCTGCCTCGCGTCACCGGGAACGCGCTGCCCGGAAGGGGCCCCGCCAATGAAGCGTCTGGGGCAGCGGCGGCGACTGCGCCACCGTCCGGTTCGTATCACCAGCAGGTTGAAGCCTTGCGGCGGCAGCTCGTCGTCGAAGCGATAGCGGCTGCCGGCGGCATCCACGCCGAGGCCGCACGGCGCTTGGGAATATCGCGACAGGCGCTTTCCTACCTGGTACGTCAGCTCGGGTTGCGCTGAGGCACTGAACAGGAAAGCTGGTTATCGACCAGCCAGCCGTTCGTCTGCATCTACGCACCTATCCGTCGTGGTTGTTACCTGTGGATGCGGATCGAAAGAGACTGTTGGCCGAAGCGAAGGGGAGGGGGCGTCCCCTTGGCCTCCGGGACTTGTCGCATGTCCACCCTGGACATGCGACGCCCCCCCCGTGACCTAGCGCTTGGCGGCCTGACAGCTCGCGAGGTAGGCGCACAGCCGGCCGGCGATCCGCTCCAGCCCGGCGCGGTCATCCTCATCGAAAGCGGCCGGTTGATGCGAGTCGACGTCCAGCACTGCGATCAGCTCGCCGGCGCCATCGCAGATCGGCACCACGATCTCGGAACGCGCCGCGTCATCACAGGCAATATGCCCTGGAAAGCTGTGCACGTCGGGTACCAGCTGCGTCGATCGCGACCTGGCGGCGGCGCCGCAGACTCCGCGATCGTAGGGAATTTCCAGGCAGCCGAGCGGCCCCTGGTAAGGGCCGACCCGCAGCAGCTCCGGCGCAACTACGCGATAAAAGCCGGTCCAGCTTGCATACGGCAAGCGCTCATGGAGCAGGCAAGCGCAGGTGGCCATTGCAGTGACGTCGTCGGCGATGCCGGCGAGAACGGCGTCGAGGTCGTGCAGAACGGCATCATAGAGGGCGCGCTTGTCGGGTTTGTCCATACGCGAATTCTACGTCAATTCGGCCCTGCGCTCGGCGTCGGAGCATCGATCGCAGCGTCCGGCCGTTCGATCATGCCCGCGAGCCAGGCGTGCCAACCTTCCCGGGCTCGCGAGTGTTTGATCGCAGCGGCCGGGCGGCGCTGCATTGTGCTCATCGACTAGCTGACGGCGTGTCGCCGAGACGCTGACACTATTGACATACGGCCAAAGGTTTTTGATAATGACGGCGAGTTGTTAAGACCAGCGAATCCAATTCTATCGAATTCGTCACCTTCGCCGTCACCATTACCAAGCATCACATCAGCACAGGAGGCACGGAGAAAGACATGGCAGAGCCCCAGACGCCGAACCAGCCAGCGGCCGCCGAGGAGAAGCTGTTTACCTTGTCGCAGGTCTCGCAGCGCAGCGGAATTTCGATGCCGACGCTGCAGCGCTACAAGAAGACGTACCAGGACCGCATCCCATCGGTAGGCACCGGCCGGAAGCAGCGCTATCCGGAGCACGCGCTGCCGGTGTTCGCGGAGCTCCGCAGCGAGAACGCGGGCAAGCGCGGCCGGCCGCGCAAGAATGCCGCCGCCGGCGCGGCACCGAGCGCGACGGCGAAGAGGCGTCCGGGCAGGCCCGCCGGCGGTAGCCGGCGCCCCGCCGCCGGCCGCCGGCGCCGCGCCGGCGCCACTGCCGCCACTGCCGCCACTGCCGCCGGAAAGACCGCACGCAGAGGTCCTGGCCGGCCGCGCAAGGTCCAGCCCGCGGCCGCGCCCGCCCGTCGCGGCCGGCCGCCTGGGCGTCCTCGCGCGGCGGCAGCCGCAGGCCGCCGCGGCAGGCCGGCCCGTCGCGGCACCGGCCGTGTTGGCCGTCCGCCCGGCTCCGGCCGGGCT
>DASZHY010000165.1:0-16010 GCA_035949675.1 Thermoanaerobaculia bacterium
GTCAATCCGGAGCGACGGCGAGCAGGTGCTCCCCGGCCGGGGCGCGCATGTTGTAGTGCGAGCTCATCACCCGACCGTAGGCGCCGGCGCCGGCGATCAGCAGCACGTCGCCTTCGGCGGTCGGGGCGAGCTGGCGCGAGCGGCCGAGGATGTCGCCGGTCTCGCAGATCGGGCCCACCACGTGCGCCGTCATCGTCGCCGGCTGGTCGAGCCGCGTGAGGTTGACGATCAGGTGATAGGCGCCGTAGAGCGCCGGGCGGATGAGCGAGTTCATGCCGGTCTCGATGCCGACGTAGGTGACGTCGGCCTTGCGTTTGACCTGGGTGACCCGCGCCAGCAGGACGCCAGCTTCGGCCACCAGGTAGCGGCCGGGCTCGAGCCAGAGCTGGTATCCGGGATTGGCGGCTTGGCAGCGGCAGAGGCCCTGGTCGAGCGCCGCGAGATCGAGCGACGCTTGTCCGGGCCGCTCCGGCACGGCCAGCCCGCCGCCGACGTCGAGCACCCGCACGTCGGGGAAGCGCGCGGCGGCGCCGGCCAGGAAGACCGCGACCTCGGTCCAGACCTGGGCGCCGCGGATGCCGCTGCCCAGGTGGGCGTGGAGCCCGACCACGCGCGCGCCGCAGCGCTCGAGCAGCGGCGGCAGCTCGTCGAGCTGTGCCGGCGCCAGCCCGAACTTCGACTGCGTGCCGGCGGTGCGCACGTGCGGGTGGTGGCCCAGGCCGCGCCCCGGGTCGAGGCGCAGGAAGATCTCCCGCCCGGCGAACGGCTCGGGCCACGCCTGCAGCGGATGCAGGTTGTCGACCGTCACCCGCGCCCCCAGGGCGAAGCCGCGCTCGATCTCATCGCGGCCGGCAAAGTTGGGGGTGAACAGCAGCCGCTCGCGGTCGAGGTCGGGAGCGAGCCGCAGCACGTGCTCGAGCTCGGCCGCTGAAACGCACTCGAACCCGAGGCCGAGGTCGTGGAACAGCTGCAACACGCCGGGGTGATTGTTCGCCTTGATGGCATAGAGCACGCGGTCGGCGCCGCGGAGCGACAGCAGCCGCCGGGCGGAGCGCTCGAGAGTGCCGGCGTCGTAGACGTAGAGCGGCGAACGCTCGGCGGCGAGCGCCAGCAGCTCGCTCCGGCGCCGGCGCCACCACGCGGCGGCGCCGCCGGGATCGTCGTCTGCCGCCGGCTCGCCCTCGTGGTCATCTCCCTCGGCCGCGCCGGCGCCTCCCGCGCCGTCCGCTCCCTCGCCGCCGCCGCGGCGTCCGGCCAGCTCGCTCCAGGTCGGCCCCAGCAGCCCGGTCGGCGCCGTCTGCGCGAAGAGCAGGCCGTGGAGCTGGCGCACCAATCGCTCGCTCTGCTCCTCGTCGACGAAGAAGGTTAGGTTGAGGTCGCTCGCCGACTGCGTGACCATGTGGATCTTCAGCTCCTCGAACGCCTCGAGCACCGGACCGAGCTTGTGCAGGATGGTGCGGATGCCGCGGCCGACCAGCGACAGCGACGCGGCCGGTGCGATGAGACGCGGCTCGCAATGCCGGGCCAGCTCGCGGAGCAGCTCCTGGATCGCCGCCGGCTCGACGGCGTTGACGCTCGGGTCGAGCGAGACCGTGACGTTGGTCTCGGACGTGGACACCGAATCGATCGACAGGCCGTGGTGCGCGAAGCAGGCGAAGACCTCGGCAAGGAAGCCGACCTCCTGCCACATGCCGACGGTATCCATCGAGACGAGGGTGATGCCGCGGCGGGACGACACGGCTTTGACCTGCGGGCCTTCCTCGGCGCCCGTCTGGGAGATCACCGTGCCCGGCACGTCGGGCCGGTCCGTGCAGAGCACGTGCAGCGGGATGCCGTACCGGCGCAGCGGCGGGATCGACCGCGGGTGGAGCACCTTGGCGCCAGTGGTGGCGAGCTCCTGCGCCTCGTCGTAGTCGAGGCGGCGCAGCAGGCGCGCCGAGGGAATGAGCGCCGGGTTCGCAGTGAACATGCCGGGCACGTCGGTCCAGATCTCACAGCGGTCAGCGCCGAGTTTTGCGGCGAAATAGGCGGCGGAGGTATCGGAGCCGCCGCGCCCGAGCAGCACCGTCTCGCCGGCGCGGTTGCGGGCGATGAAGCCCTGGGTCACGATCGCCGGCGCCGGCTCCGCCGCCAGCCGGGCCCGCAGCTCCTCGTCGCGCTCGGCGTCGCAGGCCGCCGCCAGGTAGGCGCGGGCGGAGTGGGCCGGTTGCTCGTCGCGCGCCAGCAGGGCGGTGCGCGCGTCGAGCCAGGCGGCGGGGATGCCGCGCGCATTCAGGAAGGCGGCTCCGAGGCGGGTCGAAAGCAGCTCGCCGAAGGCCATCACCCTGGCCTTCAGGGCGACGCCGGCCTCTCCCAGCAAGGCGGCGCCGAGCGCCAGCCGCGACAGCTCCTCGAGCTCGGCCCGCAGCACCTCGGCCGCCGGGAGCCCCAACGCCTCGCCAAGACGCAAGTGCCGCTCGCGGATCGCGGCCAGCGCCGACTCATGGCGCTCCGTCGCTGCCAGGCGGAGCATCTCCTCGAGGCCGCTGGAGATGCCGGATAGCGCCGAGCAGACGACGAGCGGCCGCCGCCCTTCTGCCAGGCGGCGCTCCACCCGTGTGGCGATGGTGGCCCAGCGCTCCGCCGTGGCCACGCTGGTGCCGCCGAACTTGAGCACTACCCAGCCGAGGTTCGTGGTCATGCGCGCCGAACGGTAGCACCGCTTGCCATAGTCCTGGCAGCGACACAGGTTGGCAGGGTACGCAACCCGGCGGGACCGGTCCATGGATGTCTCGGGATTCGGACCCTCATGACCCTAGTTGTGCCGTGGTGCGTGGTGTTGAGCCTCGCCGCCTCGGGGATGCTGCATGCGCAGGGGTTGCCGGCGCGCCGCCCGCCGCCCGCGTCGCCCGCCGCCGGCCTCGATCTGCCAGAATCGGCAGCCAGGCAGACTCGAGAGTCGGGAGGCAGACCGGCCGATGACGGCGATCCTCGCTTTGGACCAGGGCACGACCAGCTCGCGGGCGCTGGTCTTCGACGAGTCGGGAGCACAGCTGGCCATGGCGCAGCGCGAGCTGCGGCAGATCTTTCCACGGCCGGGCTGGGTCGAGCACGACCCGGTGGAGATCTGGGAGTCCCAGCTCGCGGTGGCGCGCGAGGCGCTTGCCGCGGCCCGCATCGGCGCCGCCGGCATCGCCGCGCTGGGCATCACCAATCAGCGCGAGACGGTGGTGGTGTGGGAGCGGGCGACCGGCCGGCCGATCGCCAACGCCATCGTCTGGCAGGACCGCCGCACCGCGCCCGTCTGCGAGCGGCTGCGGCGCGATGGCTGGCAATCGCGGGTCGCCGCGCGCACCGGGCTGACGCTCGATCCTTATTTTTCGGCCACCAAGCTGGCCTGGCTGCTCGACCACCAGCCCGGTGCCCGGGCCGCCGCGGCGGCGGGGCGGCTCGCCTTCGGCACCGTCGATTCGTGGCTGATCTGGAACCTGACCGGCGGCGAGGTGCATGCCACCGACGCCAGCAACGCTTCCCGGACCCTGCTCTACGACCTCGAGGCCGGCGACTGGGACCCCGAGCTGCTGCGGCTGTTCGACGTGCCGCGCGAGGTCCTGCCGCCGGTTCGCGCCTCGGGCGAGATCTACGGCGAGGCTGCCGCCGGCTGGTTGGGGGCCGCGATCCCGATTGCCGGCGTGGTCGGCGACCAGCAGGCGGCGCTCTTCGGGCAGGCCTGCTTCTCTCCGGGCATGGCCAAGAGCACCTATGGCACGGGTGCCTTCCTGCTGCTCAACACCGGCCGCCGGCCCGTCCGCTCCAGCCACGGGCTGCTCTGCTCGCCGGCCTGGCGCCTGCCCGGCGGCACCGATTTCGCGCTCGAAGGCAGCGTCTTCGTCGCCGGCGCGGCGGTGCAATGGCTGCGTGACGGCCTCGGCCTCTTCCGCGCCGCCGCCGACGTCGAGGCGCTGGCCGCCAGCGTGCCGGACAGCGCCGGCGTCGTGCTGGTTCCCGCGTTCACCGGCCTCGGCGCGCCGCACTGGTCGGCCGGAGCGCGCGGCGCTCTGCTGGGGTTGACCCGCGGCACCACCGCCGCGCACCTCGCGCGCGCCACCCTCGAGGGGATCGCTCACCAGGTGGTGGACGTCCTGGGCGCCATGGCGGCAGACCTGGGCGGCGTGGACGGCCAGGACGGCCGGGCGGCGGGCGCCCTCGCCGCCGGGCTCGGCGAGCTGCGGGTCGACGGCGGCGCCGCCGCCAACGATCTGCTGCTGCAGATCCAGGCTGATCTCGCCGGGGTGCCGGTGGTGCGTCCGCGGGTGCGGGAGACGACAGCCCTGGGAGCCGCCTACCTGGCCGGCCTCACGACGGGGGTCTTCCGCGGCCTCGACGAGATCGCCGCGCGCTGGCAGCCCGAGCGCCGCTTCGAGCCCGCCGCCTCCCCGGCCTGGCGCGAGGAATCCAGGGAGCGCTGGACGCAGGCGGTGCGCGCCACCTTGCAGCTGCCGAGCCCGGCCGGCGCACAGGCGCCGGGGGAGCCGCGGGACGGTGCGGCAGAGCGGGCCGGCGATCGATGAGCGAGGCGGCCTACGGGCGCGACCTGACCTACATCCACGACGCCGGCTTCGGGGGCTTCGCGGCCGCGCTGGCGCCGGGTCTGCTCCGCCTGCTGCGCAGCGCCGGCATCCGCGGCGGCCTGGTCGTCGATCTCGGTTGCGGCAGCGGCATCTGGGCGCGCGCCTTGACCGACGCCGGGTATGACGCGCTCGGCGTCGACATCTCGGCGGCCATGCTGGCGCTGGCGCGCCGGCGCGCCCCGGCGGCGCGCTTCGTCAGGGCGTCGCTGCTGCGGTTCGAGCCGCCGCCCTGCGCGGCGGTGACCTCGCTCGGCGAATGCGTCAACTACCTGTTCGACGAGAGCGCCGGCGGCCTCGACGCGCTCGGCCGGATGTTCCGGCGCGTCCATGACGCCCTGCGCCCGGGGGGAGTGTTCGTATGCGAGCTGGCGCAGCCCGGCCAAGAGCGCGGCCCCGAACCGCGCCGGGGCCACCGGGAGGCTGCCGACTGGGCGATCCTGTTCGAGGTCGAGGAAGATCCCCGGACTAAGATCCTGACGCGGCGGATGACCACCTTCCGCGATGTCGGAGACGGGGTCGCCGGGGTCGCCGGGGTCGCCGGGGGCACCGGGGGCGCCGGCGGGCTCTGGCGACGCAGCGAGGAGATCCACCGGCAGCGTCTTTACGAGACTGCCGAGGTCATGCCCCTGCTCACCGGCGCCGGTTTCCGGGTGCGCGTCCTCCGCCGGCTCGGGACGCACCGGCTGGCGCCGGCCCACGTCGCGTTCGTTGCCACCCGCCCTGACGGCGCCGCCCGCGCCGCCTCCGGATGAGAGTCCCGGCACGCGCCTTCCTGGCGAGGCGGCTGCGCAGCGCCGCGCTACCCTGGCAGCTGGCTCTCCTGGCCATGGCCCTCGCGTCGCCGGCCCTCGAGGTGGGCTGGCAGCTCGACGACCACTTCCAGCGCCTGGCGATGCTGGGGCGCGCCCCCGGCGTCCGCCCGCACGAGATCTTCAGCGTCCTCGATGGCGATCCGGCGCGCACCGCCGGCCTGGTGGATCAGGGGCTCCTGCCGTGGTGGACGGCCCGGCCTTTCCGGCTCTCCTTCTGCCGGCCGCTGGCGGTCGCCTCGCTGTGGCTCGACTACCGGCTCTGGCCTGACGCCGCGCCGCTCATGCACCTGCACAGCTTGCTGTGGTGCGGCGCGATGGTCGCGGCCGCGGCATTCTGCTACCGCCGCCTGAGTGGCTCGCGCGCCGAGGCGGGGCTGGCCGCTCTGCTCTTCGCCGTCGAGGATGGTCACGCCCTGCCCGCCGCCTGGCTGGCCAATCGCAACTCCCTGCTGGCGACCCTCTTCGGCCTGCTCGCCCTCGCGGTTCACGACCGCTGGCGGCGCGATGGCTGGCGGCCGGGCGCCTGGTGGGGGCCTGCGTTTCTGGCCCTGGCGCTGCTCTCCGGCGAGCTGGGACTGGGCGTCCTGGCGTACCTGGCCGCCTATGCGCTGTTGCTCGATCCGGCCGGGTGGCGGCGCGGCCTGACCGCGGCCATTCCCGTGGGGGGCGTCTTCCTGACCTGGGCGGCCGCGTACCGGCTGCTCGGGTTCGGCGCCTCGGGCTCGGGAATGTATCTGGACCCGCTGGCGAGCCCGGCCGAGGCATTGCGCGCCGCGGGCGAGCGCCTGCCGCTGCTGCTGTTCGGCGAGTGGACGGCGCTGCCCGCGGAGCTCCACAGCCTGCTGCCTGCCGGCGCCGCCCGGGCGCTGTGGTTGGCGAGCCTGGTGCTAGCGCTGCTGCTTGCCGTCCTCTTCCTGACGCCGCTGCGCCGCGACCGGCTCTGCCGGTTCTGGGCCCTTGGCATGGGGCTGTCGCTGCTGCCGGCGGTTGCCACCCTCCCTGCCAACCGGCTGCTGATGTTCACCGGCCTGGGAGCCGTGGGCCTGCTCGCCCGTTTGGTCGCCGCCGCCTGCGGTGCGTCCGGCGCGTCCGGAGCCGACCGCCTGCCGCCGGGTTCGGCGGCGCCGGCCGCGCTGACCCGCGCCGCGGCGGTGCTGCTGGCCGGCGTGCACCTGCTGCTCGGGCCGCTGCTCACGCCCGTGGTCGCGGCCAACCCGCGCGTCCTGGGCGCGCGGGTCGAGGCGGCCGTCGCCAGCATCCCCGGGGACGCGGCGATCGCCGGCCAGGACCTGGTGATCGTCGATGCGCCGGACTTCCTCCTCTTCGTCAACTCGCTCCCGGTCATCGAGCGCCTGCGCGGAAAACCGGTGCCGCGCCGGGTGCGGGCGCTGACCGCATCCCCGGTGGCGTTGACCATTGCGCGGATCGACGTCCGGACGCTCCGCATCGCCGTGCACGGCGCCTTCTTCGGCGGCACCCTCGGGCGGCTCTTTCGCGCCGACGGCGATCCTCTGCGCGCCGGTCAGCTGGTGCGCATGCCGGGTCTCACCGTCGAGGTGGCGGCGGTCGGCGCCGGAGGCTCCCCCAGTCAGCTCGTCTATCGCTTCGACGTGCCGCTCGAAGACCCCTCGCTGCGCTGGGTGCGCTGGGCCGACGGCCGGTACGTGCCCTTCGTGCCGCCGACGCCGGGAGCCGCGGTCGAGCTGCCGGTGGCCCGGGGACCGTTCGAGGAGCTGTGGGGCTCGCGGCGGCCGGATCTTCGATCGGGCCGGCAGATGGTAAAGTAGCCGTCATGGCCCAGGCTGAAACCTTGTTGCTGGAAGCCCTCAAGCTTTCACCGGAAGAACGCGCCGATGTGGCTGCGGAGCTCCTTGCCAGCCTTGACGACGAGCCCGTAGCAAAGGCGGACGAGGTAGAGAGGGCTTGGGCCGCTGAGATCGAGCGGCGTGCCCATCGGGTCCTTGCAGGAGAGTCGCCAGGGATATCCTGGGCCAAGGTTCAGAAGGACATCCGAGAACGCCTGGCCAAGGGGTGACCAAGCCGCTACTCCTTGAACCGGAAGCGAGCCGCGAGCTGGAAGATGCGGCCCGGTGGTATGAGGAGCGGCGATCAGGCCTGGGGCAGCGCTTCCTCGATGCGGTTGCTTCTACCTTGGATCGAATTGTCCTTTACCCGGCGGCTGGTGCTCCCGTCCCATACGTAGCGATCGAGCTGGCGGTCCGCCAGGCACCGGTGAATCGATTTCCCTATCACGTCGTCTATCTCGAGATGCCAGAAGAACTTCGTATCTTGGCAGTAGCCCATGATCGCCGTCGGCCCGGATATTGGCTCGAACGCCACGACACGTAACGGCCTCACATTGCCAAACACGGAAGCGCACTGGCACTAGCCCTGACCAAACGGGCTTCGAGTCGCCGAACAGAGCGCAAGCTCCACCCTACCGACTCCCGGAGCTTCATCTCGGTTTACGCTAAGGACAGTTGCTGAATGCACGTGACACTTGACACCAACATCTTCGGCCCGCTTATCTCACCGGCGGACTATCCGAACCATGCCGCGGCAACCGATCTGGCGGCAATAGCCCACAGCATCGCTCAAGGCACGATCGGAGCGTCCATTTCGCAGGCCTCCCTGAGCCTGGAGGCTCTCGATCGCCATACCCGTGTCGATAAGTTCTTCCGCGAGTGGGCTACGAAAACCAGCGGGATTACCCTCCCACGCCCCGCAGGCGTTCGTGCTGCTATCTTCCAGCGGGCCTTCGCATCGGGACTAACAGCTCTCCACGTACCTCGGCTTGCCCTGGCACACTTCGTCGATGTTCCAGCCTCAGCGTGGGCTCCTGACACACGGCACTCTCAACTCAACCGGCATGGCCGATCATGTCAGTTCATGCGCGACTATCCCGAAGCGGGACCGCGCCAGCTCAAGACTCTCGGAGCGGAGCTCGTCGCACTCCACGCCATCGACTGCTCTCGGGTCTTATGGTCCCCTGGGTGGCCAGCCCGAGAGGAATTCTTGTGGCTCAAAGGCATCGTCGCTGAGTACGATCGGCCACGAAAGTTTGCCAGCACCGAAGTCTTCTCGCGGCACCTTCGAGATCTCATCGCCGAATGGACCGACATCGATATCCTCGCCTCCCACTACGGCTATGGCCTGGACCTGTTCTGCACGCTGGATACCGGCAGGAACAGGGGCACCGGTGGTGTCCTGCATGCGAACAATCGGCCTCATCTCCAATCGAGATACGGCATCGAGATCGTTAGTCCTGAAGATCTACTCGAGCGCCTACCCTCAACACCAAGGGCTTCTGGACCGAGGTAGCATCGGCTCGCTAACTTTAAGGAAAGCTCAAGCGGTCCCCAGCCAGCAGCCAGCTCTATCTCGCCCGGCGGCTGCGGGAGCCGGTGATCGAGAAGAAGACTGCCAGGGCCAGGCAGGTGAGCAGGCTTGCCGTCAGGTTGACGAAGGCGAGGACGAAGGCGAGGGCGTAGAGGGGCGGCCCGAAGCGGTAGCTGCGATCGATCTCGTCGATGGCAGCAGCGGAAGCGTTGCGGTCCAGCAGGCGGCGGCCCTTGGAGGCGTGGCGCCATAGCAGGTTGAAGACGATCGCAATACAAAGGTAGCTGGCGCTGTAGAGCGCGGCGGCGGCAGCGGCTTCGCGGCGCTCGAGATACGCGGCGACCAGCGCCGTCGGAAACGGCACGAAGGTCACGAACAGCAGCAGCAAGCCGTTCAAGTACAGGAAAAGATGATCGGTCCGCCGGATGAGGCTGAACAGCAGGTGATGATTGACCCACATCACCAGGATGCTGAGGAAGCTGGTCAGATAGGCGAGCAGCGTCGGCCACTGCGCCAGCAGGGCGGCGAGCAGCCCGTGCGTGCCGAGCGGTCCGGGGCCCGCTGGCAGCTCCGACGGCTTGGGCACCTTGAGGTCGAGCACCAGCAGGGTGATGGCGATGGCGAACACGCCGTCGCTGAAGGCCTCGAGCCGCCCGGTCTCCTTCTCATCGCCCCCCGAAGCTTTCTCCACCTCGGCACCTCTACCGGGGCGCCGCCGCGGGGTGGGCGCGCTCGCCGGCCAGCCGCTCCTGATAGGCGGCCTCGGCGGCGGTGACAAAGGTGCGGTAGCCCTGGGGATCGACGAACGGGTTGGGCTTCACACCCTCGCGCAGGCGGCGAGCCTTGTCCGCGCCGCCGTAGAACGATGCGTGCGAGCCGAGGAACACGTCGCAGGGGAGGGCCGCCAGCTTCGCGAAGGTGCTCGCGTAGTCCTCGGCGATCCCCGGGTAGGTGGGATGGTCGAGCAGCCGGTAACCGGCCAGGACCGAGGTGCTGCCGACGAAGACCACGTCGTAGCTCCTGCCCTCTGCGGCCACCTGCGTGCTCCAGGTGGTGCAGCCGCGGGTATGGCCCGGGGTCAGGTGGGCGACCAGCGTCGTGCCGCCGAGCGTCACCGCCTCGCCGTCGCGCAACAGATGGTCGACCTTCACCGGCGGGAAGCTGAGCCGATCGCCGAAGAAAGGATCGCCGCGGCCGCCCGCTTCGAGCAGCGGAGCATCGCCGCCGCTGGCGAGCAGGCGGGCTCCGGTCCAGGCCTTGAGCTGCGCCAGGCCGCCGGCATGATCGAAATGCGCGTGGCTGTTGAGCAGGATCTTGACGTCGCGCAGCGAAAAACCCAGCCGCGCGACGTTGTCGCGGATCTGCGGCGCCGTCTCCACGAAGCCGCCGTCGATCAGGATGAGGCCGCCGCTGGTCGAGATCAGAAACGCGGTGACGTCGCTCGCTCCGACGTAGTGAAGGTTGCCGAGGATGCGAAACGGCGCGACCGGCTGGTTCGACGCTCGCGACGTCGGATCGGCCTGGCCCGCGAGGCGGGAAGGCGCGAGCAGGGCGGCGAATGCGAGCGCCGCGACCCCGGCGGCCGCGAGCGCCGAGGCCCTCGCAACCTTGGAGCCGGCGGCGTGTGCGCGTTCTCGACTCCGTGGAACCGTGCAACCCATGCCTCGTCCCTCCCGCGTTGGCGCTGGTGGACTGCCTCGGTCAGATGTGGATGCGGGCGATCGCGCCCACGGTGACGGTGCCGGTGTTGACGCCCCTCAGCTCGTTCCAGGCGTGGAAGTGGTAGTTGGCGTTGACGTCCAGCGTGAAGCGCGGCAGCAGGTGGAGGTTGAGGCCGGCCCGGGCCCCGTAGAAGGGGCTCGAGAAGTTGTTGGAAAAATCCTTCGAATAAATCGTGCCGATGCCGACGCCGCCGTAGATGAAGCCGCCGACCAGGACGAAGGCTTGAGGCGCGATGGCATAGTGGGTCGAGCCGCCGAAACCCTTGGCGAAGTACTCGCCGTCGAGCTCGAACTTCAGCAGCGCGCCGGGGCTGTACTGGTAGGAGACGAGATAGGACACGCCGCTGCGCCGGATGTTGGAAAAGCCCTCGCTGCGCAGATCGTCGACGGTGCGCCACGAGTGGACGCCGATGCCGATCGACGAATCGGCCGCGGCGGGCCTGGGGATGGCTGCCCAGCCCAGGACGGCCAGCATCATCGTGATCAGCGGCGCGCGTTTCACCATCCTTGGCATCGTCATCACCTCTCGCGAGTTGGCTGCCTGCCGGAAGCCGGCGCCAGCCGGACGCGCCGAAGATATCGCGAGACGCCGCGGCCCGCACCCCTGTCCGGTCAGCGGCGCGCGCCGGCCGGCGCCAGGAGGAGCGAGCGGGTGACCGGCGGCAGGCAGAGGCGGTCGTTGCAGGCCTGGTAGGTGAGCTCGAGGCCCGTCGCGCGCGGCGCGGCCTCGCCGCGGATGACAGCTTGGCCGGAATAGACGGCGAGCTCGTCGGGAGCGAATGCCGACCGGAAGCGTCCGGCGGGCGGATAGGCGAGCCCCCTCACCTCGCCGCCAATCCTGGTCGGCACGAGGAAGGGGAGCGACGGAGGGTTGGCGTTGACGTGCCAGCCGTCGCGGATCTGCATGGTCACCTCGAAGCGCCGCCATTCGCGGTCGCCGCGGCCGCCGCCGCCGCGGTCGCCGCCGTCCCCGGCGCCGAGAGGTCGCTTGGCCAGCAGGTGCGCCTCGGCGCCGACGACCGCGAGCGCCTGGCGCTCCGGACCTGCGGCACCGGGATCGATGGTTGTCGCGCCGCCGGACGCGGTCGCCGCCGCCACGGCGGCCGCCGGGGTCTCGGCGCTCGCCTCCTGGTAGCGGAGCACCGCCAGCGCCAGGGTGGGCACTGCGAGCGGCGTGCGCTCGAGCTCCGGCGCGAAGGCGCGCAGCGCCGCGGCGGCGCGCTGCCGGTAGGCCGGCTCGCCGGTACGCTGCGCGAGTGCGACCAGGTCGAGGGCGGCGATAGCGTTGCCGGAGGGGAAGGCCCCGTCGGCGACGAGCTTGGACCGCACCAGCAGGTCGCTGCCCGCGGCGCTCTGGAAGTAGCCGCCCTGGGGATCGCCGAGCCGGCGCTCCATCTCCGCCGCCAGGTCTGCCGCCTGGTCCGTCCAGCTCCTCTCGCCGGTGACCTCGGCCAGCGCCAGGAGGCCATGGATCATGTAGGCGTAATCGTCGAGGAGGGCGGGCACTCGCGCCCGACCGGCGCGCCAGGCGTGCAGCAGCTGCCGGTCCCTTGCTCCTCGTGGCGGGCGCATCCCACCGAGCACGAAGAGCGCGCCGCGCCGTGCCGCCGCCAGGTACCTGGGCCCGCCGGCCGCGCCGAAGGCGGCGCCGCCGCGGGCCAGGGCCGCGATCGCCATGCCGTTCCAATCGGCGAGAACCTGGTCGTCGACGCGCGGGTGCGGCCGTATGCGGCGCGCCGCCCGCAGGGCGTCGAGAGAGGGCCGCATCCGGGCGATCAGTGCCTCGCGGCTCAGGCCGAGCCGGGCCGCGTGCTCGGCCAGCGGTGCGGTCAGGAAGAGGGTGGTGCGGCCCGACTCGAGGTTGGGCGGCGCGTCCCAGCCGAAGATCGGGGCCAGCAGGTCGTACCCTGGCGACCCCGCCGGACCCAGGACGGCGTGCAGCTCGGCCGCGGTCCAGGTGTAGTAGGCCCCCTCCTGCCCCGCGGTCTCGGCGTCGATCGCCGAGGCGAAGGCACCCTCGGGCAAGGACAGCTCGGCGAGCAGGAAGTCCAGCGTGCCGCGCGCCAGCCGCTCGAGCTCCGGGTTGCGCTCGCCGTCCAGCCGCGTCCGCGCCAGCAGCTCGGCGAGCTGGGCGTTGTCGTAGAGCATCTTTTCGAAGTGGGGGATCCGCCATTCGGCGTCCAGGGTGTAGCGGTGGAAGCCGCCGTCGAGCTGGTCGTAGATGGCTCCCCTGCCCATCGCCAACAGGGTCTCGAGCACCATCGTCCTGGCACCGGCCATGGCGGGCATCCCGGGGCCGCCGGCCGCGGCGCTTGCCCAGAGCAGCGACAGCTCTCCCGGGCTGGGGAAGCTGGGGGGCCCGCCGAAGCCGCCGGTGGCCGGACGGTAGGTGCCGGCCAGGGCACGCGCCGCGGCGAGCGCCGCCGCCCTCCCCGGGACCTCGGCGGCAAGGGGCGCCGCCCCGCCGCGACGCTCGGCAAGGCTGGCGCCGAGCGCCTGCCGCAGGCGTGCGGCCGCGGCTTCCACCTCGGCACGCCGTCCTTGCCAGGCCTCGTGGACCTGGCGCAGCACGGTAGGGAAGCCCGGGCGCCCTGCGGCGTCGCGCGGCGGGAAGTAGGTGCCGGCGTAGAACGGCACCAGGTCCGGCGTGAGGAACAGGGAGCTCGGCCAGCCGCTGTTGCCGGCCAGCAGCTCGGCGGCGGTGAGGTAGATCTGGTCGAGGTCGGGCCGCTCCTCGCGGTCCACCTTGACGCTGACGAACCAGCGGTTCATCAACGCCGCGATGGCCGGATCCGAGAACACCTCGCGCTCCATCACGTGGCACCAGTAACAGCTGGCGTAGCCGATCGAGAGGAAGATCGGCCGCTGCTCGCGCCGCGCCTTGGCGAAGGCCTCCTCTCCCCACGGATACCAATCGACCGGGTCGCGGGCGTGCAGCAGCAGATAGGGGCTGCTCTCTTGGCCGAGCCGGTTGCTGAACAGGTGACCGTAGCGCAGCGGCTCGCCCTGGTCCCAGGGCCGGTAGCGGTTGCAGAAGTCGATCCGCTCGCCGAGCGGCGGGTGGCTGGACCGCAGGAGCTTGTACCACGGCTCCGGGCGCGGCAGGGAGAGGTTGGCCTGCTGCAGCTGGATGAAAGCGGTCGCGGCGGCCCGGTTGTCCCTGGTCAGCTCGAGCCCGAAGCGGTCCGCCTCGTGCTCGAGGTGGCGGGAGAAGCCGAGGGCGGCCGGCGACAGCGCCAGCAGGGCGGCGGTCAGGAGCAGCTCGAGCAGCGGCAGCGACGCCGGGTCGGCGAGGGCGGCGAAGCCGAAGCGCCGCTGCCAGCGGGCGAGCAGGCCGCCGGCGGCGCGATGGACCGCGTAGAGCGCGGCGAGGATCAGGACGGCGCCGAAGGCGATGCCCTGCCAGGCGTGGCCGAGCACGTAGTGCCCCATCTCGTGACCGACCACGAACAGGACCTGCGGCGGGGTCAGCTTGGCGAGCAGGGTGTCCCACAGCACGATGCGCTGGCTGCCGAGGAAGCCGTCGACGTAGGCGTTGACGGCGGTGGTGTCGACGCTCTTGTCGACCTCGAAGACGCGGCCGCCCGGGATGCCTGCCCGCGCCGCCAGGGCGGTGATCCGGCGCTCGAGCGCCTGATCCCGCATCGGACCGAAGCGATTGAACAGCGGCTCGATCCAGATCGGCGCCACGAACTGGACGAAGAACAGCAGCGGCACGGCCGCGAGACCCGAGTACAGCCACCATCGCCGGGGGCTCCGGCGTAGCAGCAGATAGGGCAGCCACAGGGTGACGGCGCCGCCGGCGATGCCCAGGGCCAGGGACTTGAGCGCGTCGCCGAGCCATTTGCCGAAGGTCTGGGTGGACAGGCCGTAGGCGTGCTCGCGAGCGAATCCCTCGTAATAGGCGAGCGGCAGGCTGAGGACGAAGTTGACGACCGTGTAGGCGGCGAAGAACAGGACCAGGACCAGGGGCCAGCGGCGTCCGTGGCGCTCGGCCCAGCCGCGCAGGCGCGCCGCGGCGCCCGAGAGCAGCCACAGGGCAGGCAAGCTCAGCCCCCAGGCGACGTTGACCAGCCAGAGGACGTTGCCGGTGCGATAGTACCGGCGGGCCCTGGGCGACGGCTCGGGCACCGCCACGGGTGGGCCGCCGCCGGCCGGGCGCTCGGGGCTCGCCGGGCAGGCGGTTGCGCCGGGCGCCGCCGCAGCGACCGGAGCTCCCGCTGGCGCCCTGCCGGCCAGGGCGAGGCGCGCCGCGGCGGGAGAGGCGGCCGCGGCGAGCAGGCACAGCGCGCCGGCGGCGAGAATGCCTTTCATCACCGCCTCATTGCCGAAACTCCTTGCACGTCCAGTGCTCGAAAACCACCCGAGCGTCGTATTCGCTCGCCGGATTCGAGCAGGCACCCCAGTCGCCACCGAGCTTGCCATCGAGCGGGACGTAGAAGCGGCAGCCGCCGCACTGGAGGCAGTGGCCGCCTGTCTCGTCCGCGTGGTGCTCCGGCTTGCCTGCGACGAGAGCGCCGAACGTCGTCGGCCAGTTGGCCGACGGACCTTCTCCCGCTGGCACCCCTTCCGGGGGCATTGCGGTCAGCTTTGCGATCCACCGCTCATGGATCATGGCCGACTCCCGCCGCGACTGCGCGCGGCCCCAAGGAGGCGAGGGCATCGAAGTGTCGGGGCGGCTCATTGCGATTCCGCCGCCGCATCCCTTGCTGCCGCCTGGTGCGCAGCCCATTCCGCCGAGGCTGCGGCGAACTCTGTCCAGTTGACCCACCGGACCTTAGCCGGATCGAGGACATCCACCGAACGCCGGCCATCGATGCGGATCAGCTTGCCGCGGTCGAAGAGGGCTTCGTACTCCGCGCTCCATGGCGGCTGACCGTCGTCCGTGACGATCACGGACGGGCCGTCAACAGTGGGGCAGCTGCCGCTCCAATTCGAGGTGTAGAACTCGAGGCATCCATGAAAGGGGACGGCCTCGCCGCTCTTCTCATCGACGAGGGTGCCGTCCTCGCGCAGCACGTACAACTCCATCCACTGTGCCGGCGTGTCCTTCGTTTGAAGCTCCTTCGTCGGCACCCAGCCATCAGGCAGTCGGTGCTCGCACCGCAGGTAGTCAAAGACGCCCATCGCACTCCCTTCTCATGCAAGCGCGCCCTCGGCATCCGCCGTCTCGCGCTCATCGCGCAGTCGCGGCTCCTCGAAGTCGACGAGTTTCAGGGCCCCATCCCGTGGGGCATATCTTACGCTCCTGGTACCGGCGACCGGGGTGCCGGCGACAAGATCGGCGTCACCTCCCGCCGCTGGCCGCTGGACGGTCGAAGACATGGTGCGCTAGCGAGTGTGATAGCCTTGCCGGTCTTTGAGCG
This sequence comes from Thermoanaerobaculia bacterium, assembly GCA_035949675.1. Classification (GTDB taxonomy): domain Bacteria; phylum Acidobacteriota; class Thermoanaerobaculia; order Multivoradales; family UBA5704; genus JASLEW01. The sequence continues at coordinate 15,849 of DASZHY010000165.1, forward strand.
GGGGAAGGCCGGGGCGGAAATCTTGGAGAGCTGGTAATGAGTCAACGTCTTACTCGCAAGGACATCAAGCGCGACGAGTTCGCCTCGGCGGTGGGGCGCGGCGTCGACTACGCGGAGAGCCACACCCGGGAGCTGCTGCTGGGCATCGGCGGCGTGTTGTTG
>DASZHY010000166.1:0-1777 GCA_035949675.1 Thermoanaerobaculia bacterium
CGCTGCATGGCCTCCATCTCGGCATAGACCGAGACCCCGTGCAAGGTCAGCGGGTTGCCCGCGTCGGTGCCCATGACGATGGGGATGCCGGCGCGCGCCACGGTGACCAGGTTGGCGGCGCCCATTCGCTCGCGCTCGGCGGTGTGCTGGGCAGAGGTGGCGAGCTGCTCGGCGGTGCGGGGGCTCTCGGTGACGGCGGATTCGGCGACCCGCGCCAGGGTCGCCGCGTCGACGCAGCCGTTGGGGTCGTCCACTGCCGGCGTCTTGTGGCTGGCGGCGCTCTCGAACATGCGCTGGTAGCCGCGGACGACGGTGAGGGTCGGACAGTACAGGGTGCCCTGGCGCTTCGCCAGATCGAGGAACTCCTGGTCCACCGGCAGATCCCAGACGCTGTGCACCAGCAATCGGGCGCCGGCCCGCAGCGCCGCCTTCGCCTCGGCGAGTCCCGTGGCATGGACGATGAGCGGCAGATGGCGCCGGCGGGCTTCGTCGCCGGCCGCCAAAACCAGCGGCTCGAGCTCGGGAACCGGCTTGTCGGGAATGAACCAGACCTTGACCGCGGTGGTCCCTTCCTCCGCCAGGTAGCGCACCCCCTCGCGCGCCGCGGCCTCGTCGCGCAGGTAAATGAACTGCCGCTCGGCCGGCAGGTTGAGCCAGTGGTCGAGGGTCGAGAGCAGGGGTCCGGCGGCGGCGATGCGCGGCACCTCGGCATCGGTCTCGGCCCAGGCGGGCAAGCCAAGGGTCCAGGGATAGCCGCCGACGTCGAAGACCGACGTCACGCCGGCGCACAGGTACGAGCGGCCGAAGCGCTCGGGGTGCAGGCGGAGGGCGGACTCGACCTGCTCGTAGGGGTGCTTGGCCCGCACGTCCAGGGCATCCGGGCGGCCGTCCGCCCAGCCGGTCTGCGAGAAGTGCACGTGGGCGTCGATCACGCCGGGAGTGATCCACATCCCGGACACGTCGAGCGCGTCGACACCGGCCGGCACCGGGCAGGCGGAGCGGGGGCCGGCGCAGTCGATCTTGCCCCCCCGCATCACCACGACCGCCCCGGCGATCGGCGGCGCGCCGGTGCCGTCGATGAGGGTGGCGCCGACCAGGGCGCGCGGCGGCGCCGGGGTCCCCGGAGGCTCCTGGAAAGCGGTGGTGGCGGCGATCTTCCAGCCGGAGGAGGTCTTGAAGAAGAGGCGTTCGGAGAGCCCCGCGACCTCCGTGGAGCCGTAGCGCACGCGGTAGCGATAGGTGCCGTAGACCAGGCCGGGCTTCAGTGCTACGAGCTGGAGGTCGGAGGCGTCGATGTGGTCCGGCCAGGCCTTGCCGATGCCGGCGGCCAGCCCGGCGCGGCCGAGCTCGAAGCCGTCCGGACCGGTGCGTGGGAGGTTCGTGGAATCGAGGTAGCAGGCCAGGTACCTCGTGCCGTCGCGGTCGCGGATGGCCTGGAGGTTGGTCTCGAAGAGCGCCCGTGCCGCGGCGAGATCCGACGGCCCCTGCGCGGCATGCGCCCGCTTCGCCCGTTTCGACGCCTTGGTCGGCCGCGCCGAGGCGGCGGGTCTCCATCCGCCGGTGACCAGCAGGCACGAGAGGACGAGCAGCAGCATCACCGGCAGCCGACGCACGATCATCGCCAGTCTCCTTTCGTCGAGGGGGGTCTTTCTCGCCCCCGCACCATACACCACCTCCGGGGTACCTCCGGGGTACCCCCCCGGCCGGGTCGCGGGAGGCAACCCCCTGGCCTGCGACGCACGGGGCTCTGAGGGGATCTTCGCGAGCGCGGGGGTTC
>DASZHY010000167.1:0-6144 GCA_035949675.1 Thermoanaerobaculia bacterium
GCGAGCGCTGGGTCCAGGGGGTCCTCGCCGATACCCGCAAGACGGCCTGCGTGTTGCAAATGACCCGCGAGCGCATCGTCGATCTCGCGCGCGATCTGCCCGACAGGTAAACGGGCTCCCTGAGGGGGGCCGCCCGCCTGGCCGTCAGGGGGTGGCGTCGCCGCTGCCGGTGCTCCCGCCGCAGGCCTGGATTATCCGGGTGGGGTCATCCAAGGGCACTTACTATGCTTCAGGCCAGGATCTGGCGCAGGCAGGCGAGGACCGAGGGTAGCGGGTCCTGCCACAGCCAGGAGACCTCGAGCCAGAAGCCCGGGAGCGCCGCCGTGGTGAGGCGGCCGGCGCTCATGGTGCGGGTCTCGTAGGCGCCGGAGGCGTCTCCGGTGGGCCGGCCAGGCGAGCCATCTGCAGGTAAGGCATGCACGGCACGCAGGACCTCCACCTGCACGAACTTCGCGTACGGTTCGATCACCCAGATCTCCGGCACCCGCGCCTGGCGATAGCGTGGCAGCTTGCGCTTCAGGTCGATCCTGGGATGGCTGTAGGAGGCGATCTCGATCGCCAGGTCGGCAGGGCCTTCCAGGCGCTGCCGGCTGACGAGGTGCCGCCTCTCCCCGCGGATCACCATGACGTCCGGCTGGGGCGACCACTTCGGGTCCAGGCGCATGGGGAAGCCCGCGCTCGTGACCACGGTGCCGGCTCCCAGGGGCTCCCGTGCGTACACGTACTCTTTGAGCAGGCAACAGACAAAGACGTTGAGGCCGTCGTGGAGGAATCCTATCGGCTCCATGACCAGGTCGCCGTCCAGGTACTGGTAGCGAATGTCGTCATCGAGCGCGTAGTACTCCTCCTCGCTCACTCCCGGGATGACGAGCGGCGCGTCCGGGTTGCCGTCGAGATGGGCTGCATCGAGCCGGGTTTCCCGCAGCGTAGTCGTCCTCATGAGAAACAAGATATCACAAACAACACTATATCTGTTGACTAATTGTCGTTACAGGCAAATAGTAGGAAACCTTGCGTCGCACGCTCGGCGATCCCGCCGGGCCTGCGCTACAGCGACCATGGCTTTCGGCTCGCCGCGGACGCCGCGCTGCTGCCCGGCACGGCAAAGGCCACCGCGCCGCCCGGGCGCGGGCGCGGCGCGGCCTGGCTGGCCGTCGCGTTCACCTCGGCGGGCAGTGGGGGCTGATCGGTGCTGGCCTCAGCCTGCTGGTGGGGTCGCGCCGCCCGCCGGTCCGCGAAGTAGCGCGGCGCCTGCGGCTCGAGTCAGGCGCAGGGGAGGCAACCCGAACAGCCATGGGTGGCGGTGCAACATACATAGGTTCTGCTTACACCTGCAGCCACTCCGGCCAGCACGGGTTCCTCGAGGAGCCGCACCGTCTCCCGGTGGAGCTTCAGCTTCCCAAACATCGTCTTTTTCATAAGTCTCCTTTCTAAGCGAGTTGATCTCCTGCAATGGATGGTGCATCAGCCGGCGCAAAGCGTGCCCAGCGGGGCGAGTTAGTGCCCGGCGGCCGAGCCGGCTCCCTGCCGCCGTTCAGGCTGCCGGATCTCAGGACTTGGGGCGTGGCTTGCCGCCGGCTGCCGGCGGTTCCGGCTGGCCCTTCCTGGCGGCTCGGAGCTGCGCGAGGAGGGCCTGAGCCGCCGGATGGCCGGGTATCAGCTCGAGCACGCGCGCGAGCTTGCGGGCGGCGTCCTCGTGGTCGTCGACCTTCATCAGCAGGCGGGCGTCGCGCAGCAGTTCCTCGGCGCGCTGGCGGTCGGAATGGCGCGCCAGGGCGGCGTCGGCTTCGGTGATCTGGGTGCGCAGCTCCGGCGCCTTGTCGGCCAGCGCTCGCGCCTCCTCGATCGCACCGCGCGCGGCGGTGAGGTTGCCGCCCGCGGCCATTCCGCGAGCTTGCGCCAGGGCCTCCGTGACCCGCACCGCGAGCGTCTGGCGCTTGCGCTCCTCGAGGCGCTCCCACTGCTCGCGCAGGGCGGGCGCGGCGCCGAACCGGGCCACCGCCCAGTCGAGCAGGCTGGAGGCTTCCTCGAGATTGCCGTGCTCGAGCTTCTCGCTCACCGCGGCGACGGTCTGCGCCAGCTTCTCGGCGCGGCGGCGCTCCTTGTCCTGCTGCGCCACGGCGGCATCCAGCTCCTCGGCGAGCGCGTGCACCGCGGGATTCTCGGGCTCCCTGCGCCGCGCTTCGGCGACGGACTCGACCGCCTGGTCGAGCTCGCCGTTGGCCCACAGCTGCCTGGCGCTCATCAGCAACGCGCCGACCTCCGCGAGCTTCACCTCGGCGCGCAAGGCCGCGAGCCGCGCCGCGAGCTTCTCCCAGGCCTCGTCCTGGCCGAGATCGGCAACGGCCGCGGCGAGCAGGGTGGCGCCGCCGTCGAGGTCGCCGCGCTCGAAACGTCTGCCGATCTCGGCGGCCTTGCGCTCGATCTGGGTCCGCCGCCGCCGCTCCTCGGCGCGGCGGCGCGTCGCATCGCCGATCTGCTCGCGCAGCTCCTGGACGTCCGGGTTGGACGGCGCCAGCCGCTCGGCCCGCCGCAGCAGCTTGCCGGCCTCTTTCAATTCCTCGCGCGCGGCCAGTTCGCGAGCGTCTTCGAGGAGCGGCGCGAGCTCCGCGGCGAAGACGGTCGGCGGCGCGGTGGCGGCCGGCCCGGCCTTGGCTTCCGGAGCCAGGGTCGGCACGGCGGCTGCCGGCGCCGCCGGGGCGTCGCCCGGCGCGGTGGCGGCGGCCGCGGTGCTGGCGGCGGCGCCTGCCGCGGCGCCGGCGGCCGCGACCTCGACCAGCAGGGAGGGGGTCGGCGTGGTGGAGGGCCCGAAGTGCTCGTCGAGGCGGAACTGGGTGCTGCTGGGCCTGGCCTCGGCGGCGGCCTCGGCGGCGGCCGTCGACTGCTCGAGCACCTGCTTCCAGTCGCCTTGCAGCAGGTCGCCGGCCTGGCGGCAGGCGGCGAGCTCTTGCGCGAACTCGCGAGCCGTGGCGAAGCGCTCGTCGGAGCTCTTGGCGAGGGCCCGCAAGACCGCGGCGCGCAGCTGCGGCGGCAGACGTCCCTGGCGGTCGGTCTCCGCGAACGGCTGGGGCGGGCGGAAGAGGTGGCCGGCGATGATCGACGACGGGTCGCTGCCGAGGATGGGATGCACGCCGGTCAACAGCTCGTAGAGGACCACCCCGAAGGAGTAGAGGTCGCCGCGCGCGTCGGCCGACGGCACGCCGGCGGCACTGAATTGCTCAGGCGAGGCGTAGCGGAGCTTGCCGAGGAAGGTTCCGGTTTTGGTGAGGTGAGCGTCCGGACCGCCGACCACCTTGGCGATCCCGAGGTCGATCAGCTTGACCTGGGGGTTGCCGTCGGGGTCTTCGGCGAGCATCAGGTTGTCGGGGGAGATGTCGCGGTGCACGAAGCCCTTGCTGTGCAGGTAGCCCAGCGCCCGCAACGACTGCTGGGCGATCTCGATGGCCAGGCCGAGCGGCGGCGGTCCGACCGCTTTCAGCAGCTCCTCGAGCGTCCTGCCGTCGATGAACTCCATGACGATGTAGGCGACGTCGTCGTCGCCGATGGTGAAGTCGTAGAGGTGGGCGACGTTGGGGTGGCGCAGCTTGATGGCGACCCGGGCCTCGCGGATGAAGCGCGCCTTGAACTCGGCGTCGGCGCCGAGCTGGGGCCGCATCACCTTGATCACCCTGACTTCGTCGAGCAGGCGGTGGCGCACCTTGTAGATAGCGCCCATGCCGCCCTCCCGGATCTTCTGGAGGATCTCGTACTTGCCTTCGATGCGCCGGTTCGGGATCGCTGACACGACTGGTACTCGAAAATTGCGGGAGCCTGAAACCCCAGGTTATGCAACGCCCCCGCCGGTGTCAAATGCCCTGCCGGCGGGCGACGGCGGGCGGCGGCCATGGCGACGGCGGGCGGCGGACATGATGGATACGTGCCAAGTGGACCGGCTGGATGGATTGGGGCCGCCGGCGGTAGGATGGCAGGGAGGCAGGTGGGCAGCCGTTTCGAGAAAGCAGGTTGCCGGCATGAAACGAGCGTCTCAAGCTTCCTCCTTGGCTCTCCTGGCGGGCGTCGTCCTGGCTGGCGCGTCGCTGCTGGTCGTGCGGGCGGCGCCGGGGACGGGGGGGAAGGCGAGCGGCGGCGGTGCCTCCCCGGCGGCGCCTGCGAAGCGGATCGCCCCCGCCGAAGCCGGCCGCCACGCCGGCGAGAACGCCATGGTGTGCGGGCTGGTCGCCGCCGCGAAGTACGCGGCGGCCGCGCGGGGGAGGCCGACCTTCCTCGACTTCGGCGGCGCCTACCCCGACCAGGTCTTCCAGGTGGTCATCTGGGGCGCCGAGAGAGGCAAGTTCCACGAGGCGCCCGAGCAAGCGTATGCGCACAAGCAAGTCTGCGTCACCGGCCAGATCCGGCTCTACCGCGGCAAGCCGGAGATCGTGGTCGGCGACCCGGCGCAGCTCGTCCTCGACAAAGTGATCGCCGACCCCGACTTCGACCAGCGCGCCAAGGGCACCGGCTGAGCACGGTGCCTGAAGTGCCGGCCGGAGCGGCGGCGCCACTCGCAGCCAGTCGCCGCCGCTTGCCGCCACTGGCAGCCACTCTCAGCAGCCTGTCATACGGACGGCTCCCGCCTCCCACCAATCCAAGGAGTTGACGGGCCGCGGCCCGGGAAAGGGAGGATTGGGGCATGGAACGCAAGTCATGGAGACTACGCCTGGCGCCGGCGCTGCTGGCCGTCGCCTGGGTCTCGCCGCTGCCGGCGGCCGAGGCACCGTTGCCAGCCGGCGGGCCTCCGCCCCCGGCGGCCACGGCGGCGCCGCGCCTGTACGGCAACATGCCGCTGATCATCGATCCGACTCCCCGCGACCGGCTGCCATTTCACTTCGCGGCGCACCACATCGCCGAGGACAGCAGCCTGTTGGTGGTGCACACGGACTTCTTCCCGGTGCCGTGGCGCGAGCTGGCCGCCGGCGAGGCCCCACCCGAAGCCTGGTCGCGGGAGATGGACGCGATCCGCGGCCTGCAGGAGCGAGTCGGCCTGCCGGTCTACCTCGCGCTCACGCCCATCGAAGGCAGCCGCGACCGGCTGAAGTTCGGCGCCAGCGGCACCTACGCCCTGACCCAGGACGAGTCGAGGAGCGTCGTCTGCGAGCCGATCGATCAGCGGCCGGACTACCAGACGGTGATCCGTCCGGGATACCGGCGGTACGTGACGGCCATGATCGACCGGTTCCAGCCGCGTTTCGTAGCGCTGTCGATCGAGGTGAACCTCTATGCCATGAACTGCCCGGCTGCCTGGCCGGCCATGAAGCGGCTGATCAATGAAACCTACGACATGGTCAAGGCGCGCTACCGGAGCCTGCCGGCGTTCCAGACCTTCCAGGTCGATGCCCTGTGGCAGGCGAGGGACCAGAGCAACCCGTGCTTCGGCTTCCGGCGGGACTGCCTGCACAGCAACTTCGCGCCGCTCGCGGACCTGAAGACCGACCTCTTCGCGATCTCCAGCTATCCCATCGACACCTATCTCCACAACGGGCGGCAGCTGCCGGACGACTATCTGACGGCGCTGGCGAAGCTCTCGGGCAAGCCTCTGGCGGTGGCCGAAACCGGCTACCAGGCGGCGACCTTCTCCGGCGTCGCCGGCGGCGCCTGCTTTCCCGGCCTGCCCTCGTCGCCGGCCGACCAGGCGTGGTGGATGGGGCGCCTGCTCGCGGACGCCGAGCGCGCGCGGATGCCGTTCGTGGTGTGGTGGGCCGACGAGGACCTGATGCCCGAGACCGCCCTCGAGCCCTGCGATTGCCAGGACGGCAGCGTCTGGTGCCAGCTCATGCAGATCCTCGACCAGCCGGGCCGCGACAGCCTCCGGTTCTTCGGCACCATGGGCCTGCGCGCCTTCGACGGCACCCCGCGGCCGGCGCTCGACCTGTGGACCGCCGCCGTGGCGCGGTCGCGCGGCGGCCAAGCGGCCCAATGAAGCGCGGCTCGAGCACGTACATGTAGACTGAGGGAATGAAGACCACCATCGAGCTCGAGGACGAGCACCGGGTCAAGCTGCTCGAGCTGGCAGCGCGTCGAGGCGGGAAGGGAGTCTCGGAGCTCATGGGGAAGGCGATCGAAATCTACCTCGCCCGGTGAGGCGTCCGCACCGCTGAGAAACGGGGT
>DASZHY010000168.1:0-10710 GCA_035949675.1 Thermoanaerobaculia bacterium
AAACGATGAAGAAGGCCACCCAGATCCGGCTCACCCTCGTGTCCACGGCCGCGGCGGCTCTCGTCGCGAGCGGCTGCGGCGGCAATCCCGCCGGCCAGGCCGCCGGCGGCGATCCCGACGGCGACCCCTGCGCCGCGGCGACCTTCCGCGAGGTCGATTGTCGCGAGGCGATCGACCACCATGGCTATTACCGGCGCGGGGTCTTCGTCCCGCACGTCTACTACCGCACCTACAACGACTACGCCTACGACGAGTGGCTCCGCCGGCAGGAGCCGGAGTCCGGCGGCGCGGCGGCGCCGGCGGTGGTGCATGGCGGCGGCGGCGCGTCGCAGTCCGACGAGATCAGCCGCGGCGGCTTCGGCGAGACCGACGAGGTCGCCCGCGGCGGCGGTGTAGGCGAGTAGCCGGCAATGCGACGGATCGCCGCGCCGCCGCGAATCGGCTGGCGGCAGAAGGTCGAGGAGGCCGGCCTGCTCTGGCACAGCGCCGGCGGCGGCGCCTACTGGAACGAGGCGGCTTTCTACGAGCTCACGGCGCGCGAGGTCGACGAGCTCGAGGGCGCGACCAACGAGCTGCACCGGCTGGCGCTCGCCGCCGTGCAGCACGTCGTCGACAACCGGCTGTACGGCCGCCTGGCCATCCCGCCGCTCGCCGTGCCGCTGATCGAGGACAGCTGGGAGCACGGGGCGCCGTCGCTCTACGGGCGCTTCGACTTCTCCTATGACGGCGTCGGGCCGCCCAAGCTCCTCGAGTACAACGCCGACACGCCGACGGCGCTGCTCGAGGCGGCCGTGGTGCAGTGGCAGTGGCTGTGCGACTGCCATCCCGAGGACGACCAGTTCAATTCGCTGCACGAGCGGCTGATCGCCGCCTGGCAGTCGTTCCGGCCCCTCCTGGCGCCGGGTCCCATCCACTTCTGCTCGCTCGACGACGCCGAGGACAGCATGACCCTGGCCTACGTCCAGGACACCGCCTCGCAGGCCGGCTACGAGACCTTCGGGCTGGCGGTCGGCGACATCGGCTGGAGCCGGACGCGCCGGGTGTTCGTGGGCCTGGCGGGCGAGCCGCTGCGGACGGTGTTCAAGCTCTATCCCTGGGAGTGGATGGTGCGCGAGCGGTTCGCGGAGCACCTGGGACCCCTCGCCGGCCCGATGCGGTGGATCGAGCCCGCCTGGAAGATGGTGCTCAGCAACAAGGGCATCCTGCCGCTGCTCTGGCAGCTCAACCCCGATCACCCCAACCTGCTGCCGGCCTTCTTCGACAGCCCTCGCGGTTTGACCGACTGGGTCTCCAAACCGCTGCTCTCCCGGGAAGGGGCCAACGTCGAGATGTCGGTCGCCGGCCGGCACTTCGCGACCGGCGGCGCCTACGGCAGCGAAGGCCGCATCTTCCAGGGCGCCGCCCCGCCGCCGGTGCTCGACGGCCGCTACCCCGTGCTCGGCAGCTGGATCGTCGGCGAGGAGGCCGGCGGCCTCGGCATCCGCGAGTCCGCGGAGCCGATCACCACCAACCACAGCCAGTTCGTGCCCCACCTGTTCCGGTGACCGGGAATCCCGGGGCGCCCAGCCGCCGGTGGTCTCATGTTACAATCGCATAAACGCTCGCCTCGCCCCTCGCTGGAGGTTGCCTTGAAAACCACCACGACTCACCGCTGGGCTCTTGCCGCGATCCTCTGCCTGCCGTGCTGCGCCCCGCTCGCCGCGCAGCCGCCAGTTCCCGGTACGCTGCAACCGTTGGTCAAGCTGCACGGCATCGACGTCGTTGCCGAGGGCCCGGCCCTCATCCGCTTCCTGGACCAGGACGTCTTCGTGGCCGGGGACGGCACCCTGGTCTCCGTCACCGTCGGCCGCGCCTTCGCCGCCGGGAGCGGTTTCGTGACCACGATCATCCGGGGCCTCGGCTCCCCCGCATTGCGCGCCGCCCTGGGCCAGGCGTTCTATCAGGACCACATCGGCACGCTTTCGGGTGTCTGCAACGCGGAGCTCCAGCCCCTGGGCTCCGGCTATACCTTTGGCATCAGCTGGTTCGGCAAGGGCGCCCGCACCAGCGACTTCACGATCACCAACCAGGGCGGCGCCGGCCACACCTGCTCGCCAAGTGAGACCGGTGTCCTGCAGGCCATCGAGGCCTTCCAGGCCGGGGTCATCGCCGACCCCGCAACGCAGATCTCGTCCTCCGTCTGCACCAGCAGCAACCAGTGCCCGATCGGTCTGCTGTGCTGCCGGGCGTGCGGCATCCCGGACTGCGCTCAGGCGTGCCTGCGGCCGGCGGCGGACGGCAGCTGCCCGCTGTTCCCGTGAGCGCGCCCCCCTGCCGTCCGCCGAGATAGACTCCTCCCATGACCGGACGAGCTCTCGCCTGCGCGGCAGTCCTCGTTGCCGTCTCGTTGCCGGCAGGCGCGCGGGCGAGCGGGCCGTCGCGCCAGCCGGTCAAGGGCTGCGCCTGGCGTCAGGTCTCCGACGCCGCGCTCGGCCTCGAGGCGTGGGTGCAGCGGTGCGATTTCGGTTCCCGCAAGATCGATTTCCAGATCGCCAAGGGCTCTCTGCTCATCCATTGGTCGGACGGCGGCGGCACCACCGAACCGGTGATCGACGTCCTCGACCTCGAAAAGGGGGAGATCCCCGAGGCCGGGATGCGGCGGATCTTCGCCGCGCACACGGACAAGAAGCTGGCGGCGCGCTGCGTGCTGCGGCGCTACACCGAGGGCACCGTCCCGGCCGGCGTCAAGCGCTACGTCTTCGCGCCGGACGCCGCGTTCCAGAAGCAGCTGGACGCCCAGCACAGCGACGGCGTCCCCGATCCTCCCTGCGGCGACTGGGGCGAGTCGCCCGACGGCATCTCGTACTTCGAGGCGCAGCCGGCGAGCGGCGCGCGCAAGGTGCTGTACGTGCGCGTGGGCCAGGACGAGCCCCTCTTCGACGAGGCGACGCTGCGGCTCCTGCCACCTCGCTAGCCTCCCGGCGTCCGCGTTGCGCCGGGCCAGGACGCGAGCATCGCCATCAACGCTTTCGTCGCTCCGCTCTGGAAGGCGCGGCGGCGATGGATCAGGACGACCGGAATCGTCACCCGCAGGGCGGGGACGCGCAGCGCCCGCAGCGTGCCGGCCCGGAGCTCCTCGTCGACGCTGCTCTCCGGCAGCAGCGCCAGACCGAAGCCCGCCTCCACCATGCGCTTTTGCGCCGTCAGGCTGTCGATCGGGACGATCTCCGCGGCGCCTAAGCCGCACGCGGCGAGCCGCTGCTCGAGCGCCGACGAGTACGGCTCGCGCGCCGCGCCGGGGCGCGGCGGGAACGCCAGCCACCGCTCGCCGGCCAGCGCCCGCGGCGCGACGCTGCGCACGCGCGCCAGGCGGTGGCGCGGCGAGCACACCGGCACCATCGGCTCGTCGTGGATCGTGGACGATACGAGGTCCGGGTGCGGGTCGGCGCCGTAGCGCAGCCCCATCGTCGCGTCGCCGCGGAGCACCAGCGCGCTGACCTCCGCGCTGAGCGCCGTCCGCAGCCGGAGATCGACGCCGGGATGCGCCTCGCGGAAGCGCCGCAGGCGCTCGGTCAAGGTGGTGCTCGCCAGGGTGCCGACGACTGCCAGCGCGACGTTGCCCCGGCTGGTCCCGCGCAGCGCGCCCACGGCCTCGACGCCGTCGCGCATCGACGCCAGCAGCGCTTCGGCATGCGGCAGGAAGGCGCGCCCGGCGTCGGTCAGCAGCGCGCCGCCGTGGACGCGCTCGAACAGCGGCGCGCCCAGCTCCCGCTCCAGAAGATGGACGCGGCGGCTGATCGCGGGCTGCGAGAGGTGCAGGCTCGCCGACGCCCGCGAAAAGCCGCCGGACCGGACGATCGCCACGAACGCTTCGACGTGGTCGAGCTCCATCCGCCCATCAGTATAGCTGATGGGTATGCCCTGATCTATGCATTGGACATATCGCACCTCCCAGCCTATGGTGCGTCATGGGAGGTGCACCATGAAAGCCAACGACGTCCACTCGACCGAGCCGCTCCGTTACGGCGCGTACCTGTGTTTGAACCTGCCTGCCGGCGCATCCGGTCCGCCTGACGCGCCCCATCCGCCCCACCTGAATGCCGCCGCTGCCGCCGGCGCCGCCGTCTCTCGGCTCGCCGAGCGCCTCGGGCTACGCAACGAGTTCGCGGCCGCCGGCGGCGATCCGCCCGACGCCATCGCCTTCCTCCGCCGCGCCGGCGCGACGCCGGGCCACCTCGACGACGACGGGCTGCTCGGCGCCGCGGCGGTCGTGCACGTCGCCTCGGCCAGGGCCGCGGCGGTGGCGGAGCTCTGCGCCGAGATCGAGCGTCTCCTCGCCCCGGCCGTCACGCCGCACGTCCTCGGCGGCGTCGTGCGGCCCATGAACTTCACCGGCAACGCCATGCACAACTTCGCCTACGCTCACCGCGTGCTGCAGCAGCCGGGGACGGCCGCGCCCAACGCGTTCCTGGTGCCCATGAGCAAGACCGCCGCCTGGTGGGCGAAGGGCTGGATGGAGCGCCACACGTACTTCCTGCCGCGCTACGACGACGCCGGCCGCATGGTGGCCGAAGGCCATGCGCTCGCGTCGGCGGCCGGGATCGCCTGCCTCATGCGGCGCACCTACAAGCACGCGACGGAGCCCGCGCCCCCCGGGGAGTACGACTTCATCAATTATTTCGAGTGCGCCGACGCCGACGTGCCGACCTTCCACCAGGTCTGCGCCGCCCTGCGGGACGTCGCCAGGAATCCGGAATGGCAGTACGTCCGCGAGGGCCCGACCTGGCACGGCCGCCGCGTCGCGACCTGGGAGGAGCTATGGGCCTGACGCACCCCACACGGCCTCTCCACCGCCGGGTTGGCTGCGCGCGAGGCCGGCCTCGGCTCGCCGCTCAACAGGCGCATTTAAGGGTGATGGTGCACTGGACATTGTTACTGCAGGATTGCCAACAAACGCAGCAGTAGTTGTAGCAATCGGAAGCGACGGAGCAATGGTGGATGGTGTCGCAACTCTGAGACGGGGTCGGCGCGAAAAGCTCCCTGAGGTCCGCGGCCGCGGCCGACGAGCACGTCATCGGGCTGGGCTGGGTAAAGGCCGGCATCGTGGCCCGCTCTCCCCCTGTGGCGGCAACCTGTTGACCGGCGCCCATCGAGACCGCCAGAACGACGGCGAGCAGACCAAGGGCGAGGTTTCTCATTGGATACTCCTCCGCAACGAGCCCCTCGGGATCGTCCCCGGGAAGCTCTCTAGAAGAACAAGTGCTCAAACACAGTGAAACCGGGCTACGGGTCAGCGGCCCAGCTGGCGCTCGAGGAAACGGGCGGAACGGGCAAAGAGCTCGATCCGGTTCTCGCGGTGCGAGAGCGAGTGGCCCTCGTTGCCGGCAACCATGTATTCGACGGGCACGCCCCGCTCGCGCAGCGCGGCCACGATCTGGTCCGACTCCGGCCGCGGCACCCGCGGGTCGTTGGCGCCGGCGTAGACGAACAGCGGCGCGACGATCTTCGCCGCGTCGCGCACCGGCGAGATGGAGTCGAGGAACGGCCCGTCCTTGTCGAGGTCGCCGAACTCGAGCTTGAAGACCTCCCGGATCTCGCCGCTGGTGCTCTTGAGGAAGGTGCGCAGGTTGGCGACGCCGAAGAGGTCCACGCCGGCGCGCCACAGGCTCGGCATGCGCGTGAGCCCGATCAGCACCGTGTAGCCGCCATAGCTGCCGCCGAACACCACCACCCGGCCGCTGTCGGCCCACGCCTGCGCCGCCGCCCACCGGCCGGTGGTCTCGACGTCCTTGAAGGCGTCGAGCCGCCTGGGACCGTTGTCCGCCATCTCGAAGGCGCGTCCGAAGCCGTCCGAACCGCGCACGTTGGGCTCGACCCAGGCATAGCCCAGGGAGGTGAAGAAACGCGCCAACGACGACCAGCCGATGACCGACGTGCCAGCCGGACCGCCGTGGTAGGAGACGATCACCGGCAACCGCTTGCCGGCGGCCTGGGCGGGCAGGTAGACGTTGACCGGCAGCTTCAGCCCGTCGAAGGCGCTCACCTCGGCGACCGAGACCTCCAGGTTGGGGAGGCCAGACAGGCCCGGCCGCTGGTCGCGGCGCAGCGGCGAGACCTTGCCGGTGCCGGCGTCCACGTCGAAGACGTCGTCCGGCGCGCTCGGCGTCGACCAGGTCACGGCAAGGTGCCTGCCGTCGTCCGAGAGCGCTGTCGGCGTGCCGCGGCCGAGCGGCAGCTCCACCTTGGCGGCAGGCCGGAGCGTCGCCGCGTCCAGCAGCCGGATCTCGCTGCGATTGCCGGCGAGCAGGCCGAGCGCCATGACGTCGCCCCGCTTTCCGAGCACGATCGGCCCCAGGCCGGCGGTGGCTGGATGGGCCTCGGTATAGCGCGCCTGCTCCCGGCCGGTCTCGGCGTCGAGCGCCAGGACGAGCGCCTGCTCGCTGCCGGCGTCGGTTGCCACGTAGACCCGGCGGCCGTCGGGCGACAGAGCGGCGTCCTCGATCCGCACGCCCGCGCTCGCCGGGCTCGCCGCGCTAGCCGGGCTCGGCGGGCTCGGCGGGCTCGCGGGGCTGGCGGCGATCGTTGCGGCCGCCGGGCTGCCAGCGCTCGCAGCGCTCGCCGAGGTCGCCGGATAGATCGCCCTGGCGGTCCCGGAGGCGAGGTCGACGATCTCGAGGTAGTTTTCGGTCGCGCTCGGCACCCGGACCCAGGCTGCCCGCTTGCCGTCGCGGCTGACGCCCGCCAGGTAGCCCAAGCCGGGCTCGCCATAGAGCCGCCGCGGCTCCTTGCCCGGCTTGCCCGCCGCGCCCGCCGCGACCGGTTGCGCGTAGAGAGCGGACGCCGGGGCATCCATGCGCCGGGCCGAGTAGTACATGACTCCCGGCGCTCCGGCGGGCACGAAGGGAAAGTCGCGGTTGAGCTCCTCGCCGGGAGTGAGCTCCACCGCGCGCCCGGCCGCCAGGTCGAAACGGAAGATCGACCAGTTCTCGTCGGCGCCATGATCGCTGGTGAAGAGCACGGACTTGCCGTCAGGCGTGAACCTCGCCTGGCCGACGCGCTCCGCGCTGGTGATCAGGCGCCGGGGAGTGGCCGCGGGTTGCGCGGCGGCCGCCAGGTAGAGCTGCGGCAGCCCGTCGCGGTTGGAGATGAACGCGATCGCCGTGCCGTCCGGAGAGAAAACTGCCGACCAGTTCTGGAACACGTCGACAACCCCGGCGGCTTGTTTGGCGAGCTCGGCGTCGCGCGCGGCGGCGGCGCCGCTCGGCACGTCGGGGACGACGGCGGCGGCGGGAGCGACGGGCTCGGGGCGCAGGCCGCCCGCCGTGGCGGCAAGCGCGAGGCTCAGGACGGCGACGGTCGTGGCGCGCATATCAGGATGCCTCCCTCGATAGCGTACACCGGTCAGGGCGCCAGGGCGCGGCGGGTCGCCTCGAGGTAACCGGTCCCGAAGCGGCAGTCCGGTTCGAGGTGCGCCCCCTCGGCCCATTCGTTCCAGGCGTTGACGAAGACCAGCCGGTGGTCGGGATGCCCCAGCCGCGCCGCGATCACCAGCGCGCGCAGCCATTCCTCGTAGGCCGCGGGCGTGGCGCCGTGGAAGATGGCGGCGCGCCGGCCGAGACGCGCGGTGTTGTCCCACCCGGCCATGGCCGTGCGATACAGGCGAAAGGGCGGCGCCGGCAGCGCCAGCCGCCGGTCGACCACCGCCCGGTAGTCGACGATCGCGCCGCCGAACGCGGGCTCGAGGCCGTCGACCGCGCAGGCGTTCGCCGGCAGGTCCTCGCCGTGGGGCGGAAACTCCACCGCGGCGTCGAAGCCGAGCGGCCGCGGGTCCGCGAGGCCGAAGGTCAGGGCGGCGACGAGGTGGAGGTCGGGCAGCCCGCGCTCGCGCGCCGCGCGGCGCCAGCGCGCGGTGGTCGCCGGCGGCTCCGGGATCGTGCTCGGCCGGTAGACCACCAGGACGGGAGCGCCGCGCACGCGGAGGTAGCGGCGGTCGCCGAAAAAGGGCATCAGGTCGTCGATCAAGGCGGCGTCCAGCTCGGGGCCGTAGCGTTGCTCGATGAGCAGCTCGCGCTCGGCGCCGTCCCAGCGGCGCGTCCAGTTCTCGTTGGCCCAGCACAGGCAGAACGGCAGGTCCGGCTCGCCGCCGGCGAGCATCTCGGCCAGGGGCCGCTCGAGCAGGGTCTTGGTGCCGAACCAGTAGTAGTAGTAGCAGAAGCCGTGGACGCCATGATCGCGGGCGAGCGCCGCCTGCCGCGCCCGCGTCTCCGGCAGCCGCAGGTCGTAGAAGCCGAGCCGCTCGGGCAGGTGCGGCTGGTAGTGGCCGGCGAACTGCGGCCGCGCCCGCGTCACCCGCGACCACTCCGTGAACCCCTTCCCCCACCAGCGGTCGTTCTCCGGGATGGGGTGGAACTGCGGCAGGTAGAAGGCGAGGACCTTGACGTCCTCTTCCGGCCGCGCGCGGGCGCGGTCGCCGGCCCCGGCCACCGCCGCGCGCCACGGCCGCCTGCGGATGTGGTCGGCGAGCCGGAAGCGGTGCCGGTCAGCCGCGTAGTCGCCGCGCTCAACCGCCACGAACCCCTCGTAGACCGAGACGCTGCGGAACAGCGTCTTCGAGCTGCCGGCGGCCGCCACCAGGTCGCTGACCAGCGCCGCCAGGCTCTCCTCGCCGGCCCAGACGTGGCCCGGGTCCTGAAACTCCGGCCAGTGCTCCCAGGCCCAATCCTCGATGATGTACAGGCCGCCGGGCGGCAGCAGCGGAAACAGGGTTTCGAAGCTGGCCCGCGTCGGC
Source organism: Thermoanaerobaculia bacterium (assembly GCA_035949675.1). Lineage (GTDB taxonomy): Bacteria > Acidobacteriota > Thermoanaerobaculia > Multivoradales > UBA5704 > JASLEW01. Next base: position 8,768 of record DASZHY010000168.1, read on the forward strand.
GCGTCCAGGTGGGAGCCGTCGTCGATCACCAGGTCGACCTCGCCGCCAAGGTCGCGCTCCACGACCTCGTGCAGCGCCCCGCGGTCTGCCTGGTCGGTGCGCCAGCGCGTCAGCACCCGCCCCTCCAATCGCCTGGCCGTCAGCCAGCGGCGAAAGTAAGGGCTGTCCTCGCGGTCGCCCAGGTCGATGGCGACCAGCCGCTCGGGCTGCAGATGTTCCTGCCAGAAGGCGGTGCTGCCGCCGTCCCAGATGCCGATCTCCAGCACGCGGCGCGGCCGGAAGGCGGTCGCGGACCAGAAGCGCTCGAACTGCTCGACCAGCTGCCGGTTCTTGTAGAAGCTGAGGCATTCGCCGCCGAGCTCCCAGGCGTCGTCTCGCGACTGCTCGAGGCGGAAGACGAGGTCGCCCAGCAGCGCACGGTCCGGCAGCCAGGACATCCGCTCGAACATGCAGCTCAACCTGATCTCAATGGGGGCTCAATCGGGCTCGATCGGGCTCAATCGGGCCGCACGGTCACCGCGGTGGCGTCGCGATAGGCGCCCTGCGGCGTGCGCTGCACGATGGCGACGCGATAAACGTCCGGCGGCAGGCCGGCCAGGTCGACGACGGTGTCGAAGCCGCACCTCGCGGGGTGGCCGGGGAACGCCGCCACGACGTCGAGCCTGGCCACGCGCTCGGCGACGCGGAAGATGCGGTCCCCGGCGCCGCCCGACGACTCGAGGGCCAGGAAGAGATCCACCTCGTCCGGCGCGCAGCCGGCGTGGGCCCAGCCCGCCAGGTGGATCTGGTCGCCGCGCAGCGGGATGGGCTCGCTGGCGCCGTAGAGCTCCGCCCCGCCGACGGTCCCGACCAGGTCGAGGCAGAAGCCGCCGCCCGAGGGCGGCAGGTGGCGGCTCGCCACCGGCACCCAGCGCAGGATCTCGGGGCCGGACGCCGCCTCGCCGCGGGCGAGCGCCGCCTCGACGCTGGCCAGCAGCCGGTCGCGGGTGTGCTCGTGCAGCCCCAGCACCTGTCCGAGCTCGCCCAGGACGCGCGCGGCGGGCCCCTCGACGTCCCCCAGAACCTCGCGCAGCTGGCGCAAGAGCACCAGCCCGCTGGCGGGGCCGCGCGCGGCGCGCCGGGTCGCGAGCAGGGCGGCGCGGCCGTCTCCGTCGTCCGGCTCGAGGTAGGCCCCGCGCAGCCAGTCGTTCCAGGAGTCGACGAACACCAGGCCGCCGCCGTGCCGCCGCGTCGCGTCGACCGCCGAGCGCAGCCAGTGCTCGTACAGCTCGCCGGCGCGCGGGTCGGCGGCGTCGCGCCGGCATTCGACGCTGCGGAAGAAGCGGAACGGCGGCCAGGGGCGGGTGAGCGCCGCGGCCACCGCCGCGGCGGCATTGGCAGGATTGGCGGCATTGGCAGCATTGGCGCCATTGGCGGCATCGGCGCCATCGGCGGTATGGGCAGTCGACGCCGGGGTCTCGAGAAACGAGTCGAAGCCCAGGTCTTCAGGGCGGTCGGCTGGGGCCGGCTCGGCGGCGCACAGGTGGATCTCCCCCAGGCCGCGGGCGGCGGCCGCGGCGCGCCACTGCCTGGCGCTCGCCGCCGGATCGGCGAACCGCGAGACGTCGCGCACCGCCACCAGGGGGCGGCCGTCGATGCGCAGATAGCGGCGGTCGGCAAGGCCCGGGGCGACGTCGTCGAGCAGCCGCGCTGCCCGCGCCGTCGCGATCGGCTCGCCCTCCTCGACCGCCACCATCAGGCAGAACGGGAGCTCGGGGCGGCCGCTCGCCACGAGGTCGCGCCAGGGCGCGTCCCAGAGCGGCCCGGCCGCGCCCCAGGGATAGAGGTAACAGAAGGCGTCGACGCCGTGCTCGCGGGCCAGGTCCGCCTGCGCCTCCCGCACCTCGGGCACGCGCGGGTCGCCGAAGCCGAGCTCGGTGGGCAGGAAGCGCCGCGGCCGGGCC
>DASZHY010000169.1:0-13911 GCA_035949675.1 Thermoanaerobaculia bacterium
GCGCCACTACTGCTTCAGTCCCGAGCCCGAGGAGTACTTCACCAAGGTCGGCTTCCGCGAGACCCGCGTCTATCTCGCCCGTGTCCTCGCCGCCTGGACCCGCTACCAGCGCCTGTACGGCTAAGGCGCAGGGCGCGGCACCTGCGGGACGGCGCTGCCAGCGCCCGCCGGCGATCGCAGGCCTCTGGATATTCACTTATTTCTACTAGCAAAATTCCGCCGTCCGTGGGGAATTATCGGTTCCGGGACGTCCCTTCGTAAGCAGCTTCCTGAACGGAGGGCGGACCATGCGTGACACGGGCGACCTAATCATCGGCTCAATTTTCGTGTTGATCTCGGCCTCGGGCCGATTCAATACGCCACCCACCAACCGGTCCTCGACCACGGCATTGCGATATTACACGGCGTGGCTCTGCTACCTGCTGGTCGGGATGGCGCTGTACTTCGGACTGCTCACCTTTCCCCCCATTGTCGAGGGCGTGAGCAAGGAGTTGGGATTCTTTACCGACGGCGCCAAGCAGCTGGCAGCTGTCTCGACCGCGCCATTGATCGCGCTGATGCTGACGCTCTTGCTTCCCAAGGTTCCGCTCCTGGCGGAGGCTGACGAGTGGGTAAGGGAGCACCTCCAGCTGATGGCGGCCATCCCTTACGAAGCGCGGCGCCTGGCGGCGGACCTGCGTAGATCTCGCTATTCCGTCTCGCCTGCCCTGCAGGCGGAGGTGGTGAGGCGCTTGGCCGCACAAGGGTTTCATGCCGATGACGTCCTGTTCGAGGAGAGCCCCAACCTGAGGCATATCTGGACGAAGATTTCGGCGCTGATGATCCAGCTCGAAGAGTGGGAGGGCGACCGGAGGTTTGGCAGCTTCCTTGCCAGTTACGAACCCGGTTTCGCGGATCTCAAGCGGCGATGGAGCCAGCTGGCACCGAAGATCCAACTGCTCTACAGCATCGCGCCGGGGGATGCCGCTGCGGGCGGCGACCGCCTCGTGCACCTGGTGCAGGCCGAGCTTGCCGAGCAGAGTACCGAAATGCTGACTGATGTCTACAACCTCATCAGCCGCGGCCTGTTGCGATGCGGCACCACCTATGGGGCGCGGATCACTAGGTTGGCGTCTCTTGGCTTCGATCTCCGCACCATGACGATGAAGCCCAAGCTGACTCTCGACCACCTCATGACCCTTTCTCTGGTTATCCTCGGCGCGCTCCTGCCCGGCGTCACGCTGTTCTATCGCTCCTCCGAGGCGAGGATCGGGGCGCTGATCAATCAGGCGCTGATGGTCTCGGTCATCTACTGTGCCGCCGTGGTCTGTGCGGTCTACCCCAGGGACCACTGGAGGTTCGCGCGGCGGGGCGGGAACAACCTGCGGCCGATGGCCTTCTATCTCACCGCCGGGCTGCTTGCCACCCTGGCGAGCCTCGCAATACGCTTCTTGTTTCAGCTGATGCTCTACCGTTCGCTCAGCGACGCTCTGCTCCATTCCCGGTTGGGCATGCCCTGGTCTCTCTGTTCCTTCGTGACAGCCTTCATGGTGGCCTGGATGACAGATGACGAGCCGACGTCCACGATACCGCCCGAACGGTTGCGCCTCTTCGAGGCCTTGGGCGGTGCTGCCTTGCTGGCTCTCACCAGCCCGCTCGTGGTTGCCTGGCTCGTCCAGGTGGCGAAGGTCCTCGACCCAGATGACACGATGCATCAACCTGCGCCACCGTACTACCTGGCGATGGTTTCGGCGACGTGCATCGGGTTCGTGATTGGATACCTGGTCCCCACGTGGTTCCGCAAGGCGCGCCAAGGAAACGCCCTCCCGGCCGAGGCCGAAATGAGGGACCAGGCGGCGCCAGCCATGGCTTGAGAGCCGGCGGGTCCCGGGCGCCGGCGAAGGATAGAATGCGCTCCTCCGGTCCTATCGACCGTTGCCCTTGAGGCAGGAGGAGGCTGGCGCATGCGGCGTGTCCTTGGGATCGTTGGGATGGTTGGGATCGCCTCGATTGCAGCTTGTCTATTGGCATTGATGGGCTTGCCGGCCGCGCCGCTCGGCGCCCAGCCGCCGCCTGCCAGGGCAGGTGCGGGAGAGGCGCCGCGGCTGCTCGCGGTGCGCGCCGGCCGCCTGATCGACGGGCTGGGCGGCCCGCCGGTGCGCAACGCCGTGATCCTGATTGCCGCCGGCCGGATCACCGCCGTCGGTCCCGGCCTGCCCTTCCCGCCGGGCACGCCGGTGATCGACCTCTCGCACTCGACGGTGCTGCCGGGTCTCGTCGATTGCCACACCCACCTCACGCAGCAGGCCGGCAGCTACTACGAGGACCTCTTCCGGCGCAGCCCGATCGACCTCGCGGTGGTGGCCCACGTCTACGCGCGGCGCACGCTCGAGGCCGGCTTCACCACGGTGCGCGACGTCGGCGCCGGCGAGCTCATCGACGTCGCCCTGCGCAATGCCATCGACCGCGGTGAGGTGGCGGGCCCGCGCATGCAGGTGGCGACGCTGCCGATCGGGTCGACGGGCGGCCACAACGACCTGTCGGGGTTTTCGCCCTATCTGCACTTCGACCAATTCTCGGGGATTGCCGACGGCGTCGCCGAGATCCGCAAGCGGGTGCGGTTCGACGTCAAGAACGGCGCCGACTGGATCAAGGTCATGGCGACCGGCGGCGTGCTGTCCGAGGAAGCCGAGGTCGGCGGCCCCCAGTACTCGCAGGAAGAGCTCGACGCCCTGGTCGCCGAGGCCAGCATGTGGCACAAGAAGGTGGCGGCTCATGCCCACGGCACCGAGGGCATCAAGCGCGCGGCGCGGGCCGGCGTCGCCTCGATCGAGCACGGCGGCCTGATCGACGACGAGGGCATCCGGCTGCTCAAGGAGCGCGGCATCTACCTGGTGCCCGACATCTATACCGACGAGTACCTGCTGGTCGAGGCCGACCATCTGGGCCTGCCGCCGCGGATGGTCGAAAAAGAGATCGAGCTCAGCAAGTCGCAGCTCGCCAACTGGCGGCGCGCCGTCCAGGCCGGCGTCAAGCTGGCCTTCGGCACCGATGCCGGGGTCTATCCCCACGGCCAGAACGCCAGGCAGTTCCACTCGCTGCTGAAGCTCGGCCTCACCTCCGCCCAGATCCTGGCCATGGCGACCGCCAACGCCGCCGACCTGCTGGGCTGGAGCGACCGCGTCGGCGCCATCGCCCCCGGCCGCTACGCCGACCTCATTGCGGTCGACGGCGATCCCCTGGCCGATCTCACCGAGCTCGAGCGGGTCCGCTTCGTGATGAAGGGCGGGATGGTGGTCAAGGACGAGCTGGCGAGCGCCCGGGCGAGATAGGCTGCGCAACCGGACCAAGCCTCCGGGTTCCGACACAGCGCCGGCGCAACCGCAGGTTGGGGCGGGCGGGATAGGGGACGTGCGTCTGCCATGAGGTGGGTGATCTTCCCCGGCAGGGGGCATGGTCTGGCGCCAGGTATTTGAACATCAGGCAAAGGAGGACCCAATGCATAGATGGTAAGATTGAGTGAGTACTCAAGGGAGCATTGACGCATGGCTATGATTCCCTCTGGTTCTCAGCGGAACTTCGACGTCTTCATCAGCTATTCCATCGTCGACGCCGAGTGGGCCGGCCGGCTCAAGAGTGCGCTGACTCAACGAGGGCTGACGGCCTGGCTGGATCGTGACGAGATCCGCCCCGGCGATCTCGTCGTCACGAATCTCGAGTGCGGCCTGAGCGAGAGCGCGGCGGTGCTGATCGTGGTCTCACCGGAATCAATGCAATCGCGATGGGTCGAAGAGGAGTACAACCGCGCGATGGCGCAGGGCAGCCACCGCGAGTTCCGGATCATCCCTTGCCTACTCCGACAGGCCGAGTTGCCAGGATTCCTCGCCGGCCGCCAGTGGGTGGACTTCCGCGATGAGGCAAAGTTCGCCGACGCCTTTGAGAAGCTGCTCTTCGGGCTCTGCGGCAGGACATCCGATCCGTCGGAACGCACCGGCTTGCCAACCAGCCTGCCGCGCTGCCTGGTGCCCCCGCCCTATCCGGTACCCGACCTGGTGGGACGTGAGCAGACCCTGGCGCTCGTGCGGCAGACTCTGTCGCAGCGCGAACGCAATCGCCTCTTCGGCCTCTACGGCTTGCCCGGCATCGGCAAGACGGCACTGGCGCTGGCGATTGCTTACGACCCGGACATCCGGCAGCTTTTCGACAACGGCGTCATATGGGTGGACCTGGGCCGGAAGCCGGACCTCCTCGCCCTCCTCGGCACCATCGGTGCGCGGTTGGGGATCAATCCGAGCGACCTTTCTGCTCTTACCACCGTGAGGTCTCGCCGCCAAAGGCTGCGCGAGGCGCTCACGGCGAGGCCGGCGCTGGTCATCATCGACGATGCTTGGCGGCTTGACGACGCGGTCGCGTTCAAGATCGGCAACGAGCAATCGGCCCATCTCGTCACCACCCGCCACCTGCACATTGCTCTGGACTTTGCCGAGAGCCAGAGCAGGGTCGAGGCGGTGCACGAGCTGGGACAGAAGGAATCAATCGAGCTGCTGACACGCTACGTGCCGCAGCTGGTGCGCGATCTGGCCGCTAAATCGGAAGCCCTGGCAGTAGCCGTGGGCCGGCTGCCACTAGCGCTGATCATCATCGGCAGCTACCTGCGCCGCGAGACCTTTGCCGGGCAGCAGTCCCGCCTGCGTAAGGCACTTGACCGCCTGGCTGACGCTGAAGGAATGCTGCATGTACAGGGCGTGGCCGCCGACGGCATCGGCCAGGGCGAGACCGATGCGATCCCGAAGTCTCTGTGGGAAGTGATCGGCTTGTCCTACGACGTGCTCGACCCTGTGGCACAGAGACTGTTGCGCTCGCTTTCGGTGTTCCCCGCCAAGCCGAATTCCTTTTCTGAAAGCGCCGCCTATGCAGTCTCACAAACCGACGCCGAGGCGATCAACACCTTGGTCGATTGCGGCCTGTTGGAATGGTCGATGGTGGATCCCAGCGACGCGGACCAAGACCGCTATACCGTTCATCAAACGATCGACAGCTACGCGAGGGCTCGGCAGGGTGACGAGCCGGAACAGGCGCTGCTCTACGAGAGGATGGTTCGCTTTTACGTCGAGCTGGTAACGAATCACGACGATCTCCACCGCGGCTACCGTAGTCTCGAAGTCGAGAGGGACAACATATGTGCCGCGCTGCGCGGCGCTCACGCCAAGGGTCTCGCCAGCGTGTTTCTTAGCGGTATGCGCGCGTTTTTCTGGTACCTCGAGTCTCTGGGCCTCTATCCAGCGGCAGAAGAGCTCCTGCATCGAGCCGAGATCTTCGCCCTGGAGGTCGGCGACAAGGAGATGCTCGCATCGATCCTCAACGGCCGGGCGCGAATCGCGAGAAAGCAAGGCAAGTACGCGGAGGCGGAGGCGTCGGCGAGGAGTGGTCTCGACTCCAGCCGCGATGACCTGGTCGCCTGCAAGCTCCTCGGCAACCTTGCCGGCGTCATCGCCAACCTTGGAAGGTACCGCGAGGCTAGCGCCTACCTGGATCGAGCGCTGGCCGATGCCGTGAAGAGGGACGACGCCGATCAGCTGAGCACCCTGCTGCGGCAGCAAGGCGCCGTTGCCATCAATCTTGGCGAGTTCGACCGCGCCGAGGACTGCTTCAAGCAAGGTCTGAAAACCGCCGAGGCCAGCCGGCTGGACAGGCAACATGGACGCATCTGTGCCTTCCTCGGCGAGCTTCATGTCTTGCGCGGCAAGTACGCACTGGCGGAGGAGGTCCTCAAGCAAGGTCTGGCCAAGGCAGTGGCCAGCGGCAACCGTGAGGTCGAATGCATCTGCCGTCACGAGCTTGGCACGCTGGAAGGGAAGCGTGGCAGGGACCGGGCTGCAGAGCGTCTGCTGCGCGAGAGCCTGAAGATTGCTCGGTCGATCGGGCACCAGGAAAGAACCAGCTACGTGCTGGCCGAGCTGACGTCGCTCAAGATCGAAGCGGGAGCGCTGGAATCTGCGGCGACCTGCATGGCCGAAGCCAGGCAGATCGCAGAAGCAATCGGTCATCCGCGTCGATTGGGCTACCTGATGGTCCTTGCGGCGCGTCTTGCCGCGGCACACGGACGACACGAGGAAGCCGAGGAGGTGGCAGGGTCGGCACTCGACCTGGCCCGGGCCATTGAACACTGGTGGAACACTGGCGCCGCGTTGCTGGCGCTAGGTGACGCGCAACTCGGACGGCAGCGCTCGAGCGAAGCGCTGGCCACCTTCGAGGCGCTGCTGACCAGGGCAAGAGCGGCGGCGGTGCCCGAGCTGGCTGCCGCTGCCCTTTTCGGCACTGCCCGGGTCAAAGTCGCCGTGGGGGACACGAACGGCGCTCTCAGCGCGGCCGCGGAGAGCCTGGCGCTGTATACAGCCATCGGCCATCGCGGCGCCCGTCGCCTCGATCGATGGCTGGCCGACGGCGGGATAGCGCTCCTTCCCGGCTGACCCTCGATTCTGGCGCTCCTGACGAGGTAGGCTGCGGCAGCCGGTGCTCCCAAGCCGGCTCTGCTCTGCCGGCGCGCGCCGCGGCGACAAGAAGGGAGAGAGCACGATGCCCGAGAAGCCATTGCCCAACAAGAAGATCCCCATGCAGCCGCGCAAGAAGATCGCGCTGGTGGCGCACGACAACAAGAAGCAGGACCTGTTCGACTGGGCAAAGTACAACGTGCGGCTGCTGGCGCAGCACGATCTCTACGCCACCGGGACCACCGGCGCGGTGCTCGAGGAAGAGCTGGACCTGTCGATCCACAAGCTCGAGAGCGGTCCGCTGGGGGGCGACCAGCAGATCGGGGCCAAGATCTCCCAGGGCGAGGTCGACTTCGTGATCTTCTTCTGGGACCCGCTCGAGCCGCTGCCGCACGACCCCGACATCAAGGCGCTGCTGCGCATCGCGGTGGTGTGGAACATCCCGGTCGCCTGCAACCGTTCCTCCGCCGACTTCATGATCTCCTCGCCCCTGATGGCGGGCGTCTACCAGCGGCTCGTCCCCGACTACTCGAGCTACCGGACGCGGCTGGCGACCGCGGCCGCCGGTGCCGGTGCCGGCGTGGGCGCGACCGAAGGCTGAGCCGCGGCGCGGAGAGCGGGAGGTCGGCGGCGGTCGGCCGGCCGGCTACCCGCGACCGCGAGCTGACGCCCGGTCGTGCGGCCATGGGCCCTCTGAGTGCATGACATATGCTTGTCATTGCCACCACATTCCTGTACACTGATGGCGCGGGGGCCGGGAGAGAAGATCGCGGGGCTTGTCGCTGCGGCGGAGCCGGCTCGAGAGAGGAGGGGACATGGCCAGACCCAGGATCGAGGCCAGGCGGTATCACCTGCGCCTTTCCGTCAGCGATGGTCTGCTCCTCGCCGCCGCCGCCGAGGCGTCGGCGATATCGATCCCGGCCTGGGTCCGCCAACAGGCGTCGCGAGTGGTGGAGGGCGTCCCGCGAGCCCCGGCAGGGTTTCAGACATCGCCGCTGCGGCGACCTTCCGGCAAATTCAGGCGCCGAATCTATAGTTGCCTGCGAGACGAGGAGTTCGAGGCTCTCCACGAGTACGCCCGTGCTTGCAGACTGACGGTCTCCGCTTTGACACGCCAGCTGCTGCTTGGCCACAAGCCCATCGTGCGTCAGCCCCCGGCCCGGGCTGCCATCGTGGCTGTCAACCGTGCCTGCACCAGCCTCAACCAGCTGGTGCAGATGGCCAGCTCCGACGTTGCCCTGGCGCCGGAACTGCTACACGCGGTCCATGGGCTGCTTCAGGAAATCCACGCTTTGCGCGATGCGCTCCTTCAGGCTGACGGGGCCGCCAGCCACTCCGGGCCTGCCAATTGATCGTCTTCAAGGGCGGCAGGCGCTCCCGGAGCGGCGACCGCACCGGCCTCTGCAGAGACTTCTGCAGTCTTGTCGCTTACCTCATGCGGGGCCGCCAGAACGCGCTGAACCCCGACCGTGTCGAGTGGACCTCGTGTCGCAACCTGGACGGCGTCGAGGATCCCGCCCGGGCCGCTCTGGTCATGCGCGCTCATGCTGGCGAGCAGGCCCGCTCCGACAGGCCTGTCTACCACTTCGGCCTCAGCTTGCACCCGACGGAGCACCTGAGCCGCGCGCAATGGGATCAGGCAGTCGACCGGGTGCTCGAGCGCCTGGGCCTCGGCCGCCATCAGGCGCTGGTGATCCGTCACTGCGATACTGACCACGACCACGTCCACGTCGTCGTCAACCGCGTCGGCGACGACGGACTCTTGTGGCACAGGGACTGGGATTGGGTCAAGACATCCGACGCCATGCAGCGAATCGAGATCGAGTTTGGTTTGCTCCGCGAGGGCGCCGGCGAGGTGCCGGTCCCGCGGGTCACGACCGGCTCCTATCAGCAGGCCCGCCGCACCGGCCTGCAGCCACTTCCCGATCGCGTCCGCGACCAGGCCGGCGCCGCGTTGGCCGGGGCCACCGGCTGGAGCGACCTGGAGGCTCGCCTTGCGGCGCACGGCTTCCGTCTCGAGCCGGCTGCCAGGGAATCAGGCCTCCTCGTCACCGACGGCTCGCACCTCGCGTCCCTCTCGCGCGTGGACCGGTCGCTCTCGGGTCCCAAGCTTGCCCGGCGCTTCGGCGAGACCTTCCTGGAGCATCGCCGGGCGCATCCTGAGCCGCCTGCCGTCCTGGCCCCCGGACGCGCATTCTCCCCGCGGCCCGCCGGCACCCTCGAGCATCGCGCCAGGGAGCTGGTCGATCGCCTCAGCGAGACCCGCGCCACCTTCACCGCGGCCGACCTGCATCGCGCCGCGTTCTACCAGCCGGACAGCGCGGCCCTGGTCCGCGAAGCCTTGCGTGATCGGGTCCTCGATCTCGGCAAGGATGCCGGCGGCTCCAGCCGCTACACCACCCGCGAGTACCTCGACGCCGAGGCGCGGCTGCTGGCGGCCGCCGCCCAGCTGGCGTCGCGGGACCACTCCCGCCTCGATCCCACGGTCCCGGAACAAGTGCTCGCCGCCGCCGGCGAGCTTGCCGGGGCCAGCCTCTCCGCCGAGCAACGGGCCGCCGTCCTCCATGCCACGACCGAGGCGACCCTCGCCCAGATCGTCGGCGGCGACGGCAACGCTCGCACCGCCGTCGCACGCGCCGTCGCGACCGCCTACCAGGAGCGGGGATACCAGGTCCACGGCGCCGCGCTGACCGCCAAGGGTGCGGCACGGCTGGAGACCGCGGCCGGCGTCCAGGCCCGGACCCTCGCGAGCCTCGAGCGCGCCTGGTCGGAGGGCGCCGATCGCCTCCATCCGCGCGCCGTCCTGCTTCTCGACGAGGCGGGACTGCTCGACGTGCGGCGGCTCGGCCGCATCCTGGCCGGCGCCGAGGAGCGCCACGCCAAGGTCGTCTTGCTGGGCGATCCCGACAAGCTGCAGGCGATCGGCGCCGGCGACGCCTTTCGCGGCCTGCTCGAGCGCTACCCGAGCATCCGCCTCGATCCGGCCGGCCGCCAGCCCGGGCCCGTGCAGCATCCGGCCTCCGAGCAACTCGCCCGCGGCGGGGTCGCCGCCGTCCTCGACCATTGCGAGGCCGCCGGCCGCCTCCACTGGACCGACGGCCGTGACGCCGCGCGCGCCGAGCTGCTTGGCGCTTACGCCCGCGACCGGCGCCAGGACCCTGCCGGTTCGCAGCTCGTCCTCGCCCGCGGCCGCGCCGAGGTGGAACAGTTCAACCAGTCGATCCGCGCCGAGCGCCGGGCCGCGGGCGAGATCGGCCCCGACGTCCGCGCCGGCGGCATCGAGCTCGCCCGCGGCGACCGCGTCGTGTTCCGGCGCGACGACCTGGAGGGCCGCGCCGTGGTCTCCCTCGACGCCACTCCCGCCGCTCCCGGTCGTGGCGTGCGCAGCGGCACGCTCGGCACCGTCGTCGGCGCGGAACGCCATCGCCTCGCCGTCCGTCTCGACGACGGCCGCACGGTGGCCTTCGATCCGGCCCGCTACCGTGCGGTGGCGCACGGCTATGCCCTCGCCGTGCGCGGGTCGCAGGGCGCCGCCGCGGACCGCGTCTACGTCCTTGCGGACCCGGCGATGGACCGCCACGCTGCATCCTTGGCGCTCACCCGTCACCGCGACCGCGTCGACCTCTTCGCCGATCGCGCGACCTTCCCCAGCCGCGAGCATCTCGACAAGGCCCTCGCACGCGCCGGTCACAAGGACCTGGCCGGCGACTACGCCGCGGCCGAGCTACGCCGCGCCGCGGACCGCCTGCAGGACCTCGCCGCCAAGATCAGCCGCCTGGTCGGCGAGCAGGAACGGCCGCTGCGCGCCGCCCTCGCCGCGTACTCGTCGCTGCGCGAGGCGAGGCTGCGAGTCGTCGAGGCGCGCCGTGCGGTCACCCGCGCGGCAGCGCAGGTCTATGTCGATCCCGCCACGCCGCTGCGCAGCCTGCTCCGCGATCCCGAGTCTCCCGCCCGCCTCCGCCAGGGAGAGGCCGCCGCTTACGGCCGCCTTCAGGGCCGCGCCATCCTCGGCGTGGCGAGCGGCGAGCGAGCGCAGGCCCTCCACAGGGCGATGACCTTGAGCGGCAGCCTCGACGCCTACAAGCGGACCGTCGCCGGCCTCCAGGCCGCCAAGCAAGCGTTTCGCTCGCAGGCCCAGCAGCTCACGGGCCCGGGCCTCGAGCCCCAGCCGCCAGCCAGCCCGGGCCGCCAGCCGCGGCCCCACACCCGGACCGCCCGGACCGCCGCGCGCGACCCATCCAGCGCGGCCGGGGCGCGGTCCGAAGCCGCCCCCCTGCCGCGCCCCGCGCAGATGACGCGGGAGCTCGAGCGCGTCACGGCCGTTCGGCGCGGCTACGAGGAAGCCGCGCGCGGCGCCCAGGACGGCATCGAGACCGCCATCCGCGGCATGGGCCGGGTGACTCTCGACAGCGCTCTCCTCCTGCTGCCGCCGAGAGCGGCCGTCCCGGTCGAGGCAGCCGTGCGCGCCGTGGCGCGCGCGCTCGAACGAACCCTCGACCTGGGCCTGGGACGGTAGGCTGGGTGCCTCAGGACTTGCCGGGCAGCTTGGCGGCCAGGACGTCGACCTTCTCGATGACGGGAGGCTGCGCCAGGAGGTCGGACGCCTGCGCGATCAGCGCGGCGGCGATCGGACCCGAGAGGTGCGCCTGCCGGCCCGCATCGTCCGGGAAAGCATCGAAGATCCCGAAGGTCGACGGCCCGAGACGGAGCGCGAACCACACCGTCGTGGCCGGCTCCCCCTCCGCCAGAGGCAGGCCGCCGCGCAGAAAGCTCTCGACCGCGGCTTCCTTTCCGGGCTTGGCTTCCAATCGAACCAGCAACGCCACCTTCACCATGTGAAACCTCCTGTGGTTGGCATGTGAGGCTCCAGCCTCGGCCGGCGCCGTGAGACGCGGACGATCCTACCCGGAAATCCGCCGCGTTGCCTGGCCGGCCGAGCCGATGCCGCAAGTCGCCTCTCTCGGCGCACCTCGGCCAAGAGTTGCAGCGGCCCTCGCCTACCCGGCAGTGGGGAAAGACGAAAGGCGAGTCCGTCTATCTGGCCGTGGCGGCGTGCAGCGAAGGCGACCCGAGGCGCCACGAGCGAATCGTCGCCTTCGCCCCTGCCGCAGCGGAGAAGATCCGCTCTCGCCCGAGCGAAAGGAGAAGATGAGATGGCCAAGACCTCGTCAACCAAGCCCAAGGCAGGCTCCAAGCCCGGAGCGCGGCGCCCGTCTGGCGCTGCTGCCAGGTCGCCCTTTCCAACGCGGTTCGCGCACACCCCCAGGCCCAAGGCGGGGGGCGGCCCGCATCCGGGCGAGCTCCTCGACTTCACGAAGCCAAAGGGAAAGGCAGCCTTTCAGCTAGCCGATTACTTTCCCGCCCAGTCCATCCGCGCCATCGAGACTCACAGCTCGATCATGTTTCACGCTCTGGGCGACAGCGGCGTGGGCGTGCCGGAGCAGCAAGATGTCGCCGACGCCATGTCCCGCGACGTGAACACTGCTAAGCCCGAGCTGGGGCCGGCGTTCCTGCTTCACCTGGGCGACATCTTGTACGGGCCGGACAAGCGCGCCAACTATGCCGGCCGGTTCTATCGTCCGAATGACAACTATCACAATCTGATCTTCGCCATCCCCGGCAATCACGACGGCGAGATGCGCAGCAGCCTGGATAAATCTTCACTCGAAGCGTACTTCGAGAACTTCTGCCAACCGCCAGGCAAACAGCCGCCCCTCGGCGTCCAGTTCGGCCGCGCCATGCCGAACCAGCCAGGCGCTTACTGGCGGCTGACCTGCCCCTTCGTCGACATCGTCGGTCTCTATAGCGGCACCGGCGAGAACTACGGTGCGATCGCGCACCCGCCGGATATTCCCAACGACCAGAAGGTGTGGCTTGCCCAGACCTTGGGCGATATCGCCGCCGAGCGCAAGACGAAGCGGCAAGCGCTGATCATCGCCGTTCATCATCCGCCTTATGCCAGCGGGCTGAGCGACAAGGGCTTCGGTCACCCGGGAAACCCCGACATGCTGAAAGACATCGACGACTGCTGTGTCCAGGCGGGGGTCTGGCCCGACGCCGTGTTGTCAGCTCACGCGCACAGCTTCCAACGTTATATGCGTACCGTGACCCTCGCCGGGGCGCAGAGAGTCATCCCCTACCTCATTGGCGGTGGCGGCGGCATCCGCCCCCAGCCGGCGCCGGCGCCGGTCGGCAGTACGGTCAACGGCGTTCACTACGCCAACGGCCTCGAGTCATATGGTTATCTCACGGTGACCGTCTCGCCGACACAATTGATCCTGTCGTTCACGCAGACGGCGGGCGCGCACCGCGAGGTGTTCGAAACCATTACCATGGATCTGGTGTCAGGCCGCCAACTTTGATCAGCAGTGGCGTGGCGCTGAATCCGGCTCCGCGGCTGCCGACCGTAGCCCGAGGGCGAGGCCCCGCGGCCGGACTACAGGACTCCGGCGCGCGGGCGGCCGCGCAGGTTGCCCCGCTCCCTGGCCTTGGCGGCTTCCACGGCGCGATCGCGGGCCGGGGCGTTGGTCACCAGCGAATCGACCAGGCGCCGGGCGACCTGAAAGACGTCCTCGACCGCGCGGTCGAACGCCTCGGCGTTTGCCTTCGACGGCGCGTTGAATCCACTGAGCTTGCGCACGAACTGCAGCGAGGAAGCGCGGATCTCCTCGTCGCTGGCGGGCGGCTCGAAATTGAAGAGTGTCTTGATGTTCCTGCACATGGCGCGATGGCACCTCCGCTGACGATTTTACATCCCCTGGCGGCCGCGGCCTCCGGCAGCCTGAACGAAGGGTCGCGACGCGCGCCGACGCGGCGCCTCTCACCGGCTCGCCAGACCTCAACCGGCGATCAGGTGCTCCTCCGGGGTGACGGCGGGAACCGGCGAGGCGACGAAGTCCGCCAGGTTGCGCGTGACGATGACCTCACAGCCGGCAGCCTCGGCGGCGCTGGCGAGCACGGCGTCCTCGAAGTCGGCGAAGCCTAGGCTCCTCGCCCGCACGAACTGGGCGCGGTCCTGCGGCACGATCTCGAGATGCGCCAGGACCCAGTCCACCAGAGCATCCCCGCCCTCCCGGCCGGCATACTTCGCAACGATGTAGTGAAGCGTCGTGAGCGAATGACTCGCCAGGCAAGCCACGTCGGTGCGTTCGACGGCCCGGCTCAGCACGCCGGCAGAAGATGCGTAGAAGGGCTCGCGCCGCTGTGCCACGTCCAGGAGGACGTTGAGGTCGAGCAGCACCTTCATCGATGCTTCCGCAGCAGGTGCTCGCGGTGCTCGTCCCGCGCATCCACGTCGGGCGGAATCACACCCGAGATCCTCTCGACCTCGGAATGGATGCTTCCGGTTCCGGCCTGCAAGGAGCGCAGATAGCGGTCCAAGAGCTCGGTCACCGTGATCCGATGCGCCCGGGCATAGCGCTTGGCGAACTCGAGATCCCCC
>DASZHY010000170.1:0-2008 GCA_035949675.1 Thermoanaerobaculia bacterium
CCCGCCGGTCACATCCGCCCCAGCTATCGGAACTTCTGGCCGCCGGACACCCGCTTCCAGTTCACCGGCATCCGCCTCGCCCACACCTTGCCCCGGGGCTAGCGTCCAGGGGCGCCAGGGGGCGCGTGTCCCCGTGCCGCCACGGAAGACGCTTCTCACCCAGGAGACAGGGCCCGCGGGCTGCCTCCAGGCTGCCTGGTGAGCTGGCCCGGCGTCGCCTCCATCGCCTTTGTCGCCTGACAAAGAGGGAGGAGATCCCATGACCGTTCAATGTCGGCGCGGCCTGCTGTGGCTCGCGCCGCTCGTCATCGTGCTCGGCGGCGCCCCGGCGGCGGCCGAATGGCAGTTCCCGATTCCTGCCGGCTGGGTGGACCTCTCCCCCGGCAAGCCAGCGCCGCCGAACGTGCCCGAGAACGCCGTCACCGCAGCGCACCTCTACCACACCTACGCGATCGACCTCGCCGGCGCCAGCGACGGCTTCGCCGAGAACTTCAGCGTGCAGGTGCTCCCCCGCGCCATCGTGGCTGACGATGCCAGCCTGCGCGAGTTCCTCGACGCTACGGCCCAGCTCACCCACCGCGACGCGCCCGGAGCGCAGCTCGCGGTGGTCGAGCAGGGCATCGTCGAGATCCAGGGCGTGCCGTCGCTGCGCGTAGTCGCCGACCTGACCATGCCGCGCCTGAAGCTCCGTCTGCTGCAGTACCTGATCCCGGGCGGCGCCAGCTCCGCCTGGGTCACCTACTCCGCGACCCCCGGCGCTTATGCCCGCTATCTGCCGATCTTCGAGGCCAATGTCCACGCCGTGCAGGGCGCCGCCGCGGCGCCGCTGCAGGCCAAGGTGGGAGCCTGGATTCGTGGTTCGTTTCTGGGCGACCTGTCGGAGGAGGACCGCAAGAAGCTCTTTGGAGCGGTGGGCTGGGTGGTAGGCATCAGCGTGGCGGCCGTGCTCTACCGTCTCACGCGCCGCCGCAAGCGGATGCCCAACCCGCCCTCGCCTTGATCTCGCTTACCAGTGTGAGGTGCCTGGGTCGCCCTTGAACGGTCCCACGACCTCAGAGGTGATCCAGCCGCCGTAGAAGTCGCCGGGCTGGGCCTGGACGCGCTCGCCGTCGAGGTAGCAAGCGTCCACGAGGTGGGGGTAAAAGGCGATGTAGCCCCGGATCTCCTTGTAGGGGACCGTGGGATCCGGGTAGTACCAGGCGGCGTTCTCGGCGCTGCGTCCGGCACTCTCGCCCGACCGCGGAACCACGACGTGGTAATAGCTCGCCAGACCCTTCCACTCGCACCAGCTGTGGTGATCGGAGGGATGTAGGTACTCCGTCCGGACGTCCTCGGGAGGCAGGTAATAGACAGGCGGGTGGCTGGTTTCCAGCACGCGCAGGGCGCGCGGGCTGGCGGCCAGCTGGACCCCGCCGAAAACGACCTCGACGAGGCGGGAGCTCGCCTCGACCCGCGGCGGCCGCGGATAGTCCCAGACCGACTCCTGGCCGGGGCCAGGCGTTTCCGCCTGCGGCGGGGGGCTTGCTCGCCGCTTCATCTGCTTGTTTCCTTGGTTTTCCTTGGGGGAGTTGGGGGGAGTTGCCGCTGCTCGATCGTCTATAATTTCGGCGCATCCTACCACAGCCTCCTCGCACCGCGCTGTGGCTCGGGTCGCCTGATCTCGCCACATGCGCGTGCTAGTGTTTTGGACGGCTCATCGCACGCCATCTCGAGTCACCCGCGGCGCCGGAGGAGGAAGCATGAAACGTCGCAACGTCACCAGCGGGGCGCCCTGGGAGCCGATCGTCGGCTACTCGCGGGCCGTGCGCGTCGGGCCCTACATCCACGTTGCC
The DNA here is from genome assembly GCA_035949675.1 of Thermoanaerobaculia bacterium. Lineage (GTDB taxonomy): Bacteria > Acidobacteriota > Thermoanaerobaculia > Multivoradales > UBA5704 > JASLEW01. The sequence goes on from DASZHY010000170.1 coordinate 1,833, forward strand.
GGCACCACCGCCGTCGACGCCAACGGCGCCGTCCTCGCTCCCGGCAACGCCTACGCCCAGACCGTGGCAATCCTCGGCATCGTCGCCTCGGCGCTCGAACGCGCGGGCGCCCGCCTCTCGGACGTCGTGCGCACCCGCCTATTCGTCATCGACATCGAGCACGACTGGGAGGCCAT
>DASZHY010000171.1:0-3644 GCA_035949675.1 Thermoanaerobaculia bacterium
CCGGCTTCCTGCTCATGCCCAAGATCGCCGTGCGCAAGGCGTTCGTGCTCCGCGGCTGGGAGCCGCAAAAGGCCTCGCCCGAGCAGGTCTATACCGTGGCGTGCAGCCTGGGGGTGGGCTACGTCACGCTTGCCACCCACATGGCCTACGGGCTGAAGATGATCACCCCGGCCCGCTCGGCCGAACTTGAAAAGGTCGGGCTGCCGAAGATCCGTCGAACGCTCCTCGGCCAGGCGAGCACAAGCCCGCTGGTTGTCGCCGACCGCCACTACCTGATGCCCACCGTGGACGCCGAGGTCGGCACCCACCTGCTGCTCCCCGCCCACAGCAAGGCCGAGTCCGATGCCCTGGAGCAAGTCGCCGACCTCGCCCAGGGCCGGCTCTTTGCCGCCAAGCGCCCGGGCATCATCCGGGTGCATGTCCCGAAGACGCCGTGGGCCGTCATGGTCCGCGTTTCCCGTTACCAGTACGCCGGGCTTTGCGAATACAGGCACCTTGAGCCGGAGGAGGGCGACGATGAGGAGTAAGAGGAACATGGCCGTGCCCGTCGAGCACTACATTGAAGAGGAGAACCTGTCTCTCGCCTGGTCCCGCGCCTTCCTGGCGCTCGCGGCGAGGCGGGACGAGGAGATCGTGCCGCTGCTGGTCAGCATCACTGGCTTTGCCGGCGGGGTGCCGGCCGAGGACGAGGCGGTTCGGAAGGCGCTCGATGCCTGCCTGGCGGCAAACGAGTACCAGGGTTCGCACACCGTCGCCAACACCATCTTCCCCCAGTCGCTGTGGCGGCGCGCCAAGGGCGACCGCAACGCGCTGTACGAGGAGTACCTGGAGAACCTGCCGAGCTATGTGGACATGGCCCCGGACAAGAACCGCTGCGGGCTCTACTTCTCGCGCCTGATCGCCTACGGCGTTGACCCGAAGACCGGCGAGCGCCTGGCGGAGGTGCAGATCGGCAAGCTCCCCGGCCTGGGCAACCAGCTCGAATTCTTGATCCAGCGCTGCAAGAAGGGCGTGCGCAAGTCGATGTTTCAGGCCGCGGTCTTCGCCCCGGCCCGCGACCACGTCGGCGGCGCCCAGCAGGGCTTCCCCTGCATGCAGCACGTCACCTTCGTACCAGACTACGACAAAAAGATGCTCGCGGTGAACGCCTTCTACGCCACCCAGCAGCTGTTCGTCAAAGCCTACGGCAACTACCTGGGCCTCACCCGCCTCGGCGCCTTCTTCGCCGACCAGACGGGGCTGACGCTCACCAAGGTCAGTTGCTTCGCCGGCGTCGAAAAGATGGACCAGCGCCCGGCCGCGGGCCCCACGCTCGACGCGCTCATCGCCGCGGCCGAAGCCGCCGTGCGGGGCGCCGGGGCGCAGGCAGACGTGCCGGTGGAGGTCGTGGGCTAGACATGGCGAAGAAGAAATCGCACGGCGGTCGGCTCATTGTCTTTGAAGGTCCGGACGGGGTCGGCAAGTCCACCCTCTCCGCCGCGCTCGCGGAGGAGCTGCGCGGCCGAAGCCGGGGCGTGGAGCTGATGACCTTTCCGGGCAAGGAGCCGGGCAGCGTCGGCAAGCTGGTGTACGACGTCCACCACGAGCCGGACCGCTTCGGCGTGGGAAAGCTCGCCCCAGTCAGTCTCCAGGCGCTCCACATCGCCGCCCACCTTGATGCCATCGAGCGGCGCATTCTCCCCGCGCTTCAAGCCGGGGTTGACGTCGTCCTCGACCGCTACTGGTGGTCAACCTGGGTCTACGGCGTTGTCGCCGGCATCGACCGGCGCGTGCTCGAAGCGCTGATCGAAGTCGAGCGGACCTGCTGGGGCAAGGTGAAGCCGGAGGCGGTCTTTCTGATCCGCCGCGAAACCCCGATCGACCGCAGCGATGCGATGCCCTTCTGGCTGGCTCTCTGCCGGGAGTACGACAGCCTCGCCGGGCGCGAAGAGGGGCGCTACCCGGTTTTCACCATCGACAACTCCGCCACAGTCACCGAGGCCTTGGGGGCAATTCGCGGGAAGCTCGCCGCCGCCAAGACGGCCGGCGGGCCCTGGGCCCGCACACCGCATCGGCCGCAAGGCGGCCGGGGGTTGTTCGAGAACGGAGAGTCAGAAGACGGCGCAGGCGCGGGGCCACTCATCCTCACGCACCTGCTCCCGGTCCGCCCGACGGTGGTCTTTGACACCTACTGGAAATTCGCCGCACAGCGGCAGCGGGTGTTCTTCAAGCGGATCGAGGGCGAGCCGCCGCCCTGGACCGAGGACGCCGTGCTGGTGCGCTACAAGTTCACCAACGCCTACCGGGCGTCGGACCGGGTGAGTCAGTACTTGATCCGCAGCGTGATTTACCGCGACGACCTGCCGCGTTCGGCAGACGAGGTCTTCTTCCGGGTGATGCTCTTTAAGCTGTTCAACAAGATTGAGACCTGGCAGCTCCTGGAGAAGGAACTGGGCCCGCTGACCTACGAGACTTACTCGTTCAAAGCGTATGACCGCTTGCTGACGCGGGCGATGACCCGGGGCGAGAGCATTTACTCCGCCGCCTACATCATGCCCTCCGGCGGGACGCTGCTCGGGCACGACCGCAAGCACCGAAACCACCTCGTGCTCATCGAGCGGATGATGACCGGGCGCCTGCCCGAGCGCATCGCCGAGGCGCCGAGCATGCAGCGGGCCTTCGAGTTCTTGCGCGGCTACCCGACCATTGGCGACTTCCTGGCCTACCAGTTCGTCACCGACCTCAATTACAGCGAACTGACCAACTTCACTGAGATGGAGTTCGTCGTGCCCGGCCCCGGGGCGCTCGACGGCATCCGCAAGTGCTTCGCCGATGCCGGCGGCCTGAACGAGCCGGAGCTCATCCGCTTCGTCGCCGACCGCCAGGAGCGAGAGTTCGAGCGCCTGGGCCTCGACTTCCGCTCGCTCTGGGGCCGACGGCTCCAGCTCATCGACTGTCAGAATCTCTTTTGCGAGGTGGACAAGTACGCCCGGGTTCGCCACCCGGATATCGTCGGGGTCTCGCGCCGCACGCGCATCAAGCAGAAGTACTCTCGCCACCCGCTGCCTATCGCCTACTGGTATCCGCCGAAGTGGGGGCTGAACGACCGCATCGTACAACCGCAAGCCGGGCCCGCGGCGGACCGGCGAAACGCCCAAGCCCAACCCGAGGGAAGCTGATGGACATAAACGCGTTTCAGGAATTAGCCGGACGCACCGACCAGACGCCTTTGAAGGGCGATGGCCAACCCGCCGGGCCCGAGATGATCGTGCCGCTCTTGGGGATGGCCGGCGAGGTCGGGGAGCTTCTGAGCGAGTACAAGAAATATCTGCGCGACGGCGACTCCCACAAGCTCTTCAGGGAGCGCGTCGCCGAGGAACTCGGGGACCTGCTGTGGTACGTGGCCAACGTCGCCAGCAAGTTCGGCCTTCGCCTGAGTGACGTCGCGGAGAAGAACGTCGAGAAGTGCCGCGACCGCTGGGGCGACCTGGCGGACCAGCCCGCCACGTCTGGCGGAAGGCTTCACCTCGACGAGCGCTACCAACCGCACGAGCAGCTGCCGCGGCGCTTCGTCTTTCGGATCGAACAGGACGCGGTGGACGGCCGGGTCGGGGTCAAGGTGTTCATCGACGGCGAGAAGGTGAAGACCGACCTCAGTGAACTCA
>DASZHY010000172.1:0-14161 GCA_035949675.1 Thermoanaerobaculia bacterium
CTCGCCGGCGCCGCGGGTGTCCTTGCGATGGATCTCGGTGCAGCATCGTTCAGATTAGCACGCGGACCAGGCAAATGAGGGCGAGATCGAGCACAGCGCGGGTGGTTTCGTTGTGGTACGATCACCATTCAAACGACTGGCATGCGACGGAAAACAGATTTCCTCCCACCGCATGCGGCGGCGCCCGGGCCCGGCCAGGAGTCGGTGTGGGACTATCCGCGGCCGCCGCGGGTCGAGCCGAGCGCGCGCCTCGTCCAGGTGTACTTCGACGGCATCCTCCTGGCCGAGAGCCGCCGCAGCCTGCGGGTGCTGGAGACGAGCCATCCGCCCGTCTTTTACGTGCCGCCCGCAGACGTCCGCACGGAGTACCTCGCGGCGTCCGAGCAGCAGAGCTGGTGCGAGTGGAAGGGCCTGGCAAGCTACTACCATGTCGTCGCTCCGGCGAGGCCCGGGCATTCCGGCCGCCGCGCGGAGAACGCGGCCTGGTACTACCCCGATCCCACCGTTCCCTAAAAGGAGATCCGCGGCGCCATCGCCTTCTACCCTGGCGCCATGGACGCCTGCCTGGTCGACGGCGAGGTCGTGACGGCCCAGCCGGGCGGCTTCTATGGCGGCTGGATCACCCGCGAGATCGTCGGCCCCTTCAAGGGCGACCCAGGCACCTCACACTGGTAAGCGAGACTAAGGCGAGGGCGGGTTGGGCATCTGCTTGCGGCGGCGCGTGAGACGGTAGAGCACGGCCGCCACGCTGATGCCCACCACCCAGCCCACCGCTCCAAAGAGCTTCTTGCGGTCCTCCTCCGACAGGTCGCCCAGAAACGAACCACGAATCCAGGCTCCCACCTTGGCCTGCAGCGGCGCCGCGGCGGGACACTAGCCCCGGGGCAGGGTGTGGGCGAGGCGGATGCCGGTGAACTGGAAGCGGGTGTCCGGCGGCCAGAAGTTCCGATAGCTGGGGCGGATGTGACCGGCGGGGGTGGCGCAGGAGCCGCCGCGCAGGACGCGCTGGTTGTCCATGAACTTGCCGTTGTACTCCATCAGCGCGCCGTCGAAGGGTTGATAGCCGGGATAGGGCTCGTAATGGTTGGTGGTCCACTCCCAGAGGTCGCCGCCCATCTGCGCCAGGGATCCGCCGGCGCCTGCCGCCGGACGGCTCCGGCCGTTGGGCCGCGGCTCCGCCTGTCGCCTGTCGCGGCACTCCCCGCTCGTCGCGGCGCGCGGGTGGAGGACGCGCAGATCGAGGAAGTTGGCGGACTCGCCGGGGAAGCCGGACTCGCGCGCGGCGTGCTCCCATTCGCGCTCGGTGGGCAGGCGGGTGCCGCTCCGGTCGCCGCCGGAGCGTGCCCGCCACCGGGCGAAGGCGTCGGCCTCGTAGAAGCTGACGTGGGAGACCGGCTCGTCGAGGTCGATGTCCCGCATGCCGGCCAGCGTCCAGTGACGCCAGCCGCTCCGGCGGCCAGGGTCCGCTCCGGCGTCGCGCTCCCAGTAGAGCGGCGCCGACCAGCCGGCGTCCCGGGCGCGCGCCCAGCCGTTGGCGAGCCACAGGAGGGGGTCGGAATAGCCGCCGGCCGCCATGAACTCGAGGTACTCGCCGTTGGTCACCAGGCGGTCGGCGAGCGCAAAGTCGTCGAGCCAGGCCTGGTGGACCGGCATCTCGTTGTCCCAGCACCAGCCCCCCTCGAGGTTGCCGAACTCTCGCAGGCCGGAGGCGAAGGGGACGAGACGCAGCGGGGCAGACGCGGGCGGCGCCGTGCTGTCCGGTGGCTGACCGTGGAGGTAGGGCTCGCGCAGCTCGGGGATGTTGGCGCCGAGGATGTGCTTGATCTCGGTCACCAGCAGCTCTTGGTGCTGCTGCTCGTGCTGGATGCCGGTGTAGGTGAGGAAGCCAAGGCGCGGCAGGTCGTCGTCCGGCGCCTCGCGAATCAGCGCCTCGAGGCGATCGTCGACCGTGGCGCGGAAGCGGTAGACCTCCTCGGTGGTGGGACGCGTGACCAGCCCGCGGTGGTCGCGCGCCAGGCGCGGCCCCAGCGACTCGTAGTAGGAGTTGAGAGCGTACTCTAGGCGGGCGTCGCCGGGGTGATAGCGCCCGAAGGGCTCGAGGATGTTCTTGGCGAAGAACCAGGAGGTGTGGCCGAGGTTCCACCATGGGGGGCTGACGTCGGGCATGGACTGGATGCGAAAGTCCTCGGGCTCGAGCGGCCGGCAGAGCTCGAGGCTGAGAGCGCGCGTGGCACGGAAACCGGCCAGCAAGCTCTGACGATCCATCGCATCGACGCCCACGCCGGAGATTCTATCCTCCCCGGGCGGCGGCCAGATGAGGTAGGCTCCGCTCAACGATCCTCCCGTCGCACCTGACCTCCTGGCCGTGGCGCCAGTTTCTGGGAAGGAGATGCAATGACCGCATCGCGCAAGAGATCCTGGCCGCAGGCTGCAGGTCTGGCTGCCGCAATCGCCCTGCTGGCGTGCTTGTGGGTGCCGTCGTCCGCGGTTGCCGCGCCCGCGGCGCCGGCGGCGAAGGGCGGCACCGCCGCGGCGCCGGCCGCTCTCGTGGACCTCAACACCGCCAGCGAGAAGGAGCTCACGGCGCTGCCAGGCGTCGGAGCGGCGACGGCGAAAAAGATCATCGCCGGCCGTCCCTACACCAGCGTCGGCGACCTGGCCCGCGCCGGCGTGCCGGCAAAGACCATCCAGAAGATCACCCCGCTGGTGACGGTGGGCGGCGGGGCGCCGGCCGCCGCCACGCCGGCCGGTGCCGCCAGCGGGGCGCCTGCCGGCTCGGCGGCCAGCTCGGCGGCGAGCACGCCGCCGCTGCGCGGCGCCGCGGGGCCGAAGACCGCTCACGGAGCGCAACAGACGGCCGCGGCGAGCGAGCCGTCGTCGAAGCCGAAGGTGGACATCAACAATGCCAGCGAGAAGGGCCTCGAGACGCTGCCGGGGGTCGGACCGGCGACTGCCAAGAAGATCATCGCCGCGCGGCCCTACTCGACGGTCGAGGACCTGGCGCGCGCGGGCCTCTCGGCGAGCGTGATCGCCAAGCTGGCGCCCTTTGCCAGCGCCGGGCCTGCCGCGCCGCCGCCGACCCCGGCCAGCACGCCGACGCCAGGCAGCGGCGTGCCCGCCAAGGCAGGACCGCCGCCGGCGGCCGCGGCGCCGGCGCCGCCGGCTTCCTCGGTCGGCAATCCGGCCCCGGCGCCTCCCGCGCCGGGCATGGTGTGGGTGAACCTGGAAACCAAGGTCTACCACTTCCCGGGCGACCGCTGGTATGGCAAGACCAAGAAAGGCCAGTACATGACCGAGGCCGACGCGATCAAGGCAGGTTACCGCGCCTCGAAGAGCGGTCCCAAGAAGAGCTCCGGCTAGCCGATCGGCGAAGCCGGCGCATGGCTCCCTGAGGTAAGGACCCCATCTGCATGCGGTCGTCGCTTAGGCGGGCGAGCCGATCGGGGGGGGCAATGGGAGCCAGCGGAGCCAGGCGGAGTCAGGCGGAGTCAGGCGGAGTCAGGCGCGGCAGAGCAGACGAGGAGGCGGGTATGGGATTCTGGGACGAGGTCGTCAAGGTGTCGCACGCCGCGGCGGGAAGCGGTCCGGCCGCGCCGGTCGCGCCGGCGATGAGCGCTTCCCTGGTCCAGGAGGCCGTCGGGCTGCTGACGGGCACGGGCGGCGGCTCGGGTGGTCTCGCGGAGCTGGCGCAGGGCTTCGAGCGCCAGGGCCTGGGTCACGTGCTCGACTCGTGGCTCGGGCCTGGCGACAACCTGCCGATCTCCGGTCCGCAGTTGCAGTCCGTGCTGGGCCCCCAGCGCTTGGCGCAGGCGGCGCAGCGGTTGGGGCTGCCGCCGGCGGCGGCGGCCTCGACGCTGGCCGCCGTGCTGCCGGCGGTGGTCGACCGTCTGACGCCGAACGGGGCGCTCGAGCAGCGGTTGCTGCGGCAGGGCATCGACTGGATCGAGGGCCGGGTGGTCCCAAGACCTTCGGCCTGAACGATTGATCGCCGATTGATCGCAAAAGGAGGGGAGGCAAAATGTTGAAGCGACTGGCTGCAGGTTTGACCGTGGCGGCGCTCGCCGCCGTCACGCTGGTGGCGCCCGCCCACGCGGCGGCGCCGAAGACCTACCAGGTGACCGGGCCGGTGCTCGAGCTCACCAGCGACATGATCGTGGTGCAGAAGGGCAAGGACCGCTGGGAGATCGCCCGCGACGCCGCCACCAAGGTGACGGGCGACCTCAAGGTTGGCGCCAAGGTGACGATCGAGTACCGCATGACCGCCGCCACGGTCGACGTCAAGGCCGACAAAGCCCCAGCAGGCAAGGCGGGCAAGGGCAAGACCGGCAAGACCGGTTCTCGCTGATCAGGCGGAGCGGTCCCGGCGCGGGACACTAGCGCGGAGTGAGCGTGTAGCAGGCGCCGAGGATCGCGCCGTACAGAAGGTGGGCGAGGATCGTGGCGACCGGGGTGTGACGGCCGTAGTTGAGGGCCAGGAATCCGGGCGGCTCGAGCTGCCGGGTGGGATTGGGTCCGAACTCCTCGGTCGCCATCCGCGGGTGCATGTACGGCAGCAGCGGCATCACCGCGGCGAGGAGGAAGAGCGCCTGTGCCAGTCCGAGGATGGCGCCCAGCCACCAGGTGGCGCGGCGGCAGCTCTCGAAGACCAGGGCATAGAGCAGGGCGAACAGCCAGCCGTTCACCATGTGCAGGGCGAAGCCGTAGACGTTGGCGCGCTGGCGGTCGGGAGTGAGGGCGGCGCCGAGCATCAACGGCAGCGACATGCGCGACAGGCCGAGCCCCTGGCTCGCGGCGAGGCAGGTGGTGAGCACCACGGTAGCGCAGAAGCCCCACAGCAGGATGCTGGAAAGGTTCACCTGCGCACCCCGGCGCCGCTCGCGCCACTGGTGCCGCTCGCGCGGTGGGTGCCGCCCGCGCCGCGGGCTCCGCTGGCGCCGCGCGCGCCGCTCGCGATCGGCGGCCCGGGCCGCCGCTGGCCGCCGGCGGCCTCGGTGATGGCGAGAGCCGCCGAGATCAGCCCGACGTGGGTGAAGGCCTGCGGAAAGTTGCCCAGGGCCGCCCCGCTCTGCGGATCGATCTCCTCGCCATAGAGTCCCAGGTCGTTGGCGTAGCCGAGAAGGCGCTCGAACTGCGCCAGGGCTTCCTCGAGACGGCCGGCGCGCGCCAGGAACTCGGCCAGCCAGAAGCCGCAGATGCCGAAGGCGGCCTCGCCGCCGGGAAGCCCGTCGGTGCCGGGCGGATAGCGGTACAGCAGGCCGTTGCTCTCGAGGCTGCGGCGGACCGCCGCCAGGGTGGACGCGAGCCGCGGCGAGGTCGCCGGATCGTCCCAGCCGCGCAGGCCGAGCAGCAGCAGGCTGGCGTCGAGACCGTCGCCGCCGAGGATGTCGACGTAGCTGCCGAGCCGCGGGTTGAAGCCCTCGGTCTCGACGGCGTGCCGCAGCGCCTCGCGCTCGCTGCGGAAGCGGCGGACGCCGGCGGCCGGCAGCCTGATGGCGCCGCGTGCCTCGAGCAGCAGCAGCTTGTCGAGGGCCACCCAGCACATGGCCTTGGAGTAGGTGTGGTGGAAGCGGCCGGAGCGCTTTTCCCAGATCCCCGCGTCGGGCTCGCGCCAGAGGCGGCTGACGGTCTCGCCGAGCTGGCGCAGCAGCCGCGCCTCGGAGGCGTCGAGGCTGCCGCCGCGCTCGACGTACTCGAAGGCGGCCTGCATCACTTCGCCGAAGATGTCGAGCTGCAGCTGCCCGTGGGCGCCGTTGCCGACCCGCACCGGGCGCGAGCCGGCATAGCCCTCGAGCCAGGGGAGCTCCCGTTCACGCAGCCGGACCTCGCCGTGGACGTCGTAGAGGACGTTGAGGATGCGCAGGCGCGGCGTCCAGCGGTGGCCGGCCGGCGCCGCGGTGCGCATGCGGGTGGCGTAGAGCAGCCAGGAGAAGAATGCGTGGCCCTCCTCGCGGAAGCCGAGATCGAAGAAGGCGGCAAGGGTCCAGGAAGCGTCGCGCAGCCAGCAGTAACGGTAGTCCCAGTTGCGGCTGCCGCCGATCTCCTCGGGCAGCGAGGTGGTGGGCGCGGCGATCACCGCGCCCGAGGGGGAGTAGGTGAGCAGTTTCAAGGTCAGCAGGCTGCGCGCCACCGCCTCGGCGCCGGGACCGAGGTAGGTGCAGCCGGCGACCCACTGCTGCCACCAGCGCAACGAGCGCGTGAGGCGGCGCGCGGCGGCGTCGCCCAGCGGCGGGAAGACGGCGGGCTCGGCGGTCGCGGTGGCCAGCGACAGGAAGCGGCGGTCGCCTGCCCTCAGGGTCTCGCGGCCGCAGACCCCGGCGCACTCCGGATGCGGCGGCCTCGGCGACCCCGGCGGCATCGGCGGCATCGGCGGCATCGGCGGCGTCTGCGGCGTGGGGCGGCCGCCGGCGTGGCGCGCGAGCGGGACCTCGCTGCGCAACGCCAGCAGCTGGCCGGCGAAAGCCCAGGTGAAGCCGAGCGCACCGCGGTCACGGAGGTCGGGCTCGGCGGCGGCCCAGCCGGGGCGTGGATCGCAGCCCACCTCGACCTCGACCTCGCCGCCGATGCATTCGAGACAGCGCAGCAGCTCGTGCTCGGGCAGGAGCTCGCCGCGGCGCTCGCTCTCGCCGGCGACGCTCATCGCGTCGGTCAGGCGCAGCACGCCGCCGGCGGCCTCGAAAGTGGTCTCGAGGACGTTGGTGCGGCCGACGTAGCGGCGCCGGGCCCGGAACTCCCCCGCCGGACGGACGAAGAAGCTGCCGCCGCGACGTGCGTCGAGCAGCGCCGCGAAGACCGACGGGCTGTCGAAACGCGGCAGGCAAAGGAAGTCGACCGACCCCCAGAGCGACACCAGCGCCGCGGTGCGGCAGTCGCCGATCAACGCGTAGTCGCGAATCGGTGCATACGTCGGGATGAGAGCGGATGGCATGGGCCCTGTCTTGGGCGGCGGCGTGCCCGGGGTGTCTGCGCGAGGGAGTGCAAGCGGCGCGCCACTTGGCGAGGGGCGCCCGGCCGGCGTCGAGTCGGGCGGGCGGGGGAGCGGGAGCGGGCGAGGGGGGCCGGTGAGCGGTAGCGGGCAAGCGGTGCGGGCTAGCGGGAGCGAGCGAGGAGTTGGAGGTTCGGTACGGCGGTTGGGCCGGCGGCCCTCGATTTGACTCGGCGGATGCCTGGCTAGAGACTGATGGGCGGATGACCACACTCCGATGACGGCTTACGGGCGGCTCTACCGCGATTCGCTGGCGCTGCTCACCGACCTCTACGAGCTGACCATGGCGTATGCCTGGTGGCGGGCGGGCAGGCACCGGCAGGAGGCGGCGTTCCACCTGCTCTTCCGGCGCGCCCCCTTCGGCGGCGGCTTCACGGTGGCTTGCGGCGTCGGGCCGGCGATCGAATACCTGATGGGGCTGCGCTTCGCCGTGGAGGACCTCGACTACCTGGCCGGTCTCACGGGCAACGACGGCCGGCCGCTGTTTCAGGACGGGTTCCTCGACTATCTGCGGGAGCTGCGCTGCGAGTGCGACGTGGACGCGGTGCCCGAGGGGACGGTGGTCTTCCCGCAGGAGCCGCTGCTGCGGGTGACCGGGCCGATCGCGCAGTGCCAGCTGGTCGAATCGGCGCTGCTCAACTGCGTCAACTTTCAGACGCTGATCGCCACCAAGGCGGCGCGGGTGACCATCGCGGCGGCGGGCGAGGACGTGCTGGAGTTCGGGCTGCGCCGCGCCCAGGGGATCGACGGCGCGCTGTCGGCGAGCCGCGCCGCCTACGTCGGCGGCTGCGCCGCGACCTCGAACACGCTGGCGGGAAAGCTGTTCGGCATCCCGGTCAAGGGGACGCACGCTCACAGCTGGGTGCTGTCGTTCGAATCGGAGCTCGAGGCCTTCCTGGCTTACGCCGAGGCGCTGCCCAACAATTGCGTCTTCCTGGTGGACACCTACGGCAGCCTGGAAGGGGTGCGGCACGCGGTTGAGGCGGGGCGGCGGCTGCGGGCCGCGGGACACGAGATGGTGGGCATCCGGCTCGATTCCGGCGACCTCGCTTACCTGAGCCGCGAGGCGCGCCGGATCCTCGACGAGAGCGGCTTCCCGCGGGCGGTGATCGTGGCGAGCAACGACCTCGACGAGGAGGTGATCGCCAGCCTGGTGCAGCAGCGGGCGCCGATCGCGGTCTGGGGCGTCGGGACGAGGCTGGTGAGCGCTTACGGCGATCCGGCCCTGGGCGGCGTCTTCAAGCTGACCGCCGTGCGCGACCCGGGCGGCCCCTGGCGCTACCGCCTGAAGCTCTCGGAGCAGGCGGCCAAGATTTCGGCGCCGGGGTTGCAGCAGGTGCGCCGCTTCATCGCCGGCGGCGAGTTCGTGGCGGACGCCATCTTCGACCTGCAGCTGGGGATCGAGGAGGAGCCGACGCTGGTCGATCCGCTGGACATGACCCGGCGGCGCACCGTTGGCGCCGGCACGGCCTACGAGGACCTGCTGGTGCCGATGGTCCGCGGCGGCCGCGCCGTCTACGCGCCGCCGCCGCTCGCCGAGATGCGCCGCCACGCCGCCGAGCAGCTGGGCCGCTTCCACGAGGGCATCAAGCGCTTCATCCACCCGCACCTCTACCCGGTGGGGCTCGAGCACCGGCTGCACGAGCTCCGCACCCGGATGATCCTGGAGGCCCGGGGCACGGTGGCAGGGGCGGCGCCGCCGGGCGTGCCGCGGCCGGCGCCATGAGCCCGCGCCGCCGTCGACCACCGGAGCCGTCCGCGCAGGCGACAGCCTCGCCCGCGCCACCCGGGCCGCCCGGGCCGCCGGTTCCTGACCTGCGCGAGGTCGTGGCGCGGCTGGAGGGCGCCTACGGCCAGCCCGAGTCGCCGCTCGCCCGCGACCCGTTCGCGGCGGTGGTGTGGGAGAACGTCGCCTACCTGGTCGACGATGAGCGCCGCCGGCTGGTGTTCGAGCGGCTGCGCGACGCGGTGGGGATCACGCCGGAGGCGCTGCTCGCCGTCCCCGAAGACGAGCTGGCGAGGCTGATCGCGGATGGCGGGATGCTGCCGGCGCACCGCGCGGCGAAGGTGCAGAAGGCCGCCGCCGTCGCCGCCGAGATCGGCGTGGCCGAGCTGCGGCGGCAGGCGGCGGCGGGGACCGGAGCGCGGCTGTTGCGGCGCTTCCCCGGCATCGGCGAGCCGGGCGCCGACCGCCTGCTGCTGCTGGCGGCCGGCAAGCGCACACTGGGCCCGGACTCCAACGCCCTGAGGGTGCTGGTGCGCCTGGGCTACGGTGCCGAGAGCGACGACTACACCGCCATGTACCGCTCGGCGGCGGCGGCGGTCGGGCCGCAGCTGCCGGATGATTTCGCTTGGCTGGTCAGCGCCCACCAGCTGTTGCGCCGCCACGGCCAGGAGGTCTGCAAGCGAAGCGTGCCGCGCTGCGAGGTCTGCCCGCTGACCCGGACGTGCGCCTGGTACGCCACCAACCCGGGAGGCGGCCGCGAGGCGCCTGCCGGGACCTCGCCTCGTCGATCGTGAGCGGAAGGGCTCGCCCACGGACGCGAAGCGCTCGGTGCCGAAGTACCAACCCACCCGCCGAGTCCGTCATTTCCCGGGAGCAAGCGCGGCAGTTCGCGGCGGCCGGCGGGCCTGCCGGCGCCGGCCAAGGCCAGCGCCGGGAGCTGCCGGCAGCTCCCGGGCTCGTTCCTCGCCGGGGGAGGACCGCTGTCGATGGCTCGTGCTTCCAGCCATGGCCGAGCATGCGGCGGCCACCGCGTCCTGCAATGCATCCTCGCCGCCAGCGTAGCGGGCGAGAACGGACACGATCAGGAGATTGAGGCTGACCCGTTGGCGATCCGCGAGGCTCGCGAGGCTGGCATGCAGCGACGGCGTCATCCGCAAGGAGATATGCCCGCTGGGTTCGTGCGTCTTGGGCTCGGGCACGTAAAAGTGATGGTCGAGCCGTGTCGCGATCCACAGCTCTCGCGAATCTGCCAGGTTGGCGATGGCCGCGGCGGCCGTGCCGCCCTCGGCCATGCAGCCATCGAGATCGGGATGAGTGGCGAAATACCCACCCTCCGCACCCTCGACGATTTCGACGGGGTACTTGAGAGACATGTAATGCGCGAGGTCCTTAGCCGGCATTCGTGGGGGTCTCCGGTTTCTCTCGCCGACGCCGGTTGGCCCGTTGGCGCAAGTCAGCTTGCTCGATCTTCTTGATGATGAGGGCCACCGCGCCCGGGTCCAGATGCTTGCCGTGCGGTTTGTGCAAGGTCAGGGTTATCTCTTCATGGTTCCAAGCCCGTGTATGACCCTTGGCGCGTCCTGCGACGAATCCCCAGGCGTCCAGGGCCCGCTCCGCGAGGCGAAGGGTACAGGAGCGACTGGTCCGCCGAAGCTGCTCCAAGTAGCGTTTCCGCCGGTCAGGCATCGAGGGCGCGCCTTCCCCCGTGCCATGCTACCAAATACGGTAGCATTCGACACGGACTGCGTCAAGGCTGGCGACTGCCGGCTGCCGGCGGGTAGTGCTCAGGAGCACTAGCAACTACCGGAGCCACCGGCGGCGCAGGCCCCAAGTGGACCGCACCTGCTTCATAAGACGGAAAAGCGCGAGCCGCGGAGCGCACCTCGGAGGATCGCAGCGGCATGTTTATTGCTCCGAGCGGGTTGGGGAGGCGGCTTCCTGGATGACGATCTCTTTGCGCCCCGCTCGCCTGAAGCGTTACAAGGACATCGTCCGGCTGGTGCTCAAGTATGGGCGGTTCGGCGCCGCCGAGGAGACGGACGCGGATTTCGCGGGCCTGGTGGCTGCCGGGGGCGACGAGCCCGACGCGGCGGCAGCCGGCGCGGCGCTGGCCGCCGACCTCGAGGCCCTGGGCCCGACCTTCATCAAGCTCGGCCAGCTGCTGGCGGCGCGCGCCGACCTGCTGCCGGTCCCTTACCTCGCGGCGCTGGCGCGGTTGCAGGACCGCGTGGAGCCGTTCGCCTTCGCGGAGGTGCGGCGCATCGTCGAGGCGGAGCTCTCGGTGCGGCTGCCGAAGGCTTTTTCCGAGTTCGAGACGGCGCCGATGGCCGCGGCGTCGCTCGGCCAGGTGCACCGCGCGGTGCTGCACGACGGCCGCCGGGTGGCCGTCAAGGTGCAGCGGCCGCAGATCCTCGACACCATCCTCGAGGACCTGGCGGCGATGCACGAAGCGGCGGGGCTGCTCGATGCGCACACCGAGTTCGGCCGCCGGTTCCACCTCGCCGGGCTGATCAAGGAGTTCCGCAAGACGCTGGCGCGCGAGCTGGACTATCGGCTCGAGGCGGACAACCTGGTGCGCCTGGGCGGGCTGCTGGCCGATTGGAAGCTGCTGCTGGTGCCGCAGCCGGTGGACGACCTCACCACCGCGCGCGTGCTCACCATGGACTATGTCCGCGGACGCAAGATCACCAGCATCGGACCGCTGGCGCGGCTGGACATGGACGGCGCCGAGCTCGCCGCGGAGCTGTTCAGCGCCTACCTCCACCAGGTGCTGGTCGCGGGCTTCTTCCACGCCGACCCGCACCCGGGAAACGTCTTCCTGACCGACGACGGCCGCCTGGCGCTGCTCGACCTGGGCATGGTGGGCCACCTGGGTCCCGAGCTGCAGGAGCGGCTGCTGCGGTTGCTGCTGGCGATCAGCGACGGGCGCGGCGAGGCGGCTGCCACGATCGCCGCCAGGATCGGCGAGAAGCTGCCGGACTTCGACGTGCAGAAGTTCAAGCAGGCGATCGCCACGCTGGTGGCGGAGCACCGCGGCGTCAAGCTGCAAGACATTTCCATCGGCCGGCTGATGCTGGCGGTGTCGCGCGAGGGCGCCGAGGCGGGGATCCGGCTGCCGCCGGAGCTGGCGCTGCTCGGCAAGACGCTGCTGCAGCTCGACGAGATCGCGCGCTGCCTCGACCCCGACTTCGACCCCAACCAGGCGGTCCGCCGCCAGGTCGCGGCGGTGAGCAGCCGGCGGCTGCGGCAGAGCACCACGCCCGGCAGCGTGCTTGCCGCGCTGCACGAGCTCAAGGAGTTCGCGGAGCGGCTGCCGGCGCGGGCGAACCGCATCCTCGAGCGGGTGGCCAACAACGAGCTGTCGATCCACGTCAAATCGATTGACGAGCGGCTGCTCATGGAGGGGGCGCAGAAGATCGCCAACCGCATCGCGATCGGGGTGGTGCTGGCGGCGATGATCCTCGGCGCGGCCCTGCTCATGCGGGTCTCGACCTCGTTCCAGATCCTGGGCTACCCCGGGTTGGCGATGATCTGCTTCCTGGGCGCCGCCGCCGGCGGCATCTGCCTGGTGCTGAGCATCCTGTGGGGGGACCGGCAGACCCGGTTGCGGGCGCGGCGGTGAGCGGCGGCGAGGGGAGGGGAGCGAGCGGCGGGCCGCCCTCCTGCTACTCTATGATGGTCATGGGAGGCATGCGACGCTCGGATACGGCAGTTCGGGCACCGGAGCCGGTGCCGGCGCACGGCCATGGGCTTGGCCATGGGCATGGGCATGCGCATGCGCACGGCGACCCGGGAAGCCTGAGCGAGGGCCACGAGCGGCGGCTGCTGTGGACGCTGGCGCTGGCGGCGGCATACATGCTGGCGGAGGCGGTCGGCGGCTGGCTCACCGGGTCGCTGGCGCTGCTTGCCGATGCCGGCCACATGCTGTCGGACGTGGCGGCGCTGGGGCTGTCGGTATTCGCCATCCGGATCGCGCGGCGGCCGCCGACGTTGACCCGCACCTATGGCCACCACCGGACCGAGATCCTGGCGGCGCTGGTCAACGGCGCCATGCTGGTGGCGATCTCGATCTACGTCATCGTGGAAGCCTGCCGCCGGCTGGGCGCGCCGCCCGCGGTCAACGCGCCGGCGATGATGGCAGTGGCGGGCGGCGGTCTGCTGTTCAACATCGTCGGCCTGCAACTGCTCGCCGCCGGACGTCGGGAGAGCCTCAACGTCCAGGGCGCCTGGCTGCACGTGGCGACCGACGCCCTGGGCAGCCTGCAGACGATCGTCGCCGGTGCGCTCATCTGGTGGCTGGGCTGGCGCTGGGCCGACCCGGCGGCTTCGATCGTCATCGCGCTGCTGGTCATCTGGTCGTCTTGGTCGCTGCTGCGTGACGCGGTGGCGGTGCTGATGGAGGGCGTGCCGCGGCATCTCGACGTGGTCGAGGTGCGCGACGCGCTGGCGGGCGTGCCTGGCGTGGTCGGCGTGCACGACCTCCACGTCTGGACCATCACCAGCGGCCGCGAGGCGCTGTCGGCGCACCTGGTGGTGGGAGAATCGAGCCCGCGCGGCCAGACCCTCGAAGAGGTGCGCGGCACCCTGGCGCAGCGATTCGGCATCACGCACGTGACCGTGCAACTCGAGCACGACGAGTGCGGCGACGGCTGCTGTTGAGCGTGCGCACGCTGGCACATCGGGACGGAGGCAAGGTGGAACAGGCGTCGGCGGCACAGGCGGCGGTGGCGGCGGTGGCAGAGATGGCGGCGGGCGAGGTGCCGGCGATGGCGGCGATGGCAGAGATGGCGGCTGGCGAGGTGCCGGCGATGGCGGTGGCGGCGGGTGCGCCGGAGCCCGCCGTGGAGGAGCCGGCGCCGCCGGAGCGAAGCGGGGAGCTGGCGCGCTACGTGCGGGTGGAACGCGACGAGGACGTGCCGGAGCCCGACCCGCGGGCCGTGGACGTCGTCGTGCTCGACATGAATCATGGGTGGCCGAATCTCGGCCACGACTCGCTGGTGCACTCGTTGCTCGAAGGCGACCCGGTCCGCCGGCGGGAGGAGCAGCGCAGCGGCTTGTTCGTGCGCGTGCTGTCCTTCGACGTGCGGCGGTGCGGCATGGTGCCCGAGCCGCCGTCGGGCGGGCGCTTCGCGATCTATCTCGGCACCGGCGGCCCCGGTCACATCGACCCGGCCTGCAACGACGGGCAGGCTCCCGGCAGCCAGGAGCTGCGCGAGGACGCGCGCTGGGAGCAGCCGCTCTTCCGGCTGTTCGGGGCGATCCTGAGCGACCCCGGCGCGGCGCTGCTCGCGGTGTGCCACAGCTTCGGCGTGATCTGCCGCTGGACCGGGATCGCCCGGCCGGTGCTGCGCGGCGCCGAGAAGGGCGGCAAGAGCTCGGGCGTGCTCGAGAACGTGTTCACCCCCGAGGCCGCCGCCCACCCCTGGTTCGGGCGCTTCGCACGGTCCGGCCGG
>DASZHY010000173.1:0-7326 GCA_035949675.1 Thermoanaerobaculia bacterium
GGCGAGCGCTTCTCGCGCCCCGCGGTAGCCGGGCTCCTCGACCCACATCGGCTGGCCGGGGTCGAGCAGCACGCGGGCGGTGATCTCGAGCGCCTGCTGGGAGCCGCTCACCACCATGACCTGCTCGGCCTCGCAGCGCACTGCACGGGCGGTGCGCAGGTACGCGGCCACCGCCTGGCGAAAGGGCAGCGAGCCCATGGGAGAGCCGTAGACCATCGCGCTCCGGGTCGCGTTGCGGCAATGGCGAGCAGCCAGGCGAGCCCACACCGCGAACGGGAAATGGTCCACCGCCGGCTCGCTCAGACGAAACGCGCCAAACCCCCCGAGCCAGGGCTCCGGCGTGGGCTGCAGAATGGCGGCCGGGCCTCGGGCGACCAACCGCGGGCCGGGCTGCCTGACGGCCTGGCGTGCGCCCGGGCGCTTCGTGCCGAGGGCGTCGTCGGGGAAGGCGTGGGCCACGAAGGTCCCGGACCCCTTGCGGGTCTCGAAGTAACCTTCGGCGAGCAGCTGCTCGAAGGCGTTCAGTACCGGAAGGCGGGAGATCCCGAGCTCGGCGGCGAGGGCCCGGGTCGAGGGCAGGCGCTGGCCGCCGCGCAGCCGGCGCTCAACGATCGCCGTCCGGAAGGCGTCGTAGAGCTGCCGATACAAGGGCTTGCCAGAGGCCCGCTCGATGGCGATGGCGGGCAGGATGCCAGGGGCGACGCCGATCATGAGTGAAAGCATAGTGGTCATATCGATCGGCCACAAGTGGCTGTTGCTGCTGACCACTCACGTGGGTGAGGTCGATTGCTGAGCGAGCGGGCAGGCTGGCCGGCGCATCAACGCGCGCCTCCCGGCCGCCGGTATTGCCGTACGTGATAGGGCGTGAGCACAGACCGCGGCAGCCGCTCGTCGGGCACCGGCGGCCCGGGCTCGAGCTTCAGGGGCAGCACGCCGGCCCAGACGGGAAGCGCGTAGTCACCCTCGTCGTCGATGGGCGGCCCGGTGCGCACCTTGGCGGAAGCCTCGTCGAGCTGGATCGCCAGAACCGTGGTGACTCGCAGCTCGCGTGGCGAGGGCGGGCGGACCGACGCCCAGCGTCCGGGCACCAGGTGGTCGCTCAGCGCGCGGAGCGCCGCGAGCTTCTCGGCGTCTCCCTCGACCAGCCTGGGCCAGCCAAAGAGAACGACCGATCGATAGTTCATCGAGTGATGGAATGCCGAACGCGCCAGCACCAGCCCGTCGAGGATGGTCACGGTGACACAGACCGCGGCGCCCGCGGCGAGCGACGACATCATGCGGCTGGCCACCGAGCCGTGGAGGTAAAGGGTCTCGCCCTTGCGCCCATAGCCGACCGGGATCACCACGGGTTTGCCGTTGGCCACGAAGCCGACATGGCAGACGAGGCCCTCGTCGAGGATCGCTTCAATTGCGCGCCGCTCGTAGACGCCGCGCTTCGCCATTTGCCGGACCCGCGTCCTCGGCGACGGCGCGGATCGCTTCGTCGACGTCATGCAGTCGCCAGATCGAGTGCGCGCTCGGGTGCGGCGTCGAACGTTCTGCCAGCGTTCACAGTGGCTCCTACCGCGCCTTTTTCATGGTTGCATCATCCAGCCCGCGGTACTTCAGCATCGCCTTCGGGTTCGGCGGCGCCCCGCGCCAGAGCTCGTACATCCTGGCGAGGTCCTCGGTGTTGCCGCGCGCCAGCACCATCTGGCGGAAGCGGTCGCCATTGGCGCGCGTCGGACCGCCGCGCTCGACGAACCATTGGTAGGCGTCGTCGGCGAGCATCTCCGTCCACAGGTAAGCGTAGAAGCCGGCGCTGAAGCCGCCTACCAGCCAGATGTGGTTGAAGTAGGTCGAGCGATAACGCGGCGGCACATAGCCGACGTTGAGATGCGACTTGTCGAGTGCGTCTCTCTCGACCTCATCGGGGTTCTGGAGCGGAGCGGTGGGCGCCAGGGAGTGCCACTGCATGTCGAGCTCTGCCGCCGCCAGGACCTCGGTCATGTCGAAGCCGGCGTTGAACGTGCTGGCTCTCCTGAGGCGCGCCGCGAGCTCTTCCGGCATCGGCTCGCCTGTCTTGTAGTGCGTCGCATAGTGGGCGAAAACCATGGGCTCGCTGGCCCAATGCCCGTTGAGCTGCGAGGGAAATTCGATGAAGTCGCGCGCCGTTGCCGCACCCGCCAGTGACGGGTATGCGACGTCGTCGAACATGGCGCGCAGCGTGTGCCCAAACTGCTGGAACAGCGTAATCACGTCCTTGAAACCGATCAGGGCCGGCTCGCCGGCGGCCGGCTTGGTGAAGTTGGCGACGAGGTACACGACCGGGTGCGTCCCCAGCAGCCGCGACCTGTCGACGAGGGTCGTCGACCACGCTCCGCCGCTCTTGTTGTCACGCTTGAAATAATCGCAGTAGAAGAGACCGAGTGGTTTGCCGTCGGCGTCGGAGACCTCGAACACACGCACGTCCGGGTGGTAGGCGGGGATGTCATGCCGCGGTTTGAAAGTAAGCCCATAGAGCAGGGTGGCGGCGTAGAAGACACCATGCTGCAGCACGTTGGCGGCGTCGAAGTATGGCTTCACCTGCGCATCGTCCAGGTCGTAGCGCGCCTTGCGGACTTGCTCGGCATAGAAGCTCCAGTCCCAGGGCTGGAGCTGAAAGCCGCCGTTCTGGGCGTCGATGACGCCTTGGTTGTCCCTGGCTTCGCTGGCGGCCTTCGCCGTTGCGGCAGGGACGAGCGCGTCCATGAACCCCAGAGCGGCCTGGGGCGTTCTGACCATCTGGTCCTCGAGCGTCCACGCCGCGAAGCTCGAATAGCCTAGAAGTCTTGCCTTCCGGGCGCGCAGTTGGGCGAGACGGGCGATGGTGTCGCGGGTGTCGTTGGCGTCGCCGCGCTCGGTGCGGTTCCAGGAGCGCTCGAAGATGGTCTGGCGCGTGGCGCGATCGCTCAACGAGGCGAGGTCGGGCTGCTGTGTGGTGTTCTGCAGCGGGATGACGAAGCCGTCTTTTTGGCGGCTCTTGGCGGCCAGCGCGGCGGCCGCCATGCGCGGCGCGGAGAAGCCGGCGAGCGCGGCCTTGTCGCCGGTGACGTAGGCGCCCTCCTTGGTGGCCTCGAGAACCTTGGCGATGAAGGTGTCCGCAAGCGACGCCTCTTCTTCGTTGAGCTTCCGCAGCTCGGCCTTGTCGGCCGCGGAGAGGTTGGCGCCGGCGTGTACGAACTCGTGGTAGTCGTACTCGACCAGGCGCCGGGACTCGGGATCGAGATCGACCTTGGCGCGTTGTTCGTAGATCGCCGCCACGCGCGCGAAGAGCTCGCCATTCAAGAGGATGAAATCCCGATGAGCGGCGCGCTTGGGAGCCTCGATCGCTTGGACCTGCTGCAGGGTGGGATTGATGTTGGCGCCGGTGACGCCATCGAAGACCTTGGCGACGCGGGCGAGCAAGCGGCCGCTCTTCTCCATCGCGAGGATCGTGTTGGCGAAGGTAGGAGCGTCGGGGTTGCTCGCGATGCTCAGGATCTCGGCTTTCTGTTGCGCCATGCCAGCCTCGATCGCCGGCTGAAAGTCCTCGTCCTTGATCCGGTCGAAGGGCGGAGCCTGAAAGGGCAGTGTACTGGGAGCGTAAAAGTGATTGGTGGGACCAAAATCCGCCGCGGCGAGCGCGGGGCTGCCGGCACCGAGCGCGATGAGCCCGGCTGCGATCCGGGCGCTCAGGGATGACAGGCTGATCCTTCCGGCACGAGGGCGATTGGAGCTCATCATGGGTTGACCGTTCGGCGTCTCCTGCGGTGCGTGACGTGTCTTCCGGTTCACGGGCTGTGGCCGCACGAGATGCTGACGGTGTGAGTGGCCTCTGTAAATGGCCACTATCGCCCTTATTTCTATTACCAATTCGAAGGCGCGTTCTTCAGGGCCAGCGTCTGCCGCAATACGGGCAGCACGGCGCGGTCCTTTTCACGGTTCGCTTGCTCCTTGGTTTCGATGACCGCTGCCAGCTCGAGCACGCGAACCCGCGCCTCTCCGAGCTCGTAGACGATCGTGCGGCCGGCGAGATCGTGGAGGATCAGGCCCGCATGGCCTACGGCTGAGGCTTGTAGCCGGGGCCGTAGAGGGGACGGCCGGGGCGCGCGTCGGTGATCTTGCCGCCGTCGACGACCAGCTGGCCGTTGACCGCGACGTAGGGGATCCCCTCGCTGTAGTGGAGCGGGTCGGTGTAGGTGGAGACGTCGCGGACCTTCTCGGGATCGAAAGCGACGAGGTCAGCCGCCATGCCGGCGCGCACGATGCCGCGGTCGGCGAGGCCCATGCGCGAGGCCGGCAGCGAGGTCATCTTGCGCACCGCCTCCTCGAGCGGGAGAAGGTGCTCGTCGCGCACGTAGTGGCCGAGGATGCGGGGCGCCGAGGCCCAGGCGCGGGGATGCGACTTCTCCTGGCCGAAGATGCCGTCCACGGCCTCGGCCCCGGAGTCGGTGCAGAGCGACACGAACGGGTGGCGCAGCGCCGCGCGAACGTCCTTGTCGTCCATGATGAAGATGATGTTGGAGGTGTGCGCGCGGTCGGCGGCCACCAGGTCCATGATCACGTCCACCTCGTCTTTGCCCTCTGCCTTGGCGATGTCGGCCACCGTCTGGCCCTCGTACTTCTTGAGCGCGGGATTGACCACGGTGGCGATGAGGACGCCCTTGCCACCGCCGGCGCACTGGTACTGGTTCTCCCAGCTGCGGTCGTCCTTGTGCAGCTCGGCGCGGACCCGTGCCCGGACCGCGGGGTCGGCAAGACGCGCGATCAGCTTGTCGGGGCCGCCGTCGCGCACCCAGAGCGGCAGGTTGGCGTCGAGGCCGTTCTCGCCCGCGGTCCATGGGTACTGGTCGGCGGAGACGTCGAGGCCCTCGGCGCGCGCGGCTTCGAGCCGCGCCAGGACGTGCGGCATCTGCCCCCACATGCCCTGGCAGGCGACCTTGAGGTGGTAGATCTGGGCCGGCAGCTTCGCCTCGCGCGCGATGCGGAACACCTCGTCGAGGCTGGCGTCGATCTGGTACTGCTCGGAGCGCTGATGGGTGATGTAGCTGCCGCCGTAGCGCGCGGCGACCTTGGCGAGCGCGATGATCTCCTCGGTCGAGGCGAAGCGGTCGGGAACGTACTGCAGCGAGGTGGAGAGGCCGAAGGCGCCCTCCTCCATGGCCTGGGCCACGGCTTTCTCCATCGCCGCGAGCTCGGCGGCGGTGGCCGGCCGCTCGCTCTCGCCGATCACCAGGTTGCGCACCCCGCCGGCGCCGACGAAGGTGCCGAGGTTGATCGCCGGCCGCGCCCGCTCGAAGGCCCGCCAGTACTCGTGCAGCGTCGTCCAGGTGGGCCTGACCCCGTAGTGCTCGTAGATCTCCTTGCCCTCGTCGATGATGCGCTGGTTGACCGGCGCGATCGAGCTGCCCTCGCCGGTGATCTCGGTGGTGATCCCCTGGGTGATCTTGCTGGCGGCGCGGTTGTCGACCAGCACGTTGTACTCGGACTGGCCGAGCATGTCGATGAACCCCGGCGTGATCACCAGCCGCGAGGCGTCGATGCGCCGGCGCGCCCGCGCCGCTGCCAGCTGGCCGACCGCCGCGATCCGGCCGCCGGCGACGCAAACGTCGGCGCGGAACCATGGCGCGCCGGTGCCGTCCACGACCCGGCCGCCGGCGAACAGCAGCTCGCAGTCGAGCGCCACGGCCGGCGCAGCCGGCGGCGCGGCGGACGGCGAGGCGGAGGCGGCCGCGGCGGGCGCGCCTGCGCCGAGGGCGAGCAGGCCCGCAAGAGTGCTGAGAACGACGAGCGCGCAAGGAACGGACATCGTCGAAGGACCGAAGCGAGAGGCAAGAGCCAGCCGGCCGGCGCGGGCGTCGATCACGGTCACCTCCGGAAAAGTGCGGCCATTCTACGACGACCGGCAGGGCTGGGCAGAGCGGGCCGCTCAGGGCTCGGCGGCTGCCTGGAGGACGCGGCGATCCAGGCTGATCAGCTCGACCCCGAGCGCGCGGGCGAGCCAGACATAGGTTGCGTCATAAGCGCTGAGGCGGGTCGCTTCGGCCAGCAGGACGACTGCGGCGAGATTCACCTCCAGATGCCGTATGCCGAGACGGGAAAAGCGGGCGGGCACGCCGAGCAGCTCCGTCCGCCGCTCCGGATGCCGCCGTAGCTTCTGCCAGCAGGCATTGGCGACTTCGTAGCTCAACAGGGTGGGCGCCACCATCGAATCGCCGGCGATCCGGTCAGCAACGCGCCGCTCCTCCTCCTCTGCGAACAGGATGGCGCATATGGCAGAGGCATCGACGACCTTCACCGAGGCTCGCCCCGCCGAGGGTCATCTCGATCGGCACGGATCATCTCCACCGACTCGGAGGGAGTACGGAATCCCATTGCGCGATTGAGCTCCATCAGTTGCTCGAGCGTGAGCCGGTCGTCCTGAATCACGCGCTCCTCCAGCATTGCCATCAGCTCTCCCTGCATGGAGCGGTGATTCGAGGCTGCACGCTTGCGGAGACGCTCGACGAGGAAATCGGGAACGCGCTTGATCGACAGGTCCACGGGCATTTCGCTCCTCCTGCCGGGAAAACCGGCTTGGGATCAGGTGGCTCCAAAACAGCTCCATTATAGCTTCATTCTGGCTCTCACCCTCCGGAGCTGGCTCGTCCGGAGCTGGCTCGAGCACAGCCGGTTTGCCGGCGCTTATCTTCGGGGCGCGCCGCTTGCGGTCGTCTCAAGCGTCACCGAAGGTTCGTTCGGTTGCTGGAGGCTCGCGCCCGCCTCGCACTCGGCCATCCCTGACCACTTTGACGGAAGATGGCAGTGAATATGCGGGCGTCCCTGACTACCTTGACGAAAGATGGCAGTGAATATGCGCACCGGCAGCCGGTCGCGGCGGTGGATCATAATCGCGGGCGTGCTGGCCGATTTCCAGCTGCCTCCCGGGGTGCTGCCGGGCAGTTGCGCCGTGCAGGCGCCATCGCCGGAAGTGCCGGCGCCGATCTCGCGGGCGGCGTGGACGCCGGCCGCCCTGGCGGCTCTTGCGGCGGCGCTGGGCCGGGGCGGCGAGGCGTTGCGCGCGCTTCCCGACGCGGCGCTGCTCGACGCATGGACGGCGGCCGTCGAGACGTTCCTGGACCCGGAATCGCCTGAGCGCCGGGAGCTCGCGTCGCCGCTCGCGGCGCTCTGCGGCCTGTCGCCGCAGGGCCTGGACGCCGGGCTCGAGGCGGTGCTCGGAGGAGTGCGCGGCCGCCCGGCTGCCGCGCTGCTGGAGCGGGCAGCGGCGCTGACGGCGGCGCGGGCAGGGCCGGGCGCCGACGCGAGTGCCGCGACCTTGGCCGAGGC
>DASZHY010000174.1:0-40194 GCA_035949675.1 Thermoanaerobaculia bacterium
GCCAGCAGCCGATCGAGACGCGCGCGGGCTTGCGCCGAATCGGTCGGATATCCCAGCTCGGTCGCCAGCTCGGCGACCGCCGGGGCGTCGGCAGGGCGGCAACGGCGGATGAGCATCTCCATGGTTCCGGTCGCGATTCTCACCACGCCGCGTGGCGCGCCGTGGAGATCCACTTCCGTACGGTGCGATGAGGCCACCTGGGGCGCGTGCGGCGCTGGCGGCGCTGGCGGCCGCAGGCTGCGCCGACGCCGCATCCAGCGCGTGGTCCAAGCCTAACCGCTTGTCCGACCGAGGACCAGCGTGGACCCGGCGGGGAGCTGAGGCAGGACCGCGTGGTGCTACGATGGCGCGGTGACGAGCAGGGCATGACCGCGCTGCACGGGGTCACGCACGCCCGGCAGCATAGCCCTGCGGGATCTCGCAATGGCTCTCATCGGATCTGACGTGAGCGGATTGTCCGTGCTCTCCTGGACGATCTCGGCAGTCTTCGGCGCCGCGGTCGCGCTGCTTGTCCTGCTGCTGCTCGGCCTCCTGGTGTTCGTCGTCCTTTACCTGCTGCTGGCAGCCGCCACTGTCGCGGCCACCCTGACGCTCGTGGTCGTGGCGGCGGTCGCCATCATCGGCGCCCTGACCGCGCCTCCTCCGGCCGCCGCGCCTCCCGTCACACCCCCCGACTGATCGAACAGCAGCACCGGCGGTCTCCGGCTCAGGGCTTCGCTGCGCCGCCCGGCTTGCCGGGCACCCGCTGCGCCGAGTAGGGCGGGTCGACGCGCGCTTCGCTTCGACTTCCTTCGCTTCGCCCAGCTGCGCGGGCGCAGCTCCGCCGCGGAATATTTTGCGCCGCCGCGAGTCTCCAATGCCGGCAGGGATCGATCGGGTTGGCCGCTGAGACGCAACGGGAACCGACTCCCTGGCCTCAGAGCCCTTGAAAGGAGCCCGAAAATGAGCATCGCACGAGCTTTTTGCTTCATGTCGCTGCTGGCGCTTTCCGGCCTGGCTGCTCAGGCCACGACCGTCGTGGTCGACCGTGAGATGGCGCCCGACGAGTCGGTCAACGGCGCCGCTTTCGACGCCGATCTCCGCCTCGGCCGCGCCTGGGTCGTCGTCGACTTTCTCGAGCGCGGCGGCGACGAAGATCTGGTCCATTCACAACGTTTGGCGGTCCCCGGCCTGACCTACGACGCGGCCACCCGGACGATCCATCTCCAGGATGGCGATCGGGACGTCACTTGCGCCGTGGGCAAGAAGGTGTTGTGGGCGACCCGCTTCCGTCCCACCGCGGAGTGCCCGATCCGCGTGCAGCAGGCCCCGCAGGCCAAGACCTATGGCGTCGCGCAGGGTGAGAAGGCCCACTTCGTCGTCGAGGTCGGGACTGCGCCGTAGCATCGCGGCACCAGCCCGAGCTTGCTGCACCCCGCAGCGCAGCAGCCGCAGCCAGCGCAGCCAGCGCAGCCAGCGCAGCCAGCGTCGCCGCCGTCCCGTCAGCGCCTGAAGCTGGCGGGTCGGCGGCGACGGTTACGGATAGCCATATACTGCCATCGCGGCGTAGCCCGCGCCCCATTCATTCACCGAGGACCTCAGCGATGTTCGACGCCACGACCTCCACTGCCGGACGCGACTTCATTCGCGAGCTGATCGACCGCGACCGCGCCGCCGGCAAGCACGGCAGCAGGGTGGTCACCCGTTTCCCGCCGGAGCCGAACGGCTATCTCCACATCGGTCACGCCAAGTCGATCTGCCTCAACTTCGGCGTGGCCTTGGAGAACGGCGGCTCCTGCCACCTTCGCCTCGACGACACCAACCCCGAGACCGAGGATCAGGAATACGTCAAGGCAATTCAGCAGGACGTGCGCTGGCTGGGCTTCGACTGGGGAAAGAACTTCTTCCATGCGTCGGACTACTTCGAGCAGCTCTACGAGTACGCGGTCGAGCTGATCAAGCTCGGCAAGGCTTACGTTTGCAGCCTGACCGAGGACGAGATCCGCGACTACCGGGGCACCGTGACCGAGCCCGGCCGGAACAGCCCTTACCGCGATCGTACGATAGAGGAGAACCTCGACCTCTTCCGCCGGATGCGGGCCGGTGAGCTGGCGGACGGCGCCTGCGTGTTGCGCGGCAAGATCGACATGGCCGCACCCAACATGAAGATGCGGGACCCTCTCTTCTACCGCATCAAGCGCGCCACTCACTACCACCGCGGCGATGCCTGGTGCATCTACCCGATGTACGACTTCGCCCATCCGCTCTCGGACGCCATCGAAGGCATCACTCACTCGCTGTGCACCCTGGAGTTCGAGAACAATCGGGAGATCTACGACTGGTTGATGGATTCGCTGCGCTTCCCGGACCCGCCGCGGCAGATCGAGTTCGCCCGCCTCAACCTGACCTATACCCTGATGAGCAAGCGGAAGCTCCTGGAGCTCGTCGAGCGCGGACACGTGTCGGGATGGGACGATCCGCGCCTGCCGACCCTCGCCGGCCTGCGCCGCCGCGGCTTCACTCCCGCGGCGCTGCGCGACTTCTGCGAGCGCATCGGCGTCGCCAAGGCGAACAGCACGGTGGACGTGACGCTGCTCGAGTATTGCCAGCGCGAGGATCTCAATCCCCAGGTCCCTCGCGTGCTCTGCGTGCTGCGACCGTTGAAGCTGGTGATCGAGAACTACCCCGAGGGCCAGGTCGAAGAGCTGGACGCTCCGTACTACCCCCACGACGTCCCCAAGGAGGGCAGCCGGACGGTGCCCTTCTCGCGCGTCCTTTACATCGAGCATGACGATTTCGCGGAGACGCCGCCGAAAGGTTTCCATCGTCTCGCCCCGGGCCGCGAAGTGCGGCTGCGCTATGCCTACTTCGTCCGCTGCCAGAGCGTGATCAAGGACCCCGCCAGCGGCGAGGTCGTCGAGGTCCGCTGCACCTACGATCCCACCACCCGCGGCGGCTCGGCCGCGGACGGCCGCAAGGTGCCGGGCACTTTGCACTGGGTGTCCGCCGCCCACTCACTGCCGGTCGAGGTTCGGCTTTACGACCGCCTGTTCCGGGTCGAGCGTCCCGATCTCGAGGAAGGGGGCTTCGAAGCCTGCCTCAACCCGCGGTCCCTCGAAGTGCTCGCCGGCAGCCGTATCGAACCGTCGGCGCTGGACCCGGCGCTGGGAGAACGGCTGCAGTTCGAGCGACAGGGTTACTTCTTCCGCGATCCCATCGCTTCGCGTCCCGGCCGTCCCGTGTTCAATCGCATCGTGCCGCTCCGGGACTCGTGGGGGCAGGAGGTCCAGAAGGCCGCGTCGGTCGCACCCGCCGCGCGGACGGCCCCCGAGCCGAGAGTGGCGAAGGCGCAGGAGGCCAAGGCCCCCACTCCGCTCTCGGCGCAGGACCTCGAGCTGCTCGAACGGCTGCGCCCCGAGATCCTGCCCGTCGTCCGGAGCGTTCTCGCGGCTCATCCCGCGGAGGTGGAGCGCTATCGCAGCGGCAAGACGGGACTCCTCGGCTTTCTCGTCGCGCAGGTGATGAAGCAGGTGGCGCAAGGCGGCGGCCAGGCCAATCCGAAGCTGATCAACGCCGTGCTGACCCAGGAGCTGAGCCCTCGTGGCGACGGCTGGGGTGCGCAGTAGCTGCGCCGCGCACACGTTAAGAGACGTGAGCCTGCCACGCCTGGATGCGCTGTCCCAGGTTTCGATCCGCAGGCCGTGGCTGACGCTCGCCTTGCTCGCCGGCGTCACCCTCGCCGCGGCGCCCGGCCTGGCGCGCCTCGAGGTGCGCACCGACGGGCGCGCCCTGGCGCCGGCGAACGATCCGGCCGTGCGCCTCGATGCCGCGGTGCGGCAGCACTTCGGGGTTCGCGACCCGCTGGTGGTGCTGATCGAGACCTCGGACCCGCGAGGCGTGTGGAACCCGGCGACCATGCGCCACCTGAAGCGCCTGAGCGACACCCTCGCTGGCGTCTCAGGCATCGGGCCGGATCACGTGGTCAGCCTGGCCACCGTTCGTCGCGACCGCGTCTATCCGGGGACGCTCACCTTCCGCCCCTTCCTCGATCCTCTCCCCGACACGCCGGCGCTGATGGCGCTGCTCGAGCAGGACGTCGCGGCGGCGCGGATCATGACCGGCACCCTGGTGTCGGCCGACGCGCGCGCGGTGTCGATCCTGGTGGGCGTCCCGCCGCTCGATCCCGGCGCGCCCGCGGCCGTCGACCGCGCCGCGATCTACCAGCGGGTCCGCGACGCCGCGGAGCGCATGCCAGTGGCCGGCGACCGCGTCCTGGTGGCGGGAGCGCCGGCAGCCGAATCGCTCCTCGGCAAGCATTTGCTCGCCGACCTGAAGCTGCTGGTGCCGCTTGCCGTGACCGTGATCACCCTCGTCTTCTGGCGCGGCTGCCGCCGGATGTGGGGGACGGCCGCGGCGCTCGCCAAGGTCGCGGCGACGCTGGTCTGGACCTTCGGCCTCATGGGCTGGCTCGGATTTCCGGTCTACCTCACGACCGCCGTGCTGCCGGTGATCCTGGTCTCCATCTGCCTCGCCGACGAGATCCACATCTTCATGCAGTACCAGCGCCTTCTGGGCGAGCCGGGCGGCGGCGGCGAGCCGCCGGCGGCGGTGCGCGCCACGATGCGCCTGCTGGCGCTGCCCATCACGCTCGCTTGCCTGGCGACCGCGATCGGCTTCCTGTCGTTCCTGGCCTCGCCGCAACCGGCGGTGCGCGCCTTCGGCGCCTTTGCCGGCCTGGGAACGGCGTTCGAGCTGCTCTGGTCGCTCACCGCCATCCCCGCCACCCTGACCCTGCTCGGCCCCGCGCGGATGCGGCGGCCGCGTCCCTTCGCGCCGGCCGGCGCCGGGCTGTTCCGCCGGCTGGCGGCGCCACTGCTGCGCCACCGGCTGGCGGCCCTGGCCGTGCTGGCCGTGGCCACGGCCGCGCTCGGCCTGGGCACGCGCCGCCTCTACGTGCAGGACAGCTGGGAGGACGGCTTCGCCGCCGGCAGCCCCTTCCGGCTGGCGACAACGGAGGTGAACCGCGAGCTGCTCGGGACCCATGTCCTGCTCGCCCGGCTGCGGTTCGAGCCGCGGCCGTGGTTCGCTCCGCGGCCCGCCGAAATTCCCGCCGCCGTTGCCGGCGCCCCCGACGGGGGCATCCGGAGCGGCCCGCTGCTCGACCCGGCGGCGATTCGCGCCGTCGGCGCCTTCGAGGACTTTGCGCGCGCGCGCCGCGAGGTCGGCGGCGTGCTCGGCCCCTACGGGCAGCTGGCGGCGACGCACTATCTGTGGATGGCGCGGCGCCAGGGTACGCAGGCGATCCCGGACGACCCCCGCCGGATCGCTCGTCTGCTCGAGGTCTTCGAGCTGGCGCGCGGCCGGCAGCAGCGCCGCGAGCTCGTCGACGACGACCTGCGCCAGGCCCTGGTCTCGATCTTCCTCAAGGAGGCCAACTATCGCGACACCGGGCGCCTGATGCGCGCCCTGCGCGGGTACGAGCGACGCGAGCTCGCGCCCCGCGGCGCCGCCCTCGACTTTGCCGGCGACGTCGCGGTGAGCCAGGCGATGATCCCGGCGATCGTCTACACCCAGGTCGCCTCCACCTCGCTCGCGCTGCTCGGCTCGTGCGTGCTGCTCTGCCTGCTGTTCCGCTCGCCGCGGCTGGGCGTCCTCGCGCTCCTGCCGTCGAGCCTGGCGGTCGTCTGGGTGCTCGGGGCGATGGGCTGGTGGGGCATGCCGCTCGGCGTGGCGACCTCGATGTTCTGCGCGATCGCCCTGGGCATCGGCGAGGACTACGCCATTCACTTCCTCAATCGCGTGCGGCGCGCCAGGGAAGAGGGGCGCCCCGACGCCGTCGCCCACGCCTTCGAGCTGGCGGGGCCCGGCATCGTCAGTGACACCCTGACCATCGCGCTCGGCTTCGCCGTGCTGCTCGCCTCGCGCGTGCCGGCGAACGCCCGGCTCGGCATGGTCATGGTGGTGGCGCTGCTCGGCTGCTGCATCCTGACGCTGGTCGGCCTCGGCGCGGCGCTGTCGGCCCGGGAGCCGGGATGAGACCCCGCGACGCCGCACCAGTCCGCATCGTAGATAATGAAGACATGCGCAGCCATGTCTCATGGCGGAGTTTGCCCGGGGCCGCGCTCTCCCTGCCCGCGGTTGGCGCGGCTGGCGCGCTTTCCCTAGGCGCGCTGGCTGCGCTGGCTGCGCTGGCTGAGGTTGCCGCGCTCGCCGGCGCCCTGGCTGCCGCCGCCGCGCTGACCGGCTGCCGTGGTCCAGCGGCCGCAGATCCCGCCGCGCCGGTCGCCGCCGGTGCGGGGATCCCCGGCCCCGAGGCGGCGCTGGCCGTGCGGCGCGGCGACCTTGCCCCGCGGCTGCTGCTGAGCGGCGAGCTGCGGGCGGCGCGGGCCCTCCCGGTGGTGGTGCCGCCGTCCCCGAGCTTCGAGGTGCAGATCCGCTGGCTGGCGGAGGACGGCTCGCGCGTCGCCGCCGGCGAGCCGGTCGTCGAGTTCGACAACACCAGCCTACTCGCCAAGCTCGAGGAACAACGCCTGGCCGCCGACACCGCCGCCGCAGACCTTGCCCGGATCGAGGCCCAGGCTCGCGCCGACCAGGCGGACAAGGAGTTCGCCGTCGAGCAGGCGCGGACCGATCTGGCCAAGGCCCGGATCGCGGCGGCGGTGCTTGCCGAGCTGCTGCCAAGGCGTGAGTACCAGGACCGCCAGCTCAAGCTGCAACAGGCGGACGGCGCGCTCGGCAAGGCGATCGAGGACCTGAAGGCGCAGCGCGCCAAGGCGGCGGCCGACGTGGGCGTGCAGCGGATCGTCCTCGACCAGGCCCGCCGGGACGTGGCGGTCGCCACGGCGGCGATCCACGACCTCACGCTGCGGGCCCAGCGCGACAGCCTGGTGGTGGTGAGCGAGCACCCGATGGAAGGGCGCAAGTACCAGGCCGGCGACAACGTGTGGACGGGGATGACCGTGGCGACGCTGCCGGAGACCTCGTCGATGATGGTCGATGCGGCGCTCTCCGACGTGGACGACGGCCGGGTCGCTCCGGGCATGCCGGCGACCTGCGTCCTCGACGCCTATCCGGGGAGCCGCTACCGCGGGCGCGTGGTCGAGGTGGCGGGCGTGGCGCGGGAGTCGCGACGGACGGCGCTGCTGCGCGCGATCGCGGTGAGCATCGCGCTCGACCCGGTGGCGCCGCCGGCGGCCGCGCGGCTGCGCCCCGGCATGTCGGCGCGAGTCGAGATCGCCGGCGCGCCGGTGCGCGGCGCCCTGCTGGTGCCGCGGGCGGCGCTGGAGCTCGGCCAGTCCGGCGCGCCGCCCCGGGTCCGGCTGGCCGGCGGCGGCGCCGCACCGGTGCGCCTGGGCCCGTGCGACGCCTTCTGGTGCGTGGCAGCGAGCGGCGTTCAGGAAGGCGAGGCGCTGCGGGCCCTCGCTCCCGGGGGGGCCTGGTGAGCGACCGCCGGCGGATCCTCTCGCCGCGGGCGCTTGGCCTGCTGGTGGCGGCCGTCATCGCCGCCGCCGTCCTGGCCGCCATCCTGGCTGCCCTGGCTGCCCAGGCTGCTTTGTCTCCGAAATTGGCCGGGGACGGTCCCGGCTCTGCTGCCGGCGAGTCCGGTTGGGCCGAGGTGCGGCGCGGCGACCTGGTGCTTTCGGTGCCGGTGTCAGGGGCCCTCGCGGCCGAGGAAGCCGCCCGCCTGGGCCCGCCGCCGGCCACGGACCTCTGGGACTTCAAGATCGTCTTCATGGCGCCCGAGGGCACGACGGTGCGGCGCGGCCAGCCGGTGCTCGCCTTCGACACCTCCACGCTCGAGAAGACCCTGCGCGACAAGGAGGCGGAGCGGGACTCGGCACAGAAGCAGCTCGAGAAGGCGAGCGCCGACCTGGCGCTGGCGCGGAGCGACGGCGAGCTGCACCTGGCCGAGGCGGCGGCCGATCGCCGGCGCGCCGAGCTGGCGGTCGCGGTGCCTCCCGAGCTCAAATCGCGCAATGAGCTGGCGTCAGCGCGCGCCGATCTCGAGCTGGCGGCGCGCAAGACGGAGTACCAGCGGCACCGCCTGCAGCTCACCGCCACGGCGGCGGCCGCCCAGCTGCGGTCCTTGACCGAGCGGCGGGATCGGGCGGCGGCGCGGGTGGCGGAGGTGCGGGCGGCGATCGCGCGCATGCACGTCGCGGCGCCGCGCGACGGCACCGTGGTCTACCTGCCGAACCCGCGCGGAGAGAAAAAGCAGGTCGGCGATTCATGCTGGCGCCGCGAGCAGGTCATGGAGATCCCCGACCTGGGCCGCCTGCGGGCCGACGGGGAGATCGACGAGGCCGACGCCGGGCGGGTCGCCGCCGGCCAGACCGTCGCGCTGCGCCTGGACGCCCATCCCGAGATGGTCTTCACCGGCCGGGTCGCCGCCATCAAGAGCGCGGTGCGCCAGCGCGCCGCGGCGCTGGCCGGCAAGATGGTGCGGATCGAGATCGCCCTCGCGCGCACCGATCCTCTGCGCATGCGCCCGGGGATGCGCTTTGCCGGCGCCATCGAGCTGGATCGCGCGCCGCGGGTGCTGCTGGCGCCGCTGGCGGCGGTGCGCAGCCTCCCCGACGGCCCGCTGGTCGTCCGCCGCACGCGCTTCGGCGCCGAGACGGTGCGCCCGCGCCTCGGCCGCCACGACGACCGCCAGGTGGAGGTCCTCGCCGGACTCGCGCCCGGCGACCTGGTGCAGGTGCAGGCAGAAGGCGGCGTGCCGCCCGCCGCCGCGGCCGGCGCCGCGCCGGCGCCGGCAACCGCGGGAATCGCCGGCGGCGTGGCCGCCGCGCAGCCCGCCGGAGGGCGGCGATGAGCGCGCGGCGGCGGCTGGCCGCGGCCCTTGCCCCTGCTCCGGTCATCGCAGTCATTGCGGTCATTGCGGTCATGGCGTTGGTAGCGCTCCTGGCCTCCCTGCCGCCGGGTGCGTCGACCGCCGGCCGTGCCGCAAGAGAGATTGCCGGCAGGGACGGGTCCGGCGAGGTGCCGGTGGCGGCGGTCGAGCGGCGCGACTTCATTCACCAGGTGCCTGCCGAAGGCAACCTGCGGGCGGTGCGTTCGGCGCCGGTGCTCGTGCCGGCGATCGGGACCGGGGCCGGGTCCTTCCACGTCGCCTGGGTGGCGCCGGACGGCACGCGGGTGCGCGCCGGCGACGTCGTGGTGCGCTTCGATCCCACGGACCTGACCAGGGCGCTCCGCGACGCCGAGGCGAAGCTCGCGACCGCCCGGCTCAAGGCGGCAGGCCAGCGCTCGGGCCTGCAGGCCGACGTCGCCAACCTCGAGCGCGACTCGGCGCTGGCGCAGGCCGAGCTCGACAACGCCAGGCACTTCCAGAAGAAAGACGAGCTGATCTTTTCGCGCCACGACATCATCCAGTCGGAGATGGACCAGCAGCTGGCCGCCGGCAAGGAGCTCCACGCTCGCGAGCAGCAGGCCGGGCGCAAGCAGCTGGGACGCGCCAGCCTCGACCTGCTGGCGATCGACGTGCGTCAGGCGGAGGCCGAGATCCGCCAGGCCCGGGCCGGCCTCGAGGCGCTGCAGGTGACGGCCCCCCACGACGGCGTGCTGATCCTGGACCGCAACCATCCAGGCGGCGACCCGCCGCACGTGGGCGACACGGTGTGGAGCGGCATGCTCCTGGCCGAGATTCCCGACCTCTCGGCGATGGCGGCCGAGGTCTACGTGCTCGAGGCGGACGCCGGCGGCCTGGCCGCGGGCAAGCCGGCGACGGTGGTGGTCGAGTCCCAGCCCGGCATCGATCACCCGGCGCGCATCTCCCGTGTCGATTCCCTGGCCAAGCCGCGCCTGACCGGCTCGCCGGTGCAGTTCTTCGCGGTCACGCTGGCCTTTGCGCCCGGCACCTTGAAGACGATGGCAACGGCCAAGCCAGGACAGCGGGTGCTCGCCAGCCTGCGCCTCGAGGAGCGGCGCGGGGCGCTGGTGGCGCCGCGCGAGGCGGTCTTCCAGCGCGGCAGCGGCAACGTGGTCTACCGCCGGCGCTCCGGCGGGCGCGCCTTCGCGCCGGTGCCGGTGACGCTCGGCCCAGCCGGCGTGGGCACGGTGGTGATCGAGACCGGGGTCGCCGCCGGCGATCTGCTGGCGCTGCGTGATCCGGCGGCCGCCGCCGCGCCCCGGTCCGCCTCTCCCGCAGCACCCGCCAAGCCCGGCGCACCCGCCAAGCCCGGCGCACCCACCAAGTCAACGTCGTTCGCCATGCCGGCGCCCGCTGAGTCCGGCCGCGGCGGGGACGCAGTGCGGCCTTGAGCCCGGCGGAGGCGCTGTGGGCGGCCCTGGTGAGCCTGGGGACCCACAAGCTGCGCTCGGCGCTCACCATGCTGGGGATGATCTTCGGCGTCGGGGCGGTGATCGCGATGCTGTCGATCGGCGCCGGCGCGGAGCGGGAGGCCCTGGCGCTGGTCGAGCGGCTCGGGCTCCACAACGTGCTGGTGCGGGCGAAGAGCCTGAACCCCACGGAGCTGCAGGAGGTCCGCCGCCGATCGCCGGGTCTTTCGGCGCGCGATGGCGCCGCCATCGCCGAGGGGGTGCCGGGGGTTCATCGGGTGGTGTCCCGCCTCCGCCTCGAGCCCTACAAGGTGATGTCGGCGAGCCGGCGGGCCACCAGCGTTGAGGTGTACGGCGTCAGTCCGGAGCAGGCCGAGCTCTCCCATCTGGCGGTCGCGGAGGGACGCTTCCTGGACGCGCTGGACGAGCGCGAGCACGGGCAGGTCTGCGTCATCGGCACGACCGTGCGGCGCGAGCTGTTCGGGTACGGGCCGGCGCTCGGCCAGCTGGTGAAGGTCAACGACGTCTGGCTCGAGGTGGTGGGGGTCCTGGCCGGCGACACGGGAGTGGGCGGCGAGAGCTTTCAGGGGGTCGCGCTGGGCTCGCCGGCGCGCGAGATCTACCTGCCGGCGTCGACCGCCGAGCGCAAGTTCGAGCGGCCGGTCCTGCAATCGCCGCTCGACGAGATCCTGGTCAACCTCGAGCCCGGGGTGAGCGCCGCCCTGGCGGCGTCGCCGATCGGCGAGCTGCTGGCGCGCCTGCACGGCGGCGCCGCCGACTACGAGATCGTGGTGCCGGAGGCCCTGCTCGCCGAGAGCCGGCGCACCCAGCGGCTGTTCAACCTGGTCATGGGCTGCATCGCCGGCATCTCGCTGCTGGTCGGCGGCATCGGCATCATGAACATCATGCTGGCCACGGTGCTCGAGCGCACCAGCGAGATCGGGCTGCGGCGGGCGGTCGGCGCGCGCCGCGGCGACATCCGCTTCCAGTTCGTGGTCGAAGCCTTCGCGCTCAGCCTGATCGGCGGCCTGACCGGGATCGTCGCCGGGCTGGCGCTCGCCCGCGCCGTGGCGGCGGTTGCCGGCTGGCAGACCGTGGTGACGCCGGCGGCGATCTTGCTGGCGACCGGCGTTGCCATGGCGGTCGGCCTCGCCTCGGGTCTCTATCCTGCCAGCCACGCCGCGACGCTGGACCCCATCGAAGCCCTGCACTACGAATGAGCGGCGGCCCGGGCGCCGGGCCACGTCCCCTTCCCCCCCGGCCCGCCGGGTTGCGACCCGGCGGTTCGAGAAATCGGGAAGGGGGGCGAGGGTCGAGGGGGGCGACCCGCCCGTTCAAGGACGCTGGGCCGCCGGAGTCCTAGTCAGTTTGAGTTCAACTGATCCTGCTGCGTCGCCGTGACGCAGGTCCAGATGCAGTGCAGGTGGTCGCAGCCACCCGAGCTCTGGTTGGGATCGGTGCTGTTCGGGTCGCAATGGCAGGCCTGGTAGGGGGTCTGGCCCGGGGGGCACAGGGCGATCGCCGCTGCCTGGGTCGGCTTGGTCGGCTGGCCCTTGAACACCGCCGGCGTCACGCCCGGGATGAAGTTGGACGCGGCGGGCAGCACGGTATCGGGCCGGCCGTCGCCCTTGGTGTCGACCTTGATGGCGCCCTTGTACTGCGGCGCCTTGAGGTACATCCACACGGAGTTGGTGCTGGGGCCCAGGTCGATGTGGGTGCTCAGCTCGCGCCGGGCGCTCGCCTCGCCGGTGAACGGCGTGAAGACCGCCTTGACGTTGAGGGAGAGCGGGGCCGAGTAGGTGCCGCCCAGCGCGCTGGTGCGGAAGATGCGCATGGTCGTCGTGGGTTGCTCGCCGTCGAGATGGACGGCGACGTTGTACTTGCCGCAGCCGGTCTCGATCGGCTCGGTGCTGATCAGCGAGAGTGCCATCAGCTGGATGCGGGTCGTGGCCTCGCCCTTGTCGTTGAACATCGCGTCGTCGAGCCGCCGCACCACCGTGTCGATGTCGCCCAGGGCCCGCGCCGGCTCGGTCGCGAGCGGCGCGCCCTTGAAGGTCACCGTGCCGGTGAAGGCCTTCGAGTCGGCGCAGAAGAAGCCCGCGGGGATCGGCTCCTTGGCGAAGCTCGTCCTGGCGAAGCCGTTGACGGTCATCCACATGTCGACGCCCTTGTGCACCGGCTCCACCGCGAACGCGGAGGAACCGGCGAGCAGGGCGAAGAGAATGGCTACCCCAAAGACAAACGGCATCGACACTCTCGGCATAGTCGTCCTCTTCATCGTCAGCTCCTTTCCCTGAAAAACGGTTCTCCGACGGATCGGCATGAAACACCCTGTAACCAGGAGAGTGCCCCTGCCGGGAGGACGGTGGACAAAGAAGAAGTCAGGACTCGCCGCCAAGCGCCGGCGGCGGGCAGGGCAAGCGGGGTGAGCTATCGCTTACCTCAGCAAGCTCTGTAGCCACGGCGTGCTATAGAGCACCCACGCGCCCACCAGCAGGGTGCCCGCGCCGATGGCTGCCTCGAGCCCGTTGGTCCAGCCGGCGAGGGTCCGCGCGGAGCCCCGGAGCGGCAGGGCGATGACGGCGGCCAGCACCGCCATGCCGGCGATCGAGCCGATGCCGAAGACCGTGATGTAGGCGACGCCGAGCCAGGCGGACGAGAGAGTGGTGAGGGTCACCAGCAGCAATGCCGCCGAGCCGGCGAGTCCGTGAACCATGCCGACCAGCATGGCGCGCAGCGGGAACCCCTCCCGGTGCGCATGCTGGTGACTGCGACCGCGATGGTCACGGTCGTGCGCCTCTTCCTCGGGGGCGTGGCTGTGGGCGTGGAAGTGAACCGTGCCGTCGGCATGCCGGTGGACGTGGAGGTGGATGCGGCGCCGGCGCAGGCACAGCAGGACGTCGGCGCCGAGCAGCACCAGCATGACCCCGACGGCGCCTTCGAGGGCGGCCGCAAGGCGCTCGGAGATGGCGGCCCGGAGCATCAGGCACACACCGCCCACCAGCAGCAGGGTGAGGGAATGCCCGAGGCCCCAGACGGCTCCCTGCAGCACGGTACCGCGCATCCCCTTGCTGCGCGTGGCGAGGCTGGCCACCGCCGCCAGGTGGTCGGCCTCGAGGGCATGGCGCATGCCGAGCAGCAAGCCCAGGAGTAGAAGCGAGATCATGGCCGCCCATCATGGCGCGAAACGACGTGATGCGGAAGTACGGCCGCTCGCGGCGTGCCCCGGGCTGCCCGGGCCACGCTATGCTGTCTGGGCTCCTGCGGCAACCGCCGGCAACGCGCGCGGCCGCGGCAGGGAGCGGCGAGCCTGGATCGAGAGGAGGATGTGTCATGCCCGTTGACGAGTTGCAGAGGTTCCTGGCGCTCTGGGACGAGGAGGCCAGGAAGACCGCCGGCTTGCTGCAGGCCTTGCCGGTGGACCAGTACGACTTCCGGCCGGACCCGGGAGCGCGGTCGATCGGCGAGCTTGCCTGGCACCTTGCCGAGAGCGACGCCTACCACAGCTACACCATCGAGATGGGCGGCTTCGACCCCGGCAAGCGGCCGCCGGGCATCGCGCGGCCGCTCACCGTCGCCGAGCTGGCCCCGGGCTACGAGCGGGTCCACGCCGAGGCGGTGCCGCGAATCCGCAACCTGCGCCCCGAGGACCTGGAGCGCAGGATCAAGTACTTCGACGGCAGCGACATGACCGTCCGCGACATGCTGTGGCGCGGGTTGCTGCTGCACATGGTTCATCACCGCGGCCAGCTTTCGGTGCTCTGCCGCCTGGGCGGCGGCATCAGCCCTGGCATGCACGGGCCGAACCGCGAGGAAATGGCAGCCATGAGGGCGGCGGCCAGGTGATCGCTGCGGCTCGGAGCTCCGACGTGGAGTCGATCGATGGGATCGTGGCCGCGATCTACGACGTGATCTCGGGGCCGGCCGGCGGCAGGGACTGGGACCGGGAGCGCTCGTTGTTCCTGCCCGGGGCACGCCTGGTGCCGACCCGGCCGCTGGCGTCGGGCGGCGCCGAGGCGGACGTCTTCGACGTCGAGGGCTACATCGCCTCGCGCACGCCGCTCTTCGCCGCGCAGGAGGTCTGGGAGACCGAGATCGCGCGCCAGGTCTTCGTCTTCGGCAACTTCGCCCACGTGCTCAGCAGCTACGAGCTGCGGCGCTCCTCCCCCGCTGGCGGCGAGCTGCCGCCGGTGCGCGGCGTCAACAGCATCCAGCTGTTCAACGACGGGCGACGCTGGTGGATCACGGCAATGATCTGGGACAACGAGCGGCCTGGGGTCGCGATCCCCGAATCGCTCCTGGCGCCGCCCGCCGACCAGCGATGAGAAAACCGAGCAACCCGCCCGGGCCACCCGGCAGCTCTCGCCACGGCAAGGCCCGTCCTGTCGACTTCGCCGGCGTCCGGGAGGCCGCCCTGGCGCTGCCGGGTGTCGAAGACGGGACCTCGTACGGCACGCCGGCCCTGAAGGTCCGCGGCAAGCTCCTCGTCAGGCTGAGGGAAGACGGCGAGACCTTCGTCCTCATCGTGGACTTCGACACCCGCGACATCCTCATGCGCGCCGATCCGCAGACCTTCTACCTCACCGACCATTATCGCGGCTACCGGGCGGTGCTGGTCCGCTTCGCGACCCTGGATCCCGAGGACCTCCCGGGCCTCCTCGAGCAAGCCTGGCGGCAAGTCGCGCCCAAGCGCCTGGTCGCCGGCTTCCGCGCTGGCGGCGACGGCTGACATGACGCCAGACGGTCGCTCGCCCGTGCCGGCGGGCACCGTAAGGGGCGCGGGAGCCGGATCGCAGCGGCCGGAAGTTCCGCAACCCGTCCGTCCAAACCAGCGAACCGCACGCGTCGCGATGGGTGAATCGCCACGCGGTGTCCTCTCATCTGGCGCGAGTTGCCAGGACGGCACGTCTCCGCTCGGTCGGCGGAGGCGGGAGGGACGACGATGAAGGCCATGCTTCAGCAGCTTGCAGCGATCCTCGTGTGTTGCGGCAGCGTGATGTTCTCTCAGAATGGATCCGCGTCGGCCGCCGAACCGCCTGGCGACGCGGGCCCGGACCTGACTCCCTATCAACGGCCGCTGCTGCCCGAGGAGATCGACCACACGCAGTCGGTGCGCTTCAGTCTGCCCGGCGCGGTGATCGAGGACCTGGTGGTCGCCGCGGGTCTGGGGGCCACCGACATGGTCGGCGGCACCGAGACCTCGATCGCCGTCGACCCGGGAAATCCTGCCTCGATCGTGATCACCGCGTTCTCCGGCAGCTGGGGCGCCGAGGCGCCGCTCTGGACCTCTTCGGATGCCGGAGCGACCTGGGCCAAGAGCTTCTCCATTCCCTCCCCCTCGCCGGGGTCCGAGGCGGCGGGTTGCCCTTGCGACCAGACTGTCGACTTTGGCAACGGCGCCCTGTCGCTTTTCGGCGCCTTCCTCGGCGCCAATACTGGCCAACGATCCATTTGGACAGGAGCTTCGAGCGACCCATCCTCCTCGGCCGCATGGGAATGGCCCGTCGCCGGCGGCGCCACGGAGAGAACCAACCGCTCGGTGTTCTCCGATCAGCCGTGGCTGATCGCCGCACACCATGGCGCCGACTTCCTCTACGTCGCGTACACGGACTACGGCGCAGCCGTTCCCGCGAACCACGTGGCGGTCGCCCAGCAATCCACCCCGCCTTCCTTCGGCGCCGGCTACGATGCGGTCGTGAGCACTTCCGCGGGCACCGGTGAGATTGCGAGCGCCGCCATTCGTATTGCCGCCGACCCGTCCACGGACGACGTCTATGCCGCCTGGCAAGACGACGTGAGCCTCGATCAACGCACCTGCGCGCGTAACATCAGCTTCCGGCTTTCGCGCACGCGTGATCACGGAAAGACCTGGTCGTTGAATGGCCGTGCCACTGGGCTCCTGGTGGCGCGGCATCAGTCGGACGAGGGGCGCCCTGACGACCCCAACCAGGCCCCGACGCCCTGCCGCGATCACGTCGAGAAGTTTGGCACGGTCAACGCGCTGCTCGGCGGCTCCATAGCTCTGGCGGTAGATCCGTCGCGCGGCGATGTTTATTTCGCCTATCACAACCGCGACTCCCGCACCGGCAACAACCGTCTGCAGGTTACCAGGCTATCCCCCGACAGAACGACCGGCATGCGGATCGTCTCGTCACGCCTCGTTTCGGGAAACACTCAGGCGGCGCTGCCAGCATTGGCGGTTGCCGACAATGGCACGGTTGGCCTTCTCTACGACACTTTCGACGGGTTCGTGAGCGGGTATCCACAGTTCACGGTCCACATGGCACAGAGCATCGACCACGGCGGCAGCTGGACCGACAGCGCCATCCTGACGTTCTTGTCGCCCACTCGCGACAACGCCTGGCAACGCCAGCGGGTGCTCGGCGACTACCAGCAGTTGAAGGCGGTAGGAAATACTTTCTATGGAGCCTTTCCGGCAAACGGGGCGGTCGCCGGCAGGACGCTCTCCAACATCGATCCCTTCTTCCTCAGAATACCGGCCGCTGCGCGTCAGTAAAGGCGGCCGCCGGCAGGCGACTTGGCTGGGAATTTCTGACCTCTTGTCAACGGTCCTGATGCAACGGCTTGACAGCCGGTTCGACCAATGCCAGTCTGAGGTTCAGGCCCGACAAACGGAGGATCGTCATGCCTTTCGCCTTCGCAGGTTACCAGTCGTCTGCCCATGCTTGGTCTCCTGGACGCCGGCTGCTGGCTGCCTTTTGCTTGGCGGCGGCGCTCCTGCCGCTCGCGTCTTCGGCGGCCGGCGCGGAGTCGTGCGCGTCGGCCATCGGCTCGAATTTCAACGGCACCCCCATCGCCGGCGGCAACTTCGTGTGGCTCAACGCCGTCCTCAAGGTCAAGGGGATCAACGCGAGCTCGGCGACCACCATCAACCTCATCGCCTCGACCATCAGCTTCGTCGCTGGCGGCACGACCTACCAGCTGAACGTTCCCGACAGCTCCATCACGTTCTCGCCAGCCGTCGCCGAGGCGTCGTCCACCTTCGACGGCCTGACCTGGAGCACGGTCGTGCCGTCGAGCTTCTCGAAGAATGTCTTCCTCGACGGTCTGGCTTTCGAGGTTCCGGCCGGCGGTCTCCCGGGCGGCATCAACCCCGTCACCTGGTCGGGGACCTTCACCGCGACCGCGGCAGGGTTGACGGTGGAGTGGCAATGGGGGGCCGCCGCGTACACGCAGTTCTCGACCGACGGCGCCGCGCTCGGCGTCAAGCCGGTGGACGGTGACCAGTCGAACCCCTACCCCAATTCCGACCACGCCGGGACACCCGAGAGCTTCAAGCAGTACGTGACCGGAGGCGCTCGGGGCGGCGGCGGCTCCAACTGGACCGGCTCCTATAGCGGCACCAGCGCCGTGGTCCCCTGCGGCATCATTCACGAATAGAGCGCTTGCCTCAGTGAAGCGGCGTGCGCCGAGCGCCGCCGGCCAGCACCGAGCCCAGTGCCGCGATGACGGCTAAGCGCGTACCGCCGCTCCGGCGGAAGCGCGCTCGCCCGCGGCCGGCTTGCCGCCGCCGGCAGCCGCGTCGCGCTCGCTCTCCTTCGCCATGTGCTCCAGGCCCCAGTCGCACATCAGATTGAGGAGCGGCCGCAGCGTCGCGCCGTACTGACTCAAGGAGTACTCGACCCGCAGCGGCGGCGTCCGGCCGTGGATCCGCCGCTCGACGATCCCGTCGTCCTCGAGCTCCCGCAGCTGCCCCGTCAACACCTTCTGGGTGGCGCCGTCGATCATCCGGCGCAGCTCACCGAAGCGCTGGGGTCCGTCCTTGAGGCTGCGGAGGATCAAGGGCTTCCACTTGCCGCCGATGACGTCGATCGTGGCCTTCACCGGACAGTCGGCGATGCTCATCTTTTCCATCGTTGCACTCCGTCTGGTATCAAAAAAGTGCCTTCTAGCCGCCACACAGGATAGCGCACAACATCGGCGGCAGCGGCGGGTCTCGGGCCTCCGAACACGGCAGGTCGGCGACAACCCGCAAGCGGCCGGAGCCGGCCGACGACCGCCCGCATTCGGCAGGCAAGCGGAGGCGAGAGCAACCGATGCCACGCGCAGAGAGCACCACGAGCAGAAGGACGGAATCCCCCGCGGCGGCGCCGCCGGCCGCCGGCGGCACCTCGCGGCGGGCGTTCCTGTGGAGCACGGCGCTCGCCGGCGGCGGCCTGCTGCTGCGCTGCGCCCTGCCCGCGAAGGCCGCCACCATGACCGGCGCCGCGGCCGTCGCGCCGCCGGCCGGCGAGCTGCCGCTGACTCCCTGGGTGCGGATCACCGCCGCGAACGTGGTGACGATCGTCGTCTCCCAGGCCGAGATCGGCCAGGGCATCAGCACCACCCTGCCGGCCATCCTGGCGGACGAGCTGGGCGCGGACTGGGAGGCGGTACAGCTCGAGACCGCCCCCTTCGCCCCCGCCTATCGCAACCCGCAGCGCAACTGGATGTTCACCGGCAACAGCGAGAGCGTCCAGGCTTTCTACGACCTGATGCGGCAGATGGGCGCCGCCGCCCGCGAGATGCTGGTGGAGGCCGCCGCCGCCCGCTGGGGCGTCGCCCCCGCTTCCTGCCACGCCGCCGGGAGCGCGATCGTTCATGACGCCTCGGGCCGGCGGCTCACCTTCGGCGAGGTCGCCGCCGAGGCCGCGAAGCTGCCGGTCCCGGCCAGCCCCCGGCTCAAGGCCGATGCGGAGCTGAAGCTGATCGGCAAGCCGCTGCCGCGCGTGGACGTCCCGGCGAAGGTCGACGGCAGCGCCCGCTTCGGCATCGATCTCGCGCTGCCGGGCATGCTGGCCGGCGCCGTCCGGACGGCGCCGGACCTGCTGGGCAAGCTGCGCCGCGTCGAGCCCTCCTCGGTGTCCGGCATGCCCGGCGTCCGCGCCGTGGTGCCGCTCGAGCGGGGCGTGGCGGTGGTCGCGGACACCTGGTGGCAGGCCAGGACCGCGCTCGCCAAGCTGCAGGTGGAGTTCGAGGCCGCGCCGGACGCCAGGCTGTCGAGCGCGCAGATCCGCGACGATCACCGCCGCATCCTGGAGGCCGGTCCATGGGTCACGCCGGTCGCCACGGGCGAGGTCGAGCAAAGGATGCGCGCCGCAGCCGGCGCAGGCAGGGTCGTGACCGCCGACTACGAGAACCCCTTCATGGCGCACGCCACCATGGAGCCGATGAACTGCACGGTGTCGGTGACGCCCGGCGGCTGCGAGGTCTGGGCGCCGACCCAGGGCCAGGAGCTGGCGGTGCTCACCCTGGCGGGGGTGCTCGGC
This sequence comes from Thermoanaerobaculia bacterium, assembly GCA_035949675.1. Taxonomy (GTDB): domain Bacteria; phylum Acidobacteriota; class Thermoanaerobaculia; order Multivoradales; family UBA5704; genus JASLEW01. The sequence goes on from DASZHY010000174.1 coordinate 19,530, forward strand.
CTGCGCAACGATCAGGTCCAGGTCAACCGCAGCCCCTACGTCGGGGGCGCCTTCGGACGCCGGCTGCTTCCCGACTTCATCGTCCAATGCGCCCTGGTGTCGAAGGCGGTGGGCAGGCCGGTGAAGATGATCTGGGACCGCGAGGAGGACATCCGCCGCGATTGGTTCCGTCCCGCGACCGCGGTGCGCCTGACCTGCGGCCTGGACGCGGCCGGCCTGCCCACGGCCCTTGCCGCGCGGGTGGTGTCGCCGACCATCCTGCTGCCGGTCTTCCCGGCCCTGGCGCCCATGCTGCGCGAGAAGGGCTTCGACCCCAGCGCGCTCGAAGGCATGCTCGAGACGATCTACGAGCTGCCCCATCGCCGCGTCGACTTCCACCTCTGGGAGACGCCGATCCCCACCTCTGTGATGCGGACCACGGGCTACGGCCCCAATCTCTTCGCGCTCGAGAGCTTCGTCGACGAGCTGGCGCACGCGGCCGGGACCGACCCGCTCGCGTACCGCCGCCGCCTCCTCGGCAAGAACCCGCGGGCGCGGCGCGTGCTGGACCGGGCGGCCCAGCTCGCGGGCTGGGGGACGCCGCTGCCGCCTGGCCGCGGGCGCGGCCTCGCGGTGGCCGAGGCCTTCGGCACCTTGGTGGCCCAGGTGATCGAGGTCGCGGTCAGCGCGCCCGAGGTCCGGGTGCTGCGCGTCACCTCGGCCGTCGACTGCGGGCGCGTGCTCGACCCCGGGATCGCCGCCTCCAACATCGAAGGCGGCGTCATCTTCGGCCTCGCCTACTGCAAGTCGGAGATCACCTTCGACCACGGCGCGGTGGTGCAGAGCAACTTCGACGGCTACGAGCTGCCCTACCTCGCCGAGGCACCGGAGCTCGTCACCGAGCTGATGCCGAGCGGCGAGAAGCTGGGCGGCATCGGCGAGACCAGCCCGGTCACCGTCTCGCCGGCGCTGGCCAACGCGATCTTCGCGGCGTGCGGCCGCCGGCTGCGCGCGATGCCGCTCGGGCGTCACGGCCTGCGGCTCGGAGTCGCGCGCCCGCCGAAAGGGAAAGGCTATGCCTAGCTTCAAGGTCAACGGCAAAGTCCACGACGTCGACGCCGACCCCGGGACTCCCCTGCTGTGGATCCTGCGCGAGCAGCTCGGCTTGACCGGCACCAAGTTCGGCTGCGGCATCGCCCGCTGCGGCGCCTGCACCGTCCACGTGGACGGCGAGCCGGTGCGCTCGTGCTCCTTTCCTCTGGCCGCGGCGGCGGGCCGCGAGGTGACGACGATCGAAGGTCTCTCGCCCGACCGCTCGCATCCGCTGCAGCGCGCCTGGATCGCCGAGCAGGTCCCGCAATGCGGCTACTGCCAATCCGGGATGCTGATGACCGCCGCGGCCCTGCTGCGGGCCCGGCCGCGCCCGACCGATGAAGAGATCGACTTCGCGATGACCAATCTCTGCCGCTGCGGCACCTACGCCCGGGTGCGGCGGGCCATCCGGCGAGCCAGCGGCCAGCCGGCCCAGGGAGCGGGAGCGTGAGCGCGATGCGGCTCCCGCGGCGCCTCGCCAGGACCTGGACCGCCGGCGCCGGCTGCGCGCTGGCCCTGCTGATCGCCTCGGGGCTCGGCGCGCGGGCCGACCGCAACGATCGCACCGACCGCAGCGAGGGCCTGCGGGCCTTCGGCGAAATCGCCAAGGTGCTGCGCCACCCGCGCTGCCTCAACTGCCACACCACGACCAGCTTCCCGCGGCAGGGCGACGACCGCCACCCCCACGCCAACCTGGTGCGGCGCGGGCCGGAAGACCGGGGCGTTCCCGGCATGGCGTGCGGCACCTGCCACCAGGCGGAGAACAACCCGGCGAGCGGCGTGCCCGGCAAACCCGGCTGGCGCCTCGCGCCGCTGTCGATGGGATGGGAAGGGCTGGCCGACGGCGAGCTCTGCCGCGTCTTCAAGGACCCGCGGCGCAACGGCGGCCGCGACCTGCCGGCGCTCACGCGGCACCTCGCCAGCGACCCGCTCGTCGCCTACGGCTGGGACCCCGGCGGCAACCGGCAGCCGGTGCCGGTGCCGCGGGAGGAGCTGGTCCAGCTCATGCGCGCCTGGACGAGCGCCGGCGCGCCCTGTGCCGCAGCGCGCGCCGCCGGCGCCCCGAGTGCCGCCGCTGCTGCTGCGGCCGCCGCCGCCGCTGCGCATTGACGACCGCCATGACCCCCGGCAAGCGCAACTCACGGCTCGTAATGTGCGCGCTCCTGCTCGCCGCCGGCGCCGCGATGGCGGCGGCAGGCCAGCAGCCCGCCGAGCGCTCGATCGGCGGCGAGATCGGCAGCGTCCGGTGGCGCGAGGACTACAGCTTCCTGCGTGACCCCGCCACGCCGCTGACCTGGTACGAGCGCCTCAAGTTCCTGCCGCTCGACGCCGCCGGCACCGCCTACCTGACGCTGGGGGCCGAGCTCCGCGAACGCGTCGAGAGCTACGACCATTCGTTCTTCGGCCTGCCGGGCGGGCGCACCTTCACCGCCGCCGCCACGCGCCTGCTCGCCGACGGCGACCTGCACGTCGGCCGCCGCTTTCGCGCCTTCGTCGAGCTGGGCAGCTTCGTCGAGACGGGCCGGCGGCCGGCGGAACGTCCCTTCGACCGCGGCGACCTCGAGTTGCAGCAGGGCTTCCTCGATCTTGCCGCCGTCGATCGCCGCGGCGAGCGGCTGACGTTCCGCCTGGGCCGGCAGGAGCTGCCGCTGGGCTCCGGGCGGCTGGTGAGCCTTCGCGACGCCGCCAACGTGCGGCTGACCTTCGACGCCGCCAAGCTGATCTGGACCCGCGGCGACGACACCCTGGAGGCTTTCGCCGGGCGGCCGGTGGAGTCGAAGCTCGGCGTCTTCTCGAGCGTGCCGTCGGGCCGCGAGTCGTTCTGGGCGGTCGACTGGACGGCCCCGCACGCCGTCGCCGGCCGGGCGAGCGGCGAGCTGTTCTACCTCGGCCGCCGCCTGCTGGCGGCAAGCTATCCCCAGGGCACCGCCAGGGAGCTGCGTCATACCCTGGGCGGCAGGATCTGGGACCGCGAGCCAGCCCGGGACTATTCCGTCCAGGCGTCGTATCAGTTCGGCTCCTTCGGCGCGGCGAGGATCGGGGCGTGGGGAGTCGCCTCCGACACCGGAGCCACCATCGCGTCCCTGCCGTGGCGGCCGCGCCTGGCTATGCGGGCAGACGTCGCGAGCGGTGATCGGAGCCAGCGCAGCCAGCGCAGCCAGCGCAACCCGCGGGACCGCGTGCTCGAGACGTTCGAGGCGCCCTACCCGGCGCTCAACTACTTCTCGGAAGCTTCGATCTTCGCGCCGGCCAACGCCTACGACCTGCACCCTTACCTGGAGCTGCGGCCGGCCGCCGCGGTCACCGCCGAGCTGGGCGCCGTCTTCCTGTGGCGCCTGCACCGGGAAGACGCGATCTACCGCGCCGGCGGCGGCATCCTGGTGCCGCCGGGAGTCTCCGGCTCCGGCTTCGTGACGGCCATCGTGCAGCTGGACTTGACCTGGCGCCTCAGCCCGTTCGTGGCTCTGCAAGCCGCCTTCGTCGACGCGCCCGCCGGCACGCTCATCCGCAACGCCGGCGGCAAGGACACGACGTTCTTTCTCGCCGGCGCCGACCTGCGCTTCTGAGGCCCGCGGCCGCGGCCAGGGGCGAGCCGGTTGCGCCGGGTGGCTGCCCCGCCCCTGCCCGCTCGATCGGCGGTGCCGTGCTAGTATTTTTCGGCCGCGAGAGACCAAGGTGAATTCCGGGACCCGTACGATTCGGTTTGGAGCGTTCGAGGCCGATCTCCACGCCGGAGAGGTCCGAAAATCGGGAAGCCGGATAAAGCTCCAGGACCAGCCCTTCAAGGTGCTGAGGATCCTCTTGGAGCGCCCGGGCGACCTGGTCACCCGCGAGGAGCTGCGGTCTCGCATCTGGCCGGACGACAGCTTCGGAGACTTCGACCACGCGGTGAACGTCGCGGTCGCCAAGCTCCGCACCGCCCTCGGCGACGTGGCCGACAATCCTTCCTTCATCGAGACGGTGCCGCGTCGCGGCTATCGCTTCGTCGGCAGGTTGGAGGGCGCTGCGACCGACTCGTATCCGGACCAGGTCCCGGCAGGCGGCGCCAACCCTGAGAAGGCCGCGCCTGGGCGCGAGCGCGCAACCCGCGCGGCTGTCGCCATTGCCGCCTGCGCAATTTTCCTCGGGCTGGGTGTCTTGCTGGGCCGTCGCACCGCCCAGCGGCCGCCGCCGGATTTTCAGCGGCTGAGCGTCAACCGCGGCACGGTTTACTCGGCCAGGTTTGCGCCCGGCGGGCACAACGTGATCTATGCCGCCTCGTGGGATGGTGCGCCGCTGGAGATCTTCTCGACCGACTTGGCATTTCCCGGTGCGCGCAGCCTCGGATTGCCGTCGATGCAGCTGCTGGCGGTTTCTTCCTCCGGGGCAGTGGCGGTCTTGCAGGCGGTCGAGCACCGTTTTCTACTGACCGTCCGGGGCACTCTCGGCGAGGTCCCCCTGGCCGGCGGCTCCCCGCGAGCGATCGCGGAGGACGTCTACTGGGCCGATTGGGCGCCGGATGGGGCGACGCTGGCCGTGGTCCGCGACGTGGCCGGTAAGCAGCGCCTTGAATTTCCCCTTGGCCACGTTCTTTACGAAACCGCCGGCTGGATCAGTCATCCGCGGATATCGCCCAGCGGCGACCAGGTCGCGTTCCTCGATCACCCGACCTCCCCTGACGACCGGGGCGACGTTGCGATCGTCGATCGTGCCGGCCGCAAGAAGATCCTCTCCGCGGGCTGGGAGAGTGAGCAAGGTCTGGCATGGTCGCCGGGCGGCAGCGAGGTCAGGTTCTCGGCCGCCCGCACCGGGCTCGAGCGGCGCATCTATGCCGTGGATCTATCGGGCCGGCTGCGCCTGAGCTTCCGGGCTCCTGGCGGCGTGACGCTGCAGGATGTCGCTCCCGACGGTCGAATGCTCCTGACCCGCGACGAGCAACGCAAGGGCATCATGGCCTTGGCTCGCGGCACGACCAAGGAGCGGGAGATCTCCTGGCGGGACTGGTCGATTCCCACGGACCTCTCGGCGGACGGCAACACGGTGCTCTTCGACGAGCAGGGAGGAGAGGGCGGACCGTCCTATACCGTCGCCGTGCGCGACCTGCGGGGCTCGCCGCCGACGCCGCTCGGCGAAGGCATGGCCGGCGATCTCTCTCCGGACGGCAAATGGGCGACGACGATCGTCGCCAGCGCGCGGCTGCTGCTGTTGCCGACCGGCGCCGGTACGGCCAGGCAAATCGCGCGCGGCGACATTCAGCGATACTGGCACGGCGCTCACTGGTTGCCCGATGGCAAACAGCTCATCTTCTCCGGGAACCAGACCGGCCACGGGGTGCGGTGCTTCCTGCAGAGCGCGGCTGGCGGTATGCCGCGTCCTGTCACGCCGGAGGGAATTGCCCTCTGCCAGGCCTCTCCCGACGGGAAGTCGATCGTCGGCCGCGGTCTCGCAAGCGGCAGCGCCTGGCTGTACGCGCTGGACGGCCACCAGCCGCGCCCCATCCCCGGTTTGCTGCCAGGGGAGGACTTCGCGTGGACCTCCGACCCGAGCTTCTTGTACGCCTACCAGGCGACGCAGACGCCGATCAAGGTCTATCGCGTGAACGTCGTGAGCGGCGAGCGGCAGCTCTTCAGAGAAATAAGCCCGCCGGACACGACGGGACTCTGCGAGGTCGCCCACCTGCACTTCAGCTCCGACGGTCAGGCCTACGTTTACAGCTACACCCGGATGCTCTCGGATCTATACCTGGTCAAAGGCTGAGAAGGTCATCGCGCTGCGGCGCCGGCGCTTCCGAGCTCTACCTGGTCAAGGGCTGAAGCGGGGTCATCGCATCTTGTCAGGTTCCGTCTTTCATCCGCGTGTAGGTGTTGATCCAGTTCACTTCCCAGGTCTTGCCCCCGTCATCCGAGAACGCCTGCTCGGAACGGACCGAATCGGCGGTGACAGGTGAGATCACGAAGCGAACGAGGATCGTCCTGCCATTGAACTGTTCCTGATCGACAAATTCACCGCGCCCATTCTTGAGCTCGCCGACCATGGGAACTGCCATGACGCCGCCGCTGCTGGTGGCAAAATTGAGGCTCCATTGGCGAGCTCGAGGGTCGTACAGCCGCAGGGACAGGATCTCGAGGTGGCCGGTCGGGCCATCGGCTTCGACCTCCGCCAGGTTGGCGCGGCCATCCCAGACCTTCCGCACGACGACGGTGCCGTCGAGCGCAGTCCACTTGACGGAGCCCGTCAGCGGCCGCTCGAGACGCGAGACGTGAACCTTCCAAGCTCCGATGTCGAAATCGAAGTCGGGTTGCCGGTCCCGTGCCGTGGCGGCGTGATGGAGGACTGGCGCAGATGGGACCGCGGTCCGCTGCGCCTTCACGCGCTGGGGTTGCTTGGCCGGGGCCGGTGCCCGGGTGAATGTCATGATCCAGTTCGTCTCCCAGGTCTTGCCGCCGTCGTCCGAGAACGCCTGCTCGAAGCGGCTCGAGCTCGGGGTGATGTCCGAAAAGGAGTTGCGCGCGAGGATGGCGCGGCCGTTGAATTGCTCCTGGTCGAAGAACTCGCCGCGTCCATCCTTGAACGCACCGATCATGGGTGGGTTCAGGGTGCCGTCGCTGCCGTTGGCCCAGTTCAGGCTCCACTGGCGGGAGCGGGGATTGTAAAGACGCAGGCCGACGCCTTCGATGTGGCCTGCCGGGCCGTCGACCTCGAGCTCGAAGAGGCTGGCACGGCCCTTCCAAACCGGGCGTACGGCGGAGGTGCCGTCATATTGCGCCCAGACGGCGGCGCCGCTCAGGGGGTGCACGAGGCGTGTAACATGGGTTTTCCACGTGCCGATGTTGAAGTCGAAGTCGTGCTGCCCGTCCCGCTGCGCCGCTGCGTGCTGCGCTCCCACCTTACCTGCACCCGCGGCAGCCTGCGGCAACGCGGCAAGTGGGTGCCAGAGGCAGCCCAGCGTGCAAAAGAGAAGGCCGTGCGCGCGTCGCTTCATGGCCCTACCCGCGTCAAGTCGGCGGTCCAGTTTGCCTCCCAGCTCTTGCCGCCGTCGCCCGAGAATGCCTGCTCGAAGTGGTGCGTGCTCGTCGTGATCTTCGAATAGACCTGCCGGACCAGGATGGTCCTGCCGTTGAACGTTTCTTGGTCGTCGAACTCGCCACGCCCATCCTTGAACTCGCCGACCAGGGGTTGGTTGATGGTGCCGTCATTGCTGCTGGCCCAGCTGAGGCCCCACTGATGGGACTCGGGATTGTAAAGGCGCAAGGTCAGACCCTCGATGTGGCCCTTGGGGCCCTCGGCCTCGATCTCCTCGAGATTGGCGCGGCCGTTCCACACGGGCCGGACGAGGACCGTGCCGTTGACCTCGAACGACGCGGTCGAGCCCGTCAGCGGCTGCTTCAGACGCGTGATGTGCGTCTTCCAGGCGCCGAAGTTGAAGTCGAAGTCGTGCGACCCGTCCCGCGCCGAGCCGGTTCGCGCTCCTTGCTCGGCCGCGGCCGCGTCCTTCACCAGCGTGTCGACGGCGATCCAGTTCACCTCCCAGGTCTTGCCCCCGTCGTCCGAGAATGCCTGCTCGGACCGGCACGAGGTCGACGTGATGTCCGACCATACGGTGCGCGCCAGGATGGCCCTGCCATTGAAGGTCTCCTGGTCGAAGAACTCTCCGCGCCCGTCCTTGAATTCGCCGACCATCGGTGCGCTCAAGGTGCCGCCGCGGCTGTTGGCGAACAGCAGGTTCCACTGGTGGGATTCGGGGTTGTACAGGCGCAGGGAAAGGCCCTCGATGTGGCCTGGCGGGCCATCGATCTCGAGCTCCCCCAGATTGGCGCGGCCATTCCAGACCTTGCGGACGACGTGGGTCCCCGTATAGGCGAGCCAGGTCTTGGAGCCCGTCAGCGGGTGCTGAAGGCGCTTGATCTCGGTTCTCCAGGTGCCGATGTTGAAGTCGAAGTCGTGCTGCCCATCCCGCGCCGGTCCGGTTTGCCGGACCGTTTGCGAAGAGGCCGGAAGCGGTAGGTAGAGGCAGCAGAGCGTGAACAGCAGGAGACGGGACGCCATACGCCACGGCGAGCTCATGGTTTCCTCCGGTGTCGAGAAACGGTTCTGGGCCTTGCGCGTGAGGATCGCCTCACCGCGCGGCCATCGTCGGCCAGGCGCCCGGACTACCTCAATGCACTGGAGCTAGCCTGGGTGTCCCCAGAGGATTGCGCACCAGGAGACAACCTGGAGAGGACGGGGAGACCTCAGTAGCCCGCGCGAGCGCGCCGGCGTCCGGCCGGTCACAGCCGCGGATCGACGGGCTCGCTCTCCACCGCCAGGACGCCGAAGACGCATTCGTGCACCCGCCGCAGCGGCTCGCGGCGGACGAAGCGCTCGAGCCCCTCGATGCCCAGGGCGAACTGGCGCAGGGCGAGCGAGCGCTTGGCGGTCAGCCCGCGGCGGCGGAGCCTCTCGAGGTTGCCCGGGACGTCGTATTCCGGGCCGTAGATGATCCGCAGATACTCTGGACCCCGGCACTTCACCGCCGGCTGCACCAACCCGCGCCTGCCGCGCACGACGAAATCGAGCGGCTTGACCACCATGCCTTCGCCGCCGGCGCCGGTCAGCTCCTCCCACCACGCGCAGCCGGCCTCGATCTCCGCCGGTTCGGTGACGTCGACGACCCGCCAGGCGGTGGCGAGCAGCGGCGTGCCCGGAGCCGCCGCCGCCAGCCTCGCCAGCGTCGCCATGTGCCACAGGTGGTCCTGGCCGACATGGACCTTGCCCTCGCTGGCCAGCAGGTGGAACGGGGCGAGCTTCAGGTCCGCGACCGAGCTCACCGGCCAGCAGTAGCGGCGATAGGCATCGACGTACCTGCCGACGCGGCCGAGCCGGTCGCGATAGCGTTCCAGCACCGCCGGCAGGCCATCGGCTCCGGCTGTGCCTCGTCTCTCGCAACCCATGGCGAGCTGGCCGACCGAGTCGCCCACCGCCGCCCGCGCCGCCGCGCCGAGCGCTGCGTACTGGCCGCGCAGCAGCTCCTGCGCTTTCGCCGACCAGGGCATCAGCTCGCAGTCGAGGCAGAGCCAGTCGCTCGCGAGCTCCTCCCACAAGCCGGCGGCGCCGGCAGCCTGGCGGACCGTGTCGAGCAGCTGGGTTTCGAGAGTACCGCCACCGGCCGCGGGCGGTCGCGGCTCCGATGGTCGCCAGTCGCGACACTCGTTGCTCGTCGGCGCCGCCGCCGACGAGCCGACGACCGGCGGCGCCGCCGCCGACGCGGTCCGGTCGTCGAAGAACCTGCGGCCCGTCCTGGTGTAGATGATGCCGGCGCCGTCGCGCGTCACGCCGAACCGGCGGCGCGCCACCTCCTCGTCGCGGCAGACCACCACGACCGCCCGCGAGCCCATGTGCTTTTCCTCGCAGACGACCCTGCCGACGCCCTGGTTGCGGAAGTAGTCGAACGCCTCCCGCGGGTGCTCGAGCAGCCCCGGCATGGCGCTGGTCTCGGTGGGCGACATGGTGGGCGGCAGGTAGACGAGCCAGCGCGGATTGGCCGCGAAGCGGCTCATCATCTCGAGCGCCGCGGCGGCGTTCTCCTCGCGGATCGTCACCAGGCGATGGAGGCGGGTCTCGACGACGCGCTTGCCCGAGACGTCGGCGAGGTCCAGCAGGTCGTCTTGCTCCTGCTGGGAGGACAGCGCGGGTGCCGCCGCCGTGCCCGCCGGCAGGAAGGGCCGGACCGCCTCGACGTAGGTCCGCCTCGCCGGCACCGCGACCAGCTCGCCCTCGGGATGGCGCAGCGCGGTCAGCTTGCCGCCGAACACGCAACCGGTGTCGATGTTGATCGTGCCGTTCAGCCACTCGGCCTCGGGCACCGGAGTGTGCCCGTAGACCACGGCCGTCCGGCCGCGGTACTCCGCGGCCCAGGGATAGCGGACCGGCAGCCCGAACTCGTCGCTCTCGCCGGTGGTGTCGCCGTACAGCGCGAAGCTCCGCACCCGGCCGCTGGCGCGGCCGATGTAGCTCTCCTTGAGGCCGGCGTGGGCCACCGCGAGCCGGCCGTCCGCCAGCACGTAATGGCTCACCAGGCCGTCGAGGAACTGCTGCACCTGCTGCAGGAACTCGGGCGGCTGCCCGGCCAGCTGCTCCAGGGTCTCGGCGAGCCCGTGGGTGATCTGCACCTGCTTGCCGCGCAGCTGCCGCAGCAGCTTGACGTCGTGGTTGCCGGCGACGCACAGCGCATCGCCCGCCGCGACCATCGCCATGACCAGCCGCAGCACCTGGACCACGCCCGGGCCGCGGTCCACCAGATCGCCGACGAAGACCGCCTTGCGCCCGGGCGGCGGCGTGACCACGACCCCGCCGGCATCATCCGCGCCGGCCGCGCCGGCCGCACCGGCCGCACTGGCGGCGCCGGCCGCCGGGGCGGTGACCCGGTATCCCAGCCGCTCCAGCAGCTCGACCAGCTCGTCATAGCAGCCGTGCACGTCGCCGATGACGTCGAACGGCCCCTGGTCGAACCGGCGGTTGTTCCAGAGCGGCTGCCGCTCGATCGTCAGGTTGCCGTCTGCCAGCTGCTCGAGCCGCAGCGTGTGCACATAGCGAAAGCCCTCGCGCTCGAAGGACCTCCAGGAGCGCCGCAGCTGGGCGATCTGGCCGCGGATCACGTGATCGCCGAAGTCACGCTCGGGACGGTCGCGGTTGCGGAGCGCGCACGTCGCCGCCGGAGTGTCGAGCACGATGGCCACCGGCAGCACGTCGTGCTCGCGGGCCAGCGCCACCAGCGGCTGCCGCGCCTCGCGCTGCACGTTCGTCGCGTCCACCACCGTCAGCAGGCCGCGGGCCAGCCGCTTGCCGGCGATGTAGTGCAGGACCGCGAAGGCGTCGCCAGTCGCGGCCTGATCGTTCTCGTCGTTGCTCACCAGGCCGCGGCAGTAGTCCGACGACAGCACTTCCGTCGGCAGGAAAAAACGCCTGGCGAACGAGGACTTGCCGGAGCCGCTCGCGCCGACGAGGACGACCAGGCACAGCTCCGGTATGGTCAGCTTGGACTCGTTCATGAGCGATGGCGGCCTCGGGGCGTTCTCAATTGGCGGCGGCCGGCTGGTCGGCAGGAGCATCGAAGATCGCCATTTGCGTCGGCGCCCCGACCTCCGCGTCCTCGGGGCCGACCGGCAGGAAGCGCACGGCGTAGCCCCAGCGCTCCGCCTGCGCCGTCGCCCAGACGCCGAACTGCTGCCGGGTCCACTCGAAGCGGTGGTCGCGATGGCGGAGCTGGCCGGCGGCCAGGGTCTCGAAGCGGACGTTGTACTCGACGTTCGGGGTGGTGACGATCACCGTCCGTGGCCGCGCGAACTCGAACAGCACGCGGGCGAACGCCGCGAGGCGGCCCTCGTCGAGATGCTCGATGACCTCGATCACCGCCGCCGCGTCGAAGCCGGCGAGCCGCTGATCGCGATAGATCAGCGACCCGTGCAGCAGCCGGATGCGCTGGCGGCGCCGCTCGGGCATGCGCTCGAGGCGAAGCCGCTCGGCGGCGATCTCCAGGCAGCGGTGCGACACGTCGAGCCCGACGATCTCCTCGAACTGCCGGTCCTCGAGCAGGCGCTGCAGCAGCTTGCCCGTGCTGCAACCGAGGTCGAGCACGCGGCGCGCGCCGCTCGCCCGCAGCACCGAGAGCACGGTGTTGTGCCGCTGTTCGTTCAGGCTCAGCGGGCGCTCCACCGCCTCCTCGCCGGCGGCGTCCCGCTCCTCGGCGTCTTCGGCCGCCGGCGGGTCGGCCGCGAGCAGCTGCGCCAGCGCCGAGTTGGCCAGGCGCTTCTGGTGCTTCAGGTAGCGATGGACGATCTGTTCCCGTTCCGGATGACCGGCGAGCCAGGCGCCGCCGCGGCGCAGCAGCTTCTTCACCTCGTCGTCGTCGATCCAGTAGTGCTTGTCGTCGTCGAGCACCGGCACCAGCACGTAGAGATGCGACAGCAGCGCCTGCAGCGTCATCGCCGCCGACAGCTCGACCGTGTAGTAGGGGCTTTCGCCCCACTCGGGAAAGCGCTCGTCGAGCGGGTGGCGGACCACCGTGACGGCATAGCCGAGCGGCTCGAAGAGCCGGCGCAGCAGCCCCTCGCCGCCGCGGCACGGCAGCACGGAGAGCCGCGCCGTCAGCGGAATCGGCGTCTTGGCCAGCTCGGGGCGAGCCTTGCAGGTGCCGGCCAGCGCGGTGCGGAAGACACGGCCGATCGCCACCGCCAGCAAGGAGCTGGCGGCATAGGGCCGGTCGTTGACGTACTGGCCGAGCGCGAAGCTCGCGGCGGCCTTGCCCCGCTGGCCCCGGATCAGGCCGACCGGATCGACCTCCAGCAGCAGCGCCACCGTGCAGCGGTCCTCCGCGACCTCCGGGTAGAAAACGTGCGCCGTGCCGTGGCTGAGCTCGAACGCCCGCACATGAGCAGGGTTCTTGTGCAGCAGGTACCCCAGGTCGGTCGCGGGCGAAAAGCTCGCGGTCACGGTCAACAGCACGATGGCGCTCCTCGGTCCACCGCCGGCACCGGCGCCGGCGGACGGAAACCGAGCATTCTACACGGAACCACTCGCACCGCCCGCTGCTAGGGCGTGGCTCCCACCCGCACCACGTCCCCGGCCGAGTAGGCGGTGAACTCCGGGGCGTACATCGACTGCACGGTCGCCGGGCCGGCGCGGAAGGTGCCGCCGAGCGCGGCGTGCACGCGGTATTTCAACGTGTACTCGCCTGCCGGCAGCCACTCGAAGAAGAAGTTGGTCCCGCTGTCGCGCACCTCTTCGTAGCGCACGAGGCCCAGGTCCCACTTCCAGCCCGAGACGGCGACGCCGGGCTCGAAACCGGCAGGGCGCGGGTCGCGCAGGTGGACGTACTCGGCGGCGGCCCGGCTGCGCAGCGTGAGCTGCACCTCGACCTCGTCGCCCGGGGCGAGCACGGCGCCCGCGGCGAGCGGTTGCAGCACCACCTCCTTGCCGCGCCGTTCGCGCCGGAAGTAGCGCCGCTCGACGGCGAAGAGGTCGCCGCTCGCCTCCTTGGGCAGCTGCTCGGTCGAGAAGTGCCAGGTGGCCGACGCGAAGAGCAGCCCCGGCGTCTGCTTCGACACGGAGACGGTCGCGTCCCGCGGCCCGAGCTTTTCGCCCGGCACGACGATCTGCACCTTCTTGCCGGTGTAACGGTCGGGCTCGAACACGAGCTCGGTGGTCGCGCCCGCGACCTCGATTTGCGCCGCCTCGCGCACCGCCAGCTCGTGATGGCTGCCGAGATACCTGGCGAGCGAGTACACGACCTCGGCCGTGGCGCGCGTCGACTTCCAGTGTCCCAGCCGCTTGTTGAGGAACAGCCACTGCACCAGGCCGTCCAGGCGCGGGTCCTTGGGGCGCAGCTCCATGAGCGTCCGCAGCGCGAAGGCGTGCGTCTCGATGGTGTCGTTGTACCAGAGCCAGGAACGCGCCTCGGGCCGCCAGAAGGTGCCTTCGTCGGGCGTCGTCCGCGCCGAGTCCATCACCGAGTCGAAGACCAGCCGCGCGTCCTCGGGCCGGCCCATGCGCTCGAGGGTGAGCGCGAGCAGGCCCTTCAGGTACGGCGCGTGCTCCCGCCAGTGCCGGAAGGAGGCGCCGAGGATGCGCTGCCGCTCGGCGACCGGCAGCGCGTCGCCGAGCCACGACGGGTCGGGATACGCCGTCGCGACGTAGTTGAGGAAGGTCAGGAACTCCCACGCGCAGTCGCAGTCTGGCCGGTCCAGCTTGTGCCGGATCTCGCGCCGGTATTTCTCGCCGAGGTAGCGCCAGCCCTTGGTGACCACCTCGCGCGGCACCGCGACCCCGAACTCTCCCGCCCTGGCGAAGCCATAGAGGAGGTAGAGCGTCATGTAGTCGGACGGCGGCCCACCCGCCCACCAGGGGAAGGCGCCGCTCGGCAGCTGCTCGCGCACCAGCTTGGCGAGCGCCGACTCGCGCTGCGCCTTGGCGATCCGCGGATCGAGCACCTTGATGAGCGGGCTCTCGTCGTTGCCGCGCTTGCCCTGGGACTCGAGCAGCCATGGCGTCTCCTCGAGCGCCATCTGGCGATTCGGGTCGGGACCGCCGAAGGCCTCGAGCTCGGTGTCGCGCTGCGCCATCTGCTTGGCCATCCGCGCGACCGCGGGATAGCGGTCGAAGAGCGAGGAGAGGATGGCCGTCGAGAGGAAGCGGTTGAGCGTCTGCTCGGTGCACTCGTAGGGGTAGTCGACCAGATAAGGCACCGCCGAGAGCACCGAGTAGAAGAGCTGGGCGTCGAGCGTGACCACGAGCTGCTCGTCGATCCGCGACGGGTCGTCCCGGCGCTTCATGTCCTCGAAGGTCATGCTCCGCGTGTCGCGGTCGTGGAGCGTCACGAACCGCGACTGCGCGAGGTGCATCCGCGAGGGAAGCAGCGGCAGCGGGCGCAGCTCGCCGTCGCTGGTGCCGCCGGCCTGGGCCACGACCTTGAAGGCGACCCGGCCGACGCGCCTGGGGACCGCCAGCGTGAAGGTGACGGCCGTGCTCTTCCCCGCCTCGACGTGGAAGCGCTGCCGCGCCGCCGCCGGCGCGACGCCGAACTCGCCGAGCAGCGAGGCCTCCTGCTCCGGCCGGTCGGGATCCAGGACGTCGAGACTGACGACGCCGTCGAGCGCGCCCGGGGCGGCGTCGTTGAGCACCACCCGGAGGTCGGCGCGGTCGCCCTCGCGCAGGAACCGCGGCAGGTAGGGGCGCACCATCAGGTCCTTGGCGGAGCGCGCCTCGCGATGGTCGGCGCCCGAGCCGAAGTCCTTGGTCACCGCGTGCACCCAGACGCTCCACGCGGTGACCGAGTCCGGCACCGTGAACTCGATCGCCGCCGTGCCGTCCGCGGCGGTGAGCAGGTGCGGCTGCCAGAACGCGGTCTCCGAGAAGTCGGAGCGCAGCTGCACGGGCGCGGGCGGGGGCGGGGGTGGGCTCGCGCCGCCCACGAAGGTGGCTGCGCCTTTGAACCTGGCTTCGTTGCCGCCGACGTTGATCCGGTCCGCCCGCGCCGCGGGCTCGGCCGTGACGGTGACGAACTGCGTTGCGCCGTCCACGATCGGCGCCTGCATCAAGGGAGCGGCGGCCTCGACGCCCCCCCATGCCCCGGGGAGCCCGCGCCCGCCCGGCCCGCCGACCCCGTAGGCAGCGATCACGGGCAGCGAGTCGCCGTGCAGGCCGGCGCCGGCGGGCAGCTCCGGAGGGTTCCCCCACCAGGCCCCGCTCCGGCCGCTCAGGTTGACGGCCAGCCAGCCGAGCGCCACGCCTTGCGGGAAGAGGTCGATCGGGCGCGGCGGGCGGTGCGGCGCATAGGCGTCGAGGCTGCGGTCGTACATGTAGGCGAGCAGCTCCGCCGCCGCCGGCTCCGCTCCGCCTGCACCGCCGCGGGTGACCTTGACGCGCCAGGTCTCCCTGGCGCCGGGGCGCAGCAGATCGCGGAAGGTCTGATACTCGACCCTCAGCTCGCGGTTGTCCCACGGCACGACGACCTGAAGCTCATGGTGCAGCAGCTGGTGGTCGCGCACCGCGACGAGACGGAGCGCGATGCCGCCGCGGTCCTCCTCGCCGACCGGCAGCTCGACGCGCTGCGGCGCCGCCCGCGCCACGATGGCGCGCCGCTCGACGCCGCTGCCCCGCCGGATCTCGAGCTCGAGCGGTTGCCCCGGGAACCCCGAGTGCACCAGGACCGCCGCCGTCTCGCCGGGGTGCGCGCTCGGCCGCTGGACCTCGAGCCAGGCGGCGACCGCGAGCGGGGCATCGCCGGCCACCAGGAACTCGCGCTGCGCCGCCGCGGTGCCGCCGAGCTCGTCGCGGGTCTCGTAGCGCAGGCGATAGGCGCCGGGCGCGAGCGGCGGCAGCTTCACCACGGCGCGCCCCTGGCCGTCGTGCGTCAGCAGGCCGTGCGCCTTTTCGGTGCCGTCGGCGAACCGCCGCAGCGTGGCCGCCGGCGAGCCGGGGCGCTGCCAGCGCGGAGCGAGGGCGTCGCCCGGGGTGTGGAACGCCCCTGGCTCGGCGGCGAGACCGATGATCGTGACCGGCTCCTCCGCCGGCAGGCGGGGCGCCGCCGGCTGGCGCAGCTCGAGCAGACGCCAGGTCCCGGCGCCGGGGCGCGGCACGCCGTCGAGATCGCGGCGCAGGACTGTCATCTCCGCGGCCGTCTCTCGATCGAGAAACTCCCGCTCGCTCTCGATCGCCGCCTCGACGGTGACGAAGCCGAGCCGGAAGGAGCGTTCCGCGGTGGCGGTCTCGCGGCCCTCGTCGGTCACCTGGGCGGCGAGGCGGTAGGAATACGTGACGTCCTTGCCGAGCCGCTCGTCGGCTTCGGGAGTGAAGTCTGCGGTGAAGCTGCCGTCGCCGCCGATCGCCGCCATCCCTGCCGCGACGACCTGCCCGCCGCGTTGCGCGGCAACACCCTGGGCGGTCCACTCCCACCACCACCACGGCGGGTAGACCGGCTCGCGGGTGACGCTCCAGCGCACCTTGCCGCTCGCGACCGGCAGGCCGAAGAAGTAGCGGGCCTCGCCGCGGAAGGCCGCCGGGCGGTTGAGCCGCGGCGCCGCGGCCGGATCCAGCAGCTTGACCTCGAACGTCGGGCGCTTGTATTCCTCGACCCGGATCGCCGCCTGCCCCGGCAGGCTGCAGCGCAGCCACCAGGCGCCGAGCGGCCTGCCCGCGGGGATGGCGAGCTCGCCGGCGGCGGTGCCGAAGTCGTTGGTCGCGACCGTCGCGGCAGCGACCTCCTGCCCGTTGGGATCCATGAGCTTGACGGTGAGGCTGCGGTGCGGTTCGAGGGCGAGGTGCCCGCCCTGCCGCTCGCCGCTGTAGACCAGGGCCTTCCAGCGCACCGTCTGGCCCGGACGATAGATGCTCCGATCGGTGAAGAAGAGCGTGGCGTCGCCGCCGCCCGCCGGCTGATCGATGCCGCGCTGGAACTCCAACAGCGCGAGGTCGTCGCCGCGCCGTGCGAGCGCGAGATGGCTATGCCATGCGACCTCCGACCCGCTCGTCGGCACATAGCGCGCGGCGCCGTCGGCACCGGTCGAGAGCGTCGCCTCGGCGCTCGGCCCGTGCTGCCAGTCGTGGCGGAACACCCGGATCTCGACGCCCGCCAGAGGCTCCCCGGAGCTGCCGGAAAGAACGCGCAGACGGGTCGCACCGCCCGCCTCCGGATTCCCGAGCAGGACCAGGTCGCCGAGCACGAGCGGCACCGCGGACAACCGGTTCCGTGCCTCGGCGAAGGTCTCCCTGGCCGACGCCAGCACCACGTAGGCGCCGGGAGCGGCGATCCGGGGCACCACGTAGGTCCGGTGCCGGCGGAAGTCCGGGGTCGGCGGCAGGTCCTCCACCCAGCTGGCCGCGGGCGGTCCGGAGGAGAGGACGTCCCGCGTCTTCCAGCTCTCGGGAAGCGCCTCGTTGTTGCCGGTTGCGAGGCGCTTCATGACGTCGATGCGGTAGGCGCGGAAGAAGAGCCGCGGCAGGTTCTGGTGGTCGACGGCGAGGGAGCGGCGATTCAGGCCGTCGCTGGCCATCGCCGAGAGCTGGAAATCGGGCTGCTCGATCTCGGCGGCGATCCGCCGGCAGTCCTGCGCACCGCGGCTCCGCGGATAGGCGCGCTCGCCGGCGAGCGCCGCGTCGTGAGCCTCGACCAGGGCCTGGGGCTCGTCCTCTTGCCGGCGCATGCCGGCCAGCAAGGCCTGACCCTCCGCCCACCAGGGCAGGTCGCGCGCCTTCGCGAGCCCCGCTTCGAGGTCCGCGCGGATGCGCCGCCGATCCGTGAGCTCGGTGAACGCGGCATGGAGGCGCCGGTCGCGCTCGAGGCGTGCCGCGAGCGCCGCCTCGCGCCGCCCCGCCGCGGCGTGCCAGGCCTCGAGATCGGCGAGCACCGCCACCAGCTTCTCGACCGGATGGATGCCCGCCGCGCCGGCCGCGGCGACCGTGCCCGCCGCGCCGGCGGCTCCCGCCTTGCCGGCAGCGCCGGCGGCGTCTCCGGCACCGGTGTCCGCGGAGCCGAGCGCCAGCAGGCGGGAAAGATCGAGCCGGTAGAGATCGTTCGCCTCGTCGGGCGTCCACAGCGAGGCGTCGGCCAGGAGCTCGACGAACAGATAGGACACCGCGTCGCGCAGCGTGCCGCGCACCCCGGGCGGATAATTGCTGGGCACCAGGACGTCCGCGCCCAGCTTGCCGGCCGGCTCGGTGCCGAGCGCGGCGCGGTTCTGCCACGCCTCGAGGTACGCCCCGGTGGCCGCCGCGACGATCTGCTCACGGGTCCACAGCGCGAGATCGAGCTTGTCGCCCGTCTCGACCCGCTCGCGGTTGTTGATCTCCCACGAGTAGGCCGCCAGGTACGAGGTGAGCGCGTGCGCGAAGTACAGGTCGAGGCCGGTCCGCGCGAGCACCCCGGGAGGCCAGCGCGCTTCCCGCAACTGCCGCACCGCGGTCTCGAAGCCGCCCAGGGCGATCCGCACCTCCGTGGCGAGCACCAGAGCTCGGGTCCAGGTCACGGTGTCGCTCCGCCGCTCCGCGGCAGTGCGGATCGACTCGATCCGCGTCGCCGCCTGCTCGAGCTTCTGGTCCTGGATCAGCCGGTCGACCTCTGCCCAGGAGTCCCTTGGCGCCGGAGACGCCGGCTGGCGCTTTCCCGCCGGCACCGCGGCTGGGGCCTTCGGAGAGTCGGCGAGCAAAGAAAGCCGCGACAGGCGCCAGGCCAGGCTGCCGCCAAGCAGCAGCGAAACGCAGCAGACGGTGACGAGGATGCCGGTTGGCGCGCGGCGCATTGCGGCCATCTTAGACGCGAGCGGACGCGCGCTCCTAGCCTGCCTGGTGTCCTCCGGTTCGGCGCTCATGCCTGGTTAGACCCGCCGGCGCCGTAAAATGCTCCCGCCAAGCCGGGCCGCCGCCGGGCCCGCCCGCCGGCAGGAATACCGTCCAGACGAAATCCGTTGCCACGAACAATCGCCCGCGGCCGCCCCGCCGCGGTCAGCCGCGGTCGGCTGCGGCCGGCAGCGGCGCGAGCGGCGGAGGTTCAATGGCGCGGCGACTCGAGCGAGAGATCCAGCAAAAGGCGGCCTTCTCCGGGCCGGAGGAGGAGGCGTTCCTCAACCTGCAGCGCACCGCCAGCCTGCTGCTGCAGGCGGTCGGCCGCGACCTCAAGCCGCACCGGCTGACGCCGGCGCAGTACAACACTCTCCGCATCCTGCGCGGTGCGGCGCCCGCGGCGCTGACCTGCGGCGAGATCGGCAAGCGCCTGGTCAGCCCCGGCCCGGACGTGACGCGCCTGCTCGACCGGCTGCTGGCGCGCGGCCTGGTGGAGCGGCTGCGCGACGCGGCGGACCGGCGGGTGGTCCGAGCGCGCATCACCGGACGGGGCCGCGAGCTGCTCGGCCGCATCGACGGGACGGTCGCCGGCAGCCTGCGCCGCCTGCTCGGGCCTCTTGGCCGGGCGCGGCTGCGGCTGCTGATCGAGCTGCTGGAGCGGGCGCGCCGGCAGGCGTGAAATTTTTTTGGCCGATATTTGTTGTAACGAATGTCGTCAAAACAGTTGGCTCAGAAAGGCAGGCACCCGATGGCAAACGACGCGCTCGACAGGCGGGACCGGCCGCTCGCCGGCATCCACCACGTGACGGCGATCGCCGGCGATCCCCAGGCCAACGCCGACTTCTACACCGGCGTGCTGGGGCTGCGGCTGGTCAAGAAGACGGTCAACTACGACGACCCCGGCACCTATCATCTCTACTACGGCGACGAGCTGGGCCGGCCAGGCACCCTGCTGACCTTCTTCCCCTGGCCCCACGCCCGGCGCGGGCAGGTCGGGGCCGGCCAGGCGACGGTGACGTCGTTCTCGGTGCCGGCGAGCTCCCTGGGATACTGGAGCGAGCGGCTGCGCCGGAGCGGCACCGCCCACGACGACCCCAAGCGGCGCAGCGAGGACGAGGAGTACCTGCGGCTGCTCGATCCGGACGGCCTCGAGCTCGAGCTGGTGGCCCATGCTGGACCGGCGGCGGGCAGTCCCTGGGAGGGCGGCCCGGTGCCGGTCGAGCACGCCATCGGCGGCCTGTTCGCGGTGACGCTGCTCGAGTGGAACGCCGACCGCACCGCCGACCTGCTGACCGGCACGCTCGGCTTCCGCCTCGAGTCGCAGACCGGCTCCCGCTTCCGCTTCGCGGTCGGAGCGCCCGCCGGCGCCGCCGCCGGTGGCAGCGGCCAGCCGCCGGTGCCGGCGACTCCGGCAGGCGGCGGCATGGCGACGCGGCTCGATCTGCTCGCCGAGCCGGCGGCGGGGCGCGGCCGCATCTCCGCCGGGACGGTTCACCACGTGGCCTTCAGGGTCGCCGGCGACCGCGAGCAGCAGGCATGGCAGCGCGACCTGATCGACGGCGGCCACCACGTCAGCCCGGTCATGGACCGCCAGTATTTCCATTCGATCTACTTCCGCGAGCCCGGCGGCGTGCTGTTCGAGATCGCCACCGATCCGCCGGGTATGACCGCCGACGAGAGCGCCGGCCAGCTCGGCAGCGGCCTCAGGCTGCCGTCGTGGCTCGAGCCCGCGCGCGCCCGGATCGAGCCGGCGCTGCCGCCGCTCGCGCCGCGCGCGCACCGGACGACGCCCGCCGCCGGCAGG
>DASZHY010000175.1:0-8229 GCA_035949675.1 Thermoanaerobaculia bacterium
GGCAGGGTGGACCGCTGCTGCACCGCGACGCGGCGCACCTGGTCGAGCAGGACGAGGGCGACGAGGAGCACCAGCGCGCGGCGCGGCAGGCGGCCGATCCATCCCGCGGCGAGAGGGATCGTCAGCAGGATGGCGAGCAGCGGGAAGTACCCCCAGCCAAAGCGCGGATCCGGCGCCGCGAGCAGCCAGAGCAGGCTGCCCGCGAACGTGGCGCCGGCCAGGAGCGGGTAGCCGGCCGGCCAGGCCACGGCCTGCCTGCCATGGCGCCGCAGAGCCCGGGCGGCGTGCAGCAGAGCCAGGACGGGAGGCGCGGCGACGAGGCACCTCTCCACCAGGGTGAGGCGGCGGAACCACCCGGGGACCCAGGCGGCGAAGTCGAGCACCGGCACGTGCGCCTGGTACGGCAGCCGGGCCGCGTCCACGATCTGCCGGAGGAACCCGGCGGTCTTCGCGGCGGGGAGCGTCCAGGCGAGGCCGGGCACCCGGCCGATGGGGAACAGCAAATATCCCGAAACGATGACGCTGCGCAGCAGGAACGGCACCGCGACGGCGGCGGCGAGAGCGGCGAGCGCCAGGGCCCGCCGCCGGTCCACCCGGAGATTGCGCACGATCAGCCAGGCCGACGCGAGGAGCAGGAGCGCCGCGGGAAGCTTGATCATCGCGGCGAAGCAGGCCAAGGCGGTGATCTCCCACGCCGCGGCATCGATGGCTGCCGCCGCGCCGCTCTCGATCTTTTCGGCCAGCAGCGCCAGAACGACCCAAGAGAGCAGGGCCACCGTCCCATCCGGGCTGGCGCTCGAGAGGCCGCGTCGCAGCAGCCAGAAGGCCGCCGGCAAGCACGCCAGGCGGAGGAGGCCGCTGCCCCGGCTGGTGCGTCCGATGCCGCCCAAGAAGAAACGAACGGCCACGACGAACACCAGGCCGTTGAGCGCGAACGCCGCCCGCCCGCCGAAGAGCGCCGGATCGAAGATCGCCTGCGCTTCGAACCATGGCGCGGCGAAGGCGAGCCGGTGGTGGAGGTTCGCAAGGCCGGGAACGGCGGGATGCTGCTCGATCCAGCGGATCGCCTGAATGTGGTAGAGCCCGGTGTCGACGAGCAGGATGGGGCCCGCCGCCTGGGCTGCTGCCGCCGCGACGACGAGCCCGAGCAGGGCCGTCTCCACCCAGCTCACGCGCCTGGTGCGCGCCTCCCGGTCCGGCACGAAGAGCAGGGTCGCCGCACTCGCCGCGGCGAGGACGGCAAGGGCGCCGGCCACCATCCAGGGGCCCAGCGGTGCGCCGAGCGACCAGACACCGCCGAGGACGGTGATGCAACAGAGGCCGAAGAGGATCGTGACCGAATGGTCCGGCGGCGGCCCGGGCACCCCCGCGGCCCGCACGACGCGCAGCACCGCAGCGCCGACGAGCCAGGAGGTGCCCGCGGCCAACGCCCAGACGGCGAGACAGGCGATCAAGAGGAGGCTCGTCTGTACCGCGAGTGCCTATACCGCGAGTGCCGTGCCCGCGGCGAGCGGATCAGTGGACCGCTGGATCGACGGCGCCGGGCCGGGAGACGGCCGCGGCCGGCGGCGGCTCGAGGCCGTGTTTCTGGATCTTGTAGTACAGCTGGGAGCGCGAGATGCCGAGCAGGCGGGCGGCCCGCGAGCGGTTGTTGCGCGCCTCTTGCAGCGCCTTGGCGATCAGGTCGCGCTCGACCATCTCGAGGTTGACGCCGCCGGGCGGAAAGGCGGCGCCGCCCGCGGCGGGATCGTCGCCGCCGGGCGAGGCCGGGGAGGACTGGAAGGGGGGCGGCGCGGCGGCGGCGGCCGCGGCCCCCGAACCTGGCTGGGCGCCAGCCTGGCGGACCAACCCGCTTGACAGGTGCTGGGCCCCTGCGGCGGCAGGGCGCCCGGACCCCAGGCCGGCCGGCAGGTGCTCGACGGTGATCAATCCGCCGTCGCAGAGGATCGAGGCCCGCTCGAGGACGTTGCGCAGCTCGCGGACGTTGCCGGGCCAGTGATAGGTGTGCAGCGCCTCGTGGGCCTGCCGCGAGATGCCGGCGGCGGGCCGGCCGACGGCGGGGCCGATCTCCTCGAGGAAGGCTTCGGCCAGCGGCAGGATGTCCTCGGTGCGCTCGCGCAGCGGCGGCAGGCGGATCTCGAAGACGCGCAGCCGATAGTAGAGATCCTCGCGGAACTGGCCGCGCGCCAGCGCCTCCTCGAGATCGCGGTTGGTGGCCGCGAGGATGCGCACGTTGGCCTTGAGCGGCCGCGTGCCCCCGAGGCGCTGGTACTCGCGCTCCTGCAGCACGCGCAGCAGCTTGGCCTGGACCGCGGGGCTCATCTCGGCCACCTCGTCGAGGAACAGCACGCCGCCGGCGGCCTGCTCGATGCGGCCGGGGTGCGTGGCCATGGCGCCGGTGAAGGCGCCTTTCTCGTGGCCGAAGAGCTCCGACTCGAGCAGCGTCTCGGGCAGCGCGGCGCAGTTGAGCGCCACGAAGGGGCCGCGGGCGCGCGGCGAGCCGCGATGGATGAAGCGGGCGACGACCTCCTTGCCGGTGCCGGATTCGCCGGTGAGCAGGACGGTGGTCTCGGTCGGCGCCACCTTCGCCGCCAGGGTGAGCACGTCGTGCCACTTCTTCGACTCGCCGATGACGCGGCGGTAGCCGCGGGAGGTCTCCAGCTCCTCCTTGAGCGCCTCGACGCGCTCCTCGAGCTGGGCGGCGCGGTCGCGGGCCTCGGCGGCGCGGAGCTCCTCCTGGGCGAGGCGTTGATGGGAGAGCGCGAGGCTCACGTGATCGGCGACCCGCCGCGCCACGACCAGGTCCTCGGGCGAGTACTTGCCCGGGGTCTTGGAGATGAAGACGAGCTCGCCCACCACGCCGCCGTCGAGGCGCAGCGAGATGCGGAGCAGCGCGCGGATCCCGAGCATCTGGGCGATGCGCTTGTGCTCCTCGTTCCGGCCCGGGACGGCCTCGACGTCGGGGACCACCACCTCGTCGGCGTCCAGTCCCGGCTTGTGCTTGTCCTTGGCGCTCATCGACCGCATCAGGTCGGGAACCGGCTCGCCGGTGACGGCGTCGATGGTGTAGAGAGCCCGATCCTCGCTGTAGGAGAGGAGCGCCAGGCGGTCGTGGGGCAGGACCGGCTGCACCACCGCCGAGAGCTGGTTGAAGATCTCCCTGATGTCGAGGACGGGCGCCAGGGTCTGCAGCAGCTCGTCGAGGACGTCCAGGCGGCGGCGGCGCTCCGCGTCGAGGTTCCACAGGCGCTCGTGCTCCAGGGCCAGGCCCACCAGGTCGGCGATGGGCCGCAGGGCGGCCTCGTGCTCGTCGGTGAACGTTCCCGGCTGGCGGGAGCCCAGCCACACGAAGCCGACGGTCTCCTTGCGGCGCAGGATGGGCGCGACCAGGCTCGAGCGCCATTCCGCCTCGAGGACCAGGCGGTCGGCGGGGAACTTGGGCTCGAGCACCAGGGCGAGGTCGTCGATACGCTGGACAGAATGCCGGGGCGGCCGGATCGCCGGCGAGAAGTCGCCGAGACAGGCGGTCTGCGGTCCGCCGGCGACGCCGCCGGCAAACGAATAGAGGGTGAGCGAATCCGGGCCCTCGAGGCGCTCGACGATGATCACGTCGAAGGGCAGCACGGTGGCCGCGGCCTCGGCGACGCAGGCGAAGACCTCCTTGAGCTCGAGCGTCGTGCCGACGACCCGGGCGATGCGGCTGAGCGCCGAGACCAGAGGGTTGGCCGTCATGGCCTCATTGTAGCGCACGGTAAAGGGGCGGTCCGCCACCGAGTCACCACTCTTGCGACCGGGTGCTGCGGTGCTTGTAGCGCGCCAGCTCGAGCGGATCGAGGCCGAGCGGGACGTCGGAGCCCTGGTACTCGAACTCCTCGCGCAGCTGCCGGCGCTCGCGGCTGTCGAGGAACTTCTCGCCCCAGTCGAGTGACTGGCGCTCTTCCATCTCGAGCTGCGGCAACAAGGCCGAGAAGAGCATGGCGTGGGTGATCTTGTGGGTAGTCTTGGTCATGACGGATCTCGCTTTCTGGCTTTCTGGCTTCCTGGGCGGCCGGGTCATCACTTCCCGAGCATCCTGTGCACGCCGAGCTCGAAGCTGGCGAGGAGGAGCACTCCCAGGTAAGCCGGATCGATGCCGGTTCTCTCTGCCGTCCAGGCGTTGAGGAATCCGAGGACGGTGTGGCCTGCGCGCCTGATGACCACGAGCAGCTTCTGCGCGGGCTGCGCGGTCGCCGCGGTTTGCGCGGTCGGCGCGGTCGGCGCGGTCGCAATCTCAGGGGTCTCGATGGCTGTGGCGGTGGGTCTCATGGTTTTTTCCTTCATCGCAGTTAAGCCATATGGACCCCGGGTCGCGGCCAAATTCATCGGTCGAAACGAGGAGAGCGGGCGCGTGGGGAGGGCCGGAGCGGCGGGAACGGGCCTGGTCACGACGGCCGCCGGTTTCCGGGGCGAGGCCGGCGGCGGCGGCGTGGGCGATGCCCGCGTGCGGCAGCCGGAGGTCGGGAAGGGTTCGAGCGGATTGTCGCTGCGTGGCAGATCTCATCTGGCGGACCCTCCCTCTTGCGTCCGGGGGCGAGAACCTCGACTGGCGCTCGCCCGCTTCGGTATTCGTGCCATCTCAAGGCCCGTGCCAGGGCCGCGGCGGCCGCTCGCGGGGGGCTAAGTGTTTGAAGAGATGAGACTTGTGTCGGGAGCGCCGATCCGGCCGCAACTGTCTGATTTCAGACAGGTGTCGGATAACCAGCAACAGCAGCCGCGGTCAGGCGGCGGCGTGCCTGCCGGGAGAATGTCGCGCAACTACAAGGCAATGAGCGGGTTAGGCATGCTTCCGCGAAGCCCGGCGGCGGTGGCACGCCGCGTGGAGGGGGGATAGAGGCGGAGGGGCTTTTGGCTGGCGCACGAGCGGTAGGCGGCGTCAGCCCCGGGAGGACCCGACGATGTCGCAACGCAACGTGGAGCTGGTGATCGGCAGGCTGGCTACCGACGAGGACTTCAGGCGCCGGTTCGCCGGCGACCCGGAAGCGGCGCTCGCGCTGGCCGCCGGCTGTGGCGTCGAGCTGACCGCGGTCGAGCGGCAAGCGCTGCTCGATCTCGAGATGGACGCGTGCGAGCGCTTCGCCGCCCGCGTCGATCCCCGGCTGCAGAAGGTAGGTTTGAGCCGCAACCGGGCGAGTTGACGGATGAGGACTGCGCTGATTCGCAGCCAAGTCGAGTCTTTCAAGGCAAACGCGATCCCCGTCGGTCTATTGGAAATAGCCGTCGATATCGAGCAGCACGTGGGTGGTTCCTGACGGGAGGTGGGCAACGACGTAGATCGTGCCGGCGCCCGAATAGGACAGCAGCACGATGGCGTTGTTGGCGCGCACCTGGCCGGCGATGAAATTCAAGTTGCTGGTCGTCGACAGCTCGAGCGCCGCATCGCCGGGCAGCACGGTCAGAAAGCCAGGCTGCTGGGGTGTGACGACCGTCAGGTTTGCCGCGATGGCCTTGGCGGTGCTGGGGACGCCGCAGAGCCCGCTGACCTGGAATCGTCTCGCCTCGCCCGCGGCGAGCGGCGTGCCATTGCGGGTGTCGAAGACGCGACATGGAGCCAGCGTGTAGAAGCTGGCGTGAGCGATGGGGTTGCTGACCTTGGTCACGAAGGCATCGTAACCGTCGGCACCCCCTGCGTTGGCCGGCTGGAGGGAGGAGCCGCTCACGCCGGGGAAGGTCGCGGAGGTCGTCAGGCCGGCGATGTAGGCATTGCCGGAGGCATCGATGGCGATGGTGAAGCCCGAGTCAGAACCGCTGCCCCCGAGAAACGTGGAATAGACGATCGCGGTGCCGGCCGGATCGATCTCCGCCAGGAAGGCATCGCCACCGCCAGCGTTCGCCCCCTGGATGGAGCCGCTGTTGACGCCAGGAAAGCTGGTCGCACTCGTGGTGCCCGTCACATACGCGATGCCCGCGCGGTCGACAGCGACAGGGCCCACCCCATCGGTGACACCGCCGCCGAGATAGGTGGAGTAGACGATGGCGGTGCCCGCTGGATTGATCTTGGTGACGAAGCCAGCTCCGCCGCCGCTGAATGTGGGCTGCAGGGACCCAGGCCCCACACCGGGAAACGAAGTCGAAGAAGTGAAGCCCCCGACATAGGCAGCGCCGGCCGCGTCCACGGCGATCCCACCGCCCTGGTCATTGCCGCTACCACCCAGGAAAGTGGCGTACACGATAGCGGTGCCCGTCGCGTTGACCTTGACCACGAACGCATCACCGCCGCCGGCATTGAGAGGCTGGATCGCGCCCTCACCGATGCCTGGGAAGAGGCTCGACTGCGTAATCCCGGCCAGGTAGACATTGCCGTCGGGATCGAGCGCAATGCTCGAGGCTACGTCATATCCGCTGCCGCCCAGGAACGTGGCATACACGAGGGCAGTGCCGTTGGGATTGATCTTGGCGAGAAACGCGTCGCCGCCGCCGGCATTGCCCGGTTGAATGGAGTTGGCGCCCATGCCTGGGAAGCTGCTCGAATAGCTTCCTCCGGTCACATAGGCGTTTCCAGAGGCGTCGACCGCGATGCCAGTGCCATAGTCGTCGCCGGTGCCGCCCAAGAAGGTGGAATAGGCGATTCCGTTGCCTGCGGAGTTAACCTTGGTCACGAAGGCGTCGCCGCCACCGCCGTATGTGGGCTGGATCGAGACCCAAGAGACACCGGGAAAGGAATCGGTTCCGGTCGCGCCAGTCAGATAGGCATTGCCCGCGGCATCCACGGCGATTGCGGAGCCGAAGTCGTTGCCGCTTCCCAGGAACGTGGAGTAGACGATGCCGGTGCCGGCCGCATCGATCTTGATCAAGAAGACATCCCCCTCAGGGCCATAGTTTGGCTGAATGGAGCTCGCGCCGACGCCGGGGAAGCTACTCGAGTAGGTCACTCCAGTGAGGTAAGCATTGCCCGCCGCATCCACCGCGATGCCGTTGGCGTAATCGTCGCCGCTCCCCCCGAGGAAGGTCGAGTAGACGATCTGGGGGTCGATGACCAGTGGCTGCGAGGCGTCATATGCATCGACCTCAAAGCCGACTTCGACGCGGCCTGGCAGCTGCCGGCCCGCCGGCCGAGCGACCAGCACGTAGCGGCCGGCGATGGCACGGCGCCCGCCGGCGTTCGCCACCTCCTGATAGATAACCGGTGCAGGCTGCACGAGCTCGCCGTCTGCGCTCGGCACGATCAGCTCGCCATGCGGACCGAGGTGGATCGCCTCGCCGGTCAGCGAAGCGCTGCTAGGTGGTCCGCCACGGTCGCCTGAGGGAGCGTTCTCGAATGCAAGCCTGATCTGACGCAGATCGGCTCCGGGCGCGACGACGAAGTCGTACTCGAAGTGGCGGTGATCGCCGCCGCGATAGATCAAGTCGATGCCGCGGTACACCCCACGGTAACGGACCTCGCCATAGTTGGGGATGTCGGTGTGCCACTGGCGCTGATCGGCGCCCAAGAGATAGTTGGTGACGGCGGTCTGCCTGAGCCTTCCCTCGCCTGGCGGATGGCGCGCCTTCCCGGCCAGCCGCAGACGGATGGTGCCGCCGTCTCCGTCGCGATGGGGTGCCAGGATCGCGTCGCCGTGGCTCAACAGCAGCGTGCTTCCCGCTCCACGGCAGAGGAACTCGACCTCCGGGCTGGCCTGGCCGGCGTTGGCTTCGAAGCTCTGTGGCAAACGGGCGAGCAGGTTGGTGGCAACCGTCGGCTGTGGCGGCGGCGTGGGCAGGGCGGCTGCCCAGGAAGCGGCGCCGCTCATCGCCAATGCGCTGGCGACCATGACGCCTGCGGCATGACGAGGCGCAAAGAGTGCTGAAGCGCGCCGCACGCGCCTGATGAGCATCTGCATCAGGGGATCTCCATAGAAAGGCGGATCGGTTGTCGTTGAAGGCCGCAGCCCCGCGACCATCATAGAAGTTCCACCGAATCTCCTGCCATGCTACTCCCTCCTGGGGCGCTGTCAAGCTCTCTTTCCGCATCCAGTCCGGAGTCAGCTGTCTCGCGCCGAAAGGGTCTCTCGGCTCTCATGGTCCTCAGGGCCGTCTTGAGGCCGAGGGCGGAAAGTCCCCGCCAGCACCATGCTGATCAGGCCAATAGTCATTGCCTTGTTACGCTCATGATGTTCTTGTTGACGAGCCCGAGCAACTCGCAGACAAGAACATACTCTGCGTGACCTCCATCATGCGCCCAAGCGTCAGTTCTTGGCACCGCATTGAACGTCC
>DASZHY010000176.1:0-20279 GCA_035949675.1 Thermoanaerobaculia bacterium
GAGGCAGCGCGGTCGCTGACGGCTCTGGGCGGGGCCGCGGCGCCGGCGGGCGCCGGCCTGCCGCTCGCCTCCCTCCACTTCAACTATCGCTGGACGCGCACCGGCAACTACCCGTGGACGCCGGCGGCGGTGTTCGACGACGAGGTGCACACCTACATCCGCCTGCCCGGCAGCGGCGTGGGCCAGGAGTCGCCGGTGCTCTTCTTGATCGACCGGCGGGGCGCCACGGCGCTGCTCAACTACGCCATCCGCGGCCAGTACTACGTGACCGATCGGGTGTTCGAGAAGGCTGCTTTGGTCATCGGGTCGGGCAAGGACCAACAACGGCTGGAGATCACGCGGGAGCGCTGATCATGGGCGAGCCATTGGAGATGCCGTCGCCGCCGCGGCCGAAGCGACTGAACCGGCTGGCGCTGGTCGCCGTCCTGGTGCTCCTCGGCGTGGCGGTCGCCGCGGTGTTCTCGACCCTGGCGCCGCCCAGGCCGGCGAAGGTGGCCGGGGAGGTGCCGGATGGCGGCGGGCCGCCGCGGCCCGGGTTCCTCGAGCGCGAGCCCTTGGGTGCCGGAGCGGGCGGAGCGAGCACCGCGGGCAGGGGCGGCGAGGCCGCCTCGGGGCAGCGGGACGCGGCGGCGAGGGCCGATCTCGACGCGGCGGCGCGAGGCGAGCTCGAGGCGGCGACGAGGGCCGAGCTCGAGAGCGCGGTGCCGGGCGCAGAGCGTGGCGCGACGGCGCCGGAGCCGGGCTCGCGCCAGGAGGCCTACAGGCGGGCCCTGCTGGCGCCGGTGACGCCGGCGCGCACGGCGGCCGGGGGGAGCGAAGGAGCCGCGGGCGGACGAGAAGCACCAGGAGCAGCGGAGGGCGCGGCGGCGGCGGAGGCGGCGGGGGAACGGATCGCCCGCTTCGGCTTCCTGGCGGCGGCTGGCGCCGCGGGAGGCCAGTTGCAGGATGGCGGCGTTGCGGCGGCACAGCTGGCACCGCCGGCGCCGCCCGTGGCCGGCGGCGGTCCGGCACCGGCATCGGGGCGCGAGCATCAGGGCTTCCTGCACGCCGCGGCGGCGCTGGCGCCGGCGGACCTCAGGGTGCGGCGTGACCGCGCCGGCGCCGGCATCGTGGTCGAGGCCGGGTCGGTCATCCCGGCGGCGCTGCTGACCGCCGTCGACTCGGACGTGGCGGGGCCGCTGGTCGCCCAGGTGACACAGGACGTCTTCGATCGCGAGCAGCGCCAGGTCGCCATCCCGCGTGGCTCGCGGCTGATCGGTGCCTACGACAACCAGGTGGCGCTCGGGGAGCGCCGGCTGCTGGTCGCCTGGGGAAGGGTCATCTTTCCGGACGGCAGCGGCGTGAGCTTCCCGGGACTCCCGGCGGCGTCGCCGTCCGGAGAGGCGGGCCTCCCGGGATCGGTCGACAACCACCTCGCCAGGGTCTTCGGCAGCGCCGTCCTGCTGTCGATCCTGAGCGCCGGCGTGCAGCTGTCGCAGCCCCAGGAGTCGGCGACCTTCGGCTCGGCCGCCTCGGCGCGGCAGGTGGCGGCGGCGGCGGTGGGCCAGGAGCTGTCGAGCGTCGCGATCGAGATGCTGCGGCGCCAGTTGTCGGTGCCGCCGACTCTCCGCATCGCGGCGGGCACCCGCTTCTACGTCTTCCTGCGGGGCGATCTCCGCTTCGAAGAGGCGGCGCCGGAGTAGCGGGAAGAACGGCGCCAGTCGCAGAGCAGAGCGGCGCCAGTCGCAGAGCAGAGCAGAGCAGAGCGGCGCCAGGGGCAAGAGGAATAAGGGCAGGAGGCAGAGGCGCGTGCCCCAATGCGGAGAGATGGAGACGTGTGCACAAATCACGATCATGACATGTCATGGTCAAGGAACGAGAGGAGAGAGGCGATGCGCGAACCACGGGTGTTTCTGGTCGGGTTGGCTCTGGCGGTCCTGTCGGGAGCGACGGCGGCGCCGGCGGGCGCGCAGGTCATCGCCGGCAGGGGCTTCGGCGAGAGCTACGTGAGCTTCCAGGACGTCAACGGCAACGGCGTCCTCGACTGTCTGGAGCCGGTGACGCTGCGGGTGGCGTACTTCGACCCGGCGTCGGACACCGCGACGGGCAGCATCACCGGCCGGATGGTGGCGCCGTTCGCGGGCGCCGGCGGCCTTTCCTTCATCCCGGGATCGGTGGAGATCGACCGGCTGTTCAGCGTCGGCGACTGCGTGGCGACGATCGTCACCGGCAACGATCCGAGCGACGTCGAGGCGACCGTCGACTTCGCGTGCGGACCGCCGCGTCCGGCGAGCGGGCAGGGGGCGCCAGGCGGCAACGTCGTCGCGTTCCTCTACCGCGCCGCCTTCAGCAGCTCGCAGCCGAGCTTCACTGCCGTGATGCACGGCACCACGAGCGACGGCCTCGACGCGGCGCCGCAGCTTCAGGTGAGCGGCAACATCGGCGCCGTCTGCACGACGAGCGGCGGGGCGCCGAACGTCGCCGTCGCCAAGACGGCGGCGGGGACCGGCGTCCCGGGCTCGACGCTGCTGTATGCGATCGCCGCCACCGACCAGAGCGGCCTGGGGCTGGGCGGGCTGCAGCTGACCGACGAGATCCCCGCGAACACGGTCCTCGACGCCGCCGCCTCGTCGCCGGGATGGGTCTGCACGCCAGTGTCCTCGGGCGGCGGCGGCCCGCCGGGAGCGGGCTCGCTGTGCCGGCTGGCGGCGGGCAACCTCGGTCCCAACGCCACGGTGACGCGATACCTCGCGGTGGACCTCGTGCCGGCGCTGCCGGCGGGAGTCTCGGCGATCAACAACACGGCGTGCGCGAGGTCGGGCCCCTCGACGGTCGTGGGGTGCGGCAGCGTCTCGACGCCGACCGCCGGCCTGGCCGTCTTGACCCTGGCCAAGAGCCTGGTCAGCGGGACCGGCACGCCCGGCGGCACCGTCGTCTTCAACCTGAGCGTCGTCAACAGCGGCACCCAGGACTCGGGACCGGTGACCTTGAGCGAGACGGTGCCGGCCAACACCGCCTGGGCCGGAGACGGCGGCTGGTCGTGCTCGGGGACGGGCCCGGGCTCGGCGTGCACGCTGCAGGTCGGCAACCTGCCGGCCGCCGGCGCCGCGGGCCGGCAGGTGCCGACGGCGGCAGAGGCGCGGTTCTCGGTCGTGGTGGCGAACCCGCTGCCCGCCGGCGTGACCAGCATCGTCAACACCGCCTGCGCCGACGCGCGGGGAGCGGTGCGCAGCTGCGGCACGGCGACGGTCCCGACGACGGGGACGGCGCTCTTGGCAGTCAACAAGACGGTCGCGGGGACCGGCGCGCCGGGGTCGAACCTGACCTATTCGATCGCGGTCCAGAACACCGGCAACCAGGGCGCCGCGCACGTCACCGTCGCCGACACCGTGCCGGACCTGACGACGTTCGTGGCGGCGGGAAGCTCGGCGGCCTGGTCGTGTGCCGGCACGGCGGCCGGCTCGCCCTGCACGGCGGCGATCGCGGCGCTGCCGGCCGGGGCCTCGGCGGTGCTGACGTTCGTGGTGCGGATCGCGCCGACGCTGCCGGCCAACGTGGCGAGCATCGGCAACCGGGCGTGCGCCTCGGCGCCGGGCCTGGCCGCCGCCTGCGGCGCGACGGGCATCCCGACGACCGGCCAGCCGAACCTGCACCTGGCGAAGAGCTACACGGGCGGAGCCGTGCTGCCGAACGCCTTGCTCGCGTTCGCCTTGACGGTGTCGAACACCGGCAACCAGGACCTGGGCGCCGCGGTGCTGACCGAGACGGTGCCGGCGCTGTCGAGCTTCGACGCCGGCGCGAGCGATGGGCGGTGGTCCTGCACGGGAACGGCTGCCGGGTCCGGCTGCGTGCTGCACCTCCCCGGAGTCGCTGCGGGCTCGAGCCAGACGGTGGCCTTCGCGGTGCGGGCGGCCGCGGCGCTGCCGGCGGCGGCGGTGATCGCCAACGCGGCGTGCGTGACCGGGGTCTCCGTGCTGCCCGAGGCGGCCGGCGGGCCGCCCGCAACGGCCGCCACGCCGGCGCGCGCGGCCTCAGGAGCGCGGCCGGACGGGGCGGCCCGGGCGGGGGCGCCGACGCCGGTCATGGCGCCGCGGGCTTGCGGCAGCGTCGAGACGCCGCCGGCGCTGGCGGTGGATGCGACGCTGGCCGCGGCGGTCGTCGGGCACGGCGCGCCGGCGCTGCCGGGGGACCGCATCCATTACACCCTGACGGTGCCCAACCCGACAGCCGGCGCCTTGAAGGCGCTGACGGCGGCGGCGTCGCTCGACGTCTACACCGTGCTCGCGGCCGGCTCGGTGACGTCGACCCAGGGCGTGGTGACCACCGGCAACGGCGCCGGCGACGTGACCGTGGCGGTGGCTCTCGGCGATCTCGCGGCGGGCGGCAACGCGACCGTCGAGTGGGACGTCACGGTCGCCGCGCAGCTGCCGCCGGGCATCACCCAGGTGGCGGCACAGGTCGAGACCACCGGCAGCAACATCCCGCCGGACGAGAGCGGGCCGCCGCCGCCGCCGTCCACGCCCGGTCCCACGGCGACCCCGGTCGCCGCGGGCGGGCAACCGCCGCCGCGGCCGCAGGCGATCCCGACGCTCGACACCTGGGGGCTGGGCGCCATGACGGTGCTGCTGGGCGGCATGGCGGCGGCCGCACTGCGGCGGCGGCGAGTCCGCTGATGGTCGGGGCCGGGATGGCGGCAGGCGGGCAGGGGGCGAGGCTGCGGGCGGCGGTCGAGCGGCTGCACGCGGCCCAGGTGGCCGCACTGGCGGCGCCGGTAGTGCCGGCAGGGCAGGGAGGGCCGGGAGGGCCGGGAGGGTTGGGAGGGCTGGGTGGGCCGGGTGGGCCGGGAGGGCCGGGAGGGCTGGAGGCGGAGGCGCACCCGGCGGGCGGACGCGACGCCTACGAAGCGGAGCGCCAGCTGCTCGCGCAGGTGGCCGAGATGGGATCGCTGCTGGTGCGGCTCGGGCTGCTGGCATCGGCGGACGTCGCGGCGGTCGAGGTCCGGCGGCGCCTGGTGGCCCTGGCGGTCGCCTGCGGCAACACGCTGGCCGAGCTGGTGACCCTGGCCTTCGAGGTGACGGGGGCAACGGACGGGCCGGACGCCGGGGCGGGCAAGCCCCACTGAAGCCTCCTTGCTGCCGTCTCAGCGTTCCGCGAGCGCCGCCAGCTCGTCGCTCTCGCCCAGCAGCTCCCAGCGCTGGAGGGCAAGGGGGACGTTGCCGTTGGTCCAGACGAAGTCATGGAAGGCGCGCAGGTCGAAGTCCTTGCCCTGCCGGCGGCGGGCCTCGGCCAGCAGCCGGGTGATCTGCAGCTTGCCGATCTGGTAGCCGATGGCGAAGCCCGGGGTGGCGGCGAAGGCGGCAGCCTCGGAGCGGGCGGTGGCGGCGTCCATCGGCACGGCGGCGCGCAGGTAGTCCGCCGCCTGCTCGATCGAGAAGCTGCCGATCGCCAGGCGCACGTCGACCTCGACCCGCAGCGCCCGCAGGCGGGCGTAGTTCCAGATCATCTCTGTGGTGCGCGGGCTGTCGTCGAACAAACCCATGTGCAGCATCATCTCCTCGGCGTAGAAGCCGATCCCTTCGTTGGCGCTCGAGTCGTACCAGTGACGCCGGATCTCGTCGGGGTGGCGCCGCGAGAGCGCGAGCTGGAAGCCGTGCCCGGGGATCCCCTCGTGGACCATGTCGGGGCGGGGGTCGCGGGCCATCGAGAGTGCGAAGTAGCCAAGGGTGGGCGAGGGCTTCGGGATGTAGCGCGTGGACGCCACGAGCGGCGGCTGCCCCGAGGCGGCGGCGAGGGGAAAATCGGTGCCCTCGCCGAAGGCGGCCAGGGGCGCCAGGTAGGCGGGCAGCGGCTGGTAGACGTAGTGCGGCATCCACGCGGGCACGGTGAGGATGCCGCGGCGCTCGAGAAAGCCGCGGATGGCGAGCTCGTCGCGGCGAGCGGCGGCGATCTGCGCCGCCTGGCTCGAGAACAGCGGCAGCTCGGGCAGGCCATGGCTGCTGTGATCATTGCGATCATTGCGATCATTGCGCCGGCTGGCGAAGGCCTCGCCAGCGACGGACCGCGCCCATTCCTGGCGCCCCATGGCCAGGACCTGTTCCGGGGTGAAGGGCAGCAGGGCGACCTGATGGAGGAAGCCGACGTAGGCGTCGCGGCCGATCGCCACCGCGCCGTGCATGTCCGCGGCCCGGGAGCCCAGCCAGCCGCGATAGGACTCGAGCGCCGCCACGGCGCGCTCGGTCTCCGCGTCGAGCCGCGGCCGGCTGTCGGCGGTCAGCAGCGGGCGCAGCGCCGCCATGGCCTGCCGCAGGCGGCTGCCGGCGTCCGCCAGGTCGGCCAGGGCGAGACGCGCGAAGGGCTCGACGGCCTCGCGGGGATCGGCGAGGTTGGCGCGGCCGTCGGCCAGCGTGCGCGGAAACGACGCCAGGCGCAGGACCACGTCGCGGCTGCGGTCGGGCGAAAAAGGCGGCGGCGGCAGGAGCGCGTCGACCAGCGCCCCGAGGGTCTGAGCCAGGTAAAAGCCCGGGTCCCGGCGCCAGAGCCGGACGCCGTCGAGCTCCCAGCGCACCCGTGCCAGGGCGGAGCCGAGCAGCCGGTGGTCCACCTGCTCCGGCACCGGCCGCGCCGGGTCCGCGAGCGCGCGCCAGCGGGCAGTGAACCGCTCGAGGTCGCGGCGGCGCGCCGCCACGGCCGCCGCCGACCAGTCGGGCGTCCAGCCCGGCGGCCGCACCAGGCGTGGGATGTCGTCGCCGCTGATGGGCTGGCCGGCCGCCCGCCAGGCCCAGAAGTCGCGGCCGAGGCGTTGCAGCTCGGCTGCGGGGCCGCCGGTCACCGCTCGCTGCAATGCCTGGTGATCATCGCCGTCGGCACCGCCGGCGGCGGCTGCCGGCCAAAGAGCAAGCAGGCAGAGGAGCAGGCGGAGAGGCCCCGGCATGGTCTCGAGTCGCGTTATGCTTGCCGTTGGCGATCGACGCGGCCTCACGCCCGGTCTCTCATTTCCAGTGGCTGCCTGATGATCTCCACCGCTGGCCGCGTGACACTAACACGGGAGCGAGCTCGAACACGGCCAGGCGGCGCGGGCTGCTGGCCAAGTCACGCGGGAAGAGTCCTTCACAGGGGGGAGCATGTTCATTGTCTTCGAGGACAGGCCATCAGACTCGCCTTTCGTGGAACGGATCTGGCGTTGCCACAGCGAGCGCGCCGGCACCTTTCACTCGATAGCCGCGCCTCATTGGGAGATGGTCGTGACCAAATACCGGGGCAAGATGTCTCTCACCGTGCGCGGCCCCGAAACGAAAGCGACGACCGCCGACTGTCCAGCGGAGGGCGAGTGGGTCGCCATCCGCTTCAAGCTGGGCACCTTCATGCCGCTGCTGTCCGCAAGGGATCTTCGCGATCGCCGAGACCTGACCTTGCCCGAGGCAACGAGCCGATCCTTCTGGCTCAACGGCTCCGCCTGGGAATACCCCAACTTCGAGAACGGGGAGACCTTCGTGAAACGGCTCGCACATGACGGATTGATTGCGGTCGACCCTGCCATAGGCGCCGCCTTGCGAGGTCGGCGCCAAGAGCTGTCCTTGCGATCGGCGCAACGGCACTTCCTGCGGGCGACGGGGATCACCCACAATGCGATCCGCAGGATCGAACGCGCGCGTCACGCGACGAACCTCTTGCGGCAAGGCGTCGCCATCGCCGACGCCGTTTACGAAGCCGGCTATTTCGATCAGGCGCACCTCACCAGGTCGCTCAAGCATTTGATCGGCCAAACACCCGCGCAAATCATTCGTGCGGAGGAGCAGCTGTCGTTTTTGTACAAGACTTGACCCGGTTCAGAAGCTAGGGTGCGGGTGGTCGACTCGACGGAGGAGATACCCATGCCATCGGACACTCTACCTGCCCCCGTCTCGCGGGGGATGCTCTGGGCCGGGCTGGTCATGAGCGCCCTGCCAGTCCTGTCCCTGCTCATGGACGGCGTCATGAAGCTGGTGGAGCCGGGCTTTGTGGTCAAAGCGACGACGCAGCTCGGCTATCCGGAGAGGGTCATCCCGGGACTCGGGATCGTCTTGCTCGCGTCCACGGTCCTCTATCTCATCCCGCGCACCTCCGTGGTCGGCGCGATCCTGCTGACCGGCTACCTGGGCGGTGCCGTCGCCGCCAAGGTGCGCGTCGGGGACGGGTGGTTTGGGACGTGCTTCCCGGTCATCCTGGGCGTGCTGCTCTGGGGCGGGCTCGTCCTGCGCGATGGCCGGCTGCGGGCCCTCATGCCATTGGTAACGTAGAGGCCGGGTTCGAGCCGTTAGGCGGCAGCTGCGAAACGAACAACTTCAGACGCTCCAGCGGGAAGAACCATGAAACACACGGCTCCTGAAGATAAAAGACCGCCAGCGGAGCTCATCACCCAACAGATCGAAAGACTCGGCGACTGGCGCGGCGAACTACTCGCGCAGCTACGCAAGCTCATCCTCGAAGCCGCTCCGGAAGTCGCCGAAGAATGGAAGTGGGGCACGGTCGTCTGGGTTCACCAAGGGAACGTCGTGGCCGGCGCCGCCTTCAAGGACCACGTCAAGCTCAACTTCTTCAAAGGCGCGGCTTTGGACGACACGCACGGGCTCTTCAACGCCGGTTTCGAGGCTAAGGCGACTCGCGCCATTGATTTTCACCCAGGTGACAAGATCGAAGTAGCCGCCTTGAAGGAACTGGTTCGCGCCGCCGTGGCACTGAATGCTTCTGGCGGCAAGAAGAAACAGAAATAGCGATCAGGCCTGCGGGAGAACAGGGCGAGCCTACCAGGCCCCGCCGGCATCGGTCAGGCGCAGCCGGCCCTCGCAGACCGGAGGCACCGTCGCCACCTCGATCGTCCGCACATAGGCGCCTTCCGGGGGCACGTGCAGCCAGAGGGTGATACCGCCGAGGGCCCGGGACGGCGGCGCCAGCTCGGGCGGCACGCGCAGCACGACCTCGGGGGCCGCCCGCGGCCCGATGAAGAAGGCAGCGGAGTCCGTCATGTTGAAGCGACCGGCGCGAGCGGGATGCCAGAACAGGCGCCCGGCCACGGGCCCCGCCGGGCGCCCGCTCGACAGCTCGAGACGCACCTGAAGCGCGCGCAGAGGCTGGCCGAACACGAGCGGCGGCGTCACCGGATCGGCGCCGCCCTTCCAGGCGACGTCGAAGGACCCGAGAATGGTCTGGGGTGACATGAGCAGCGCTCGTTCACAGGCGGTCCAATCGACGGGCTGACCGGCCCGGTCGATGCCGATCTCGAAGAGGTCCTTGCCCAACCTGTCGGCTGGCCGGTCGACGCCGGCCACCGTGCCAAGAAACCACCTCGAGTCCTGCCTTACCCCTCGCCACCGGGCGGCGGCGGCGATGGCGTTTCGCCAGGCGAAGGCGCCGCGCCAGGTATCGTGGCCCGCCACGAAGACGAGCGCTTGCGCGGGAAGGCGCGGTGCGACGTCCTCCATCATCCGCAGCGTGTGCTCGACCTCCCATCCCGCCTCGATCCACGGCCGCACGTTCCAAACGGTGGCCGCGCTCCAGTAGAGCGCGAGGAGGAGGGCGAGGCGCCTGGCCCAGGGCCCCAACCCCGGGCACCAGCGACCGCAGCCGATCGCCAGGACCGCTACCGGAAGATAGAGCACCCGCGCGTTCTCCTGGTCCGCTTCGATCGTGAAGACCGGCAGCGCCGGCAGCAGAGCGGCAAAGCCCGCGAGCCAAGGGCGCGCGAAGCTAAAGCGGCCCAAGGTGGGCGAGGAGTTGTCGACGGCTGTCCGCCGGGACGAGGCGATGATCGCGGCGAGAAGTGAACCGAGGAGCACGGCCGAGACGAGGGCGGCGGCCAGCTCGGCAAGCGGCACCTCTCTCGAGCCCCGCCACGGTACGAGAACGCGGAGGGGCAGCCGAAGAAAAAGAGCGTGCGCCAGCTCGCCGGGCCTCGCCGACCACAACGTCGAACGGCCCCTGGCGTCGAGATAGCCGCCGGGGCCGCGAAAGATGAGGACCCGCAGGGCGAGGTAGGAGAGCGCCACCGCGGCCATCATGCCGACCGTCCGCCGCGCCTCGCGCCAGGGCAGGAGCAGCGCCAGCGCGAGCGGCAGGCACAGCGCCGACTCCTTGCAGAGGAGCGCGAAGAGAAAGCAGGCCGCGGCCGTCGCTTGCCGGCTCGTCCGTCCGCCGGCCCGCATTGCCAGGCAGGTGGCGAGGAGCGCGAAGTCGGCGGCCCAGAGATCGGAACTGGCGCTCAGCCACACCACCGGCTCGCTGAAGAGCGGAAAGGCGACGAAGAGGCTGGCGAAGAGGATGGCATCGGGGCCAGGTGCGCGCCACGCGGCTTTCACCGCTGGCGCCGCCGCCCCATCCGGTGGAGCGGTCCGACCGATCGCGACGGCCACCAGAAACCCCGCGAGGGCGTGCAGAAGCAACGACAGCGCATGCAGGAGGAGCGGGCCGCAGCGCAGCGCGCCGAGTCCCCAGGCCAGGGCCGGAAGCGGCCGGATCATCTGCGGGTTCGAGCTCGTCGTCACATGGCGCAGCAGCTCTCCCAGGCCGGATCGCATCCAGTTCAGGTAGAGAAAATCGTCGGCGAGATAGCCCACGCCGAGAGCGGGTGCGTAGAGCACGAGCGCGAGCAAGGCCGGCGCGATCCACCAGGCGGCGCGTGCTCGGGCCGGCGGCTGCCGGGTCACGAGCGGCGGCCGGCGACGCGGTTGTACGAGGTGGTCACCGCAGACGAGCCTACCAGCTTGCCTCCACGGCCGGCACTGGCCCCGGTCAGGTGCGGCCGGCGGTTGGGCGGTTGTCTCGCGGGGTCCAGCCGCGCGCACTTTCTTTGCTAAGTGACAGCGCCGAGGCGCGTCGACAAAGCGCACGCGGACGAGCGGCCGTGAGCGAACAGCCGCGAGCGGGCGCGTGAGCGAGCTTGCAATCTCCGGAGGCTCACTGGAGAGCTTTGGCCGGAGCGTCCGAAAGGAGCCATTCATGAAGCAGAGCAAAGTCGCCAAGCTCAAGCTGAGCCGGGAAACGCTGCACCAGCTCGGGACGTCGAGCCTGCGGGCGGCGGCGGGCGGCGCCGCCGTCATCAATCCGATCAACAACAGCTTGAACTGCACCAACGTGCTGTCGATCTGCTACAGCTGCACGACCCCCCTCGATGGCTGTCCGCCGGTGTACACCACCCCGGCCTACACCTGCGCCTGAGCCGGCAGTATCACGCGCGGGCGGCCGCAGCCGCCGCCCGCGCGCGTCCGGACGCGCCGGCAGCAGTTCCCACCCGCCCGGCCGCCGACCGTGATGGGCGCCGGCGCGCGTTCAGCTAGACTACGGCCGCTGGCTGTATCCGCCCTGATGGCGAAAGAGGGAGCGATCCGGATGGGGAGCGGGACCGCGCCGGCGATCCGGCCGGCGACCGCCGCGGATGCGCAGCGCCTTGCCGACATCTACAACCAGGCCATCGCCGAGCGCGGCGCCACCTTCGAGACCACGCCGCGCACCGCCGCCGACATGGCCCGGCGGCTGGCGGAGGCGGCGGCGGAAGATGCCGGCCGGCATCCGTCGCCACCGTCGCAGCCACCGCAGCAGCCGCAGCTGCCGCAGCTGCCGAAGCCGTTGCTGGTGGTCGAGCACGCGGACGCGGTGGCC
This sequence comes from Thermoanaerobaculia bacterium, assembly GCA_035949675.1. Taxonomy (GTDB): domain Bacteria; phylum Acidobacteriota; class Thermoanaerobaculia; order Multivoradales; family UBA5704; genus JASLEW01. The sequence continues at coordinate 11,611 of DASZHY010000176.1, forward strand.
GGCTGGGCGGCGATCTCGTCCTACAGCCAGCGCCGGTGCTACGCGGGGGTCGGCGACTTCTCCATCTATCTCGACCGCGCCGCGCGCGGCCGGGGTCTGGGTCGCCTGCTGCTCGAGGCGTTGATCGGCGAGGCGGCGCGGCTGGGCTACTGGAAGCTGGTGTCGGGCATCTTCCCGTTCAATGACGCCAGCCGGGCGCTGTGCCGCGCCTGCGGCTTTCGCGAGGTAGGGACGTACCAGAAGCACTCCCGTCTCGACGGCAGGTGGCTCGACGTGGTCATCGTCGAGCGCTTGATCCCCGAGAACCAGCGCTCCTGACGCTCCTGGCCCGTTGGCGCTCGCCGCCGCTCGCCGCCGCTCGCGTCCGCTCGGCGGCAAGGTTGCGGCGGCCGGCGATCGATGTTAGCTTCTGCCGCTGCTTCTGCCGCTGCCGCAGCCCTGCCGCGGCAGCCCCACTGCGGACGAGGTAAAGGAACCCCATCATGAAGGGAGCCGTCGAGCCCCGCCTGTCGCGCGGCCTGCGCGATCTGTTCTCCGAGCCGATGCTGGCGCGGCAGCGGATGATCGACACCATCCGCGGCGTCTACGAGCTCTACGGCTTCGTGCCGCTCGGCACCCCCGCCATCGAGTACCTCGACGTGCTGACCGGCACCGCCGGGCAGGAGACGCAGCAGGCGATCTTCACCGTGCACAGCCCGGAGCGCGAGGCGCTGGGGCTGCGCTTCGACCTCACCGTGCCGCTGGCGCGGGTGGTGGCGCAGTACCACGACCTGCCGCGGCCGTACCGCCGCTACCAGGTGGCGCCGGTGTGGCGCGCCGACAAGCCCGACCGCGGGCGCTACCGCGAGTTCATCCAGTTCGATCTCGATTCGGTCGGCGCGGAGTCGGAGATCGCCGACACCGAGATCATCGCCGGGATGTGCGACACGCTCGCGGCGCTCGAGGTGGGGCCGTACCGCGTGCGCTTCTCGAGCCGCGGCATCCTGAACCTGCTGCTCGCCGCCGCCGCGGTGCCCGACAACGGCGGCGCCGACGTGCTGCGGGTGCTCGACAAGCTCGAGAAGGTGGGCCTCGAGAAGGTGAAGCTCGAGCTCACCGGCGGCTACCGCGACGAGTCCGGCGACACCATCCGCGGCCTGGGCATGGCGGCGGCGCAGGTCGAGAAGATCGAGCGCTTCCTGGCGATCCGCGCCGACCGGCGCGAGGAGGTGATCGCGCGCCTGCGGGAGTTCTTCGCCGGGCTGCCCGAGGCGGCGGCGGCGATCGACCAGGTGGAGCGCATCTCGCGCCAGCTTCAGGCGCTGGGCTACGGCGACGGCCAGGTGACCCTGGACCTGAGCATCGCGCGCGGCCTGGCCTACTACACCGGCCCGGTGTTCGAGGCGGTGCTGCTCGATGCGCCGCAGTACGGGTCGGTCTTCAGCGGCGGCCGCTACGACGACCTGGTGCTGCGCTTCCTGGGCGAGAAGGTGCCGGCCACCGGCGCCTCGATGGGCGTCGACCGGCTGCTCGCCGCGCTGCAGCACCTGGGCAGGGCGGGAGGCAAGAAGGCCACGGCGCAGGTGCTGGTGGCGCGCATCGACCGCGACCTCGAGGCGGAATGCCTGGCCATGACCTACGAGCTGCGGCGCGCCGGCATCCCGGCCGAGCTGTACCTGGGCAGCGAGAAGGGCGTCGGCAAGCAGATCAAGTACGGCGACCTGACGGGCGTGCCGATCGTGCTTCTCTACGGTTCGACGGAGAGAGAGCGCGGCATCGTCACCTTGAAGGACATGGAGGTCGGCCGCGAGCTCGCCAAGAAGGTGGACGCGCGCCGCGAGTGGCTGGCCCAGCGTCCCGGCCAGCGCGCCGTGCCGCGCGCGGATCTCGTCGCCACGGTGCGCGAGATGCTCGAGCACGCTTCGGCGGCGCCGCCCCTGCCGCCGGGGACCTCGTAGGACAGCCGCATCCCTGCCCCCCGATCCGGCGCCGGGTTGCTCTGCGCCCGTCGGCGACGCTGCCGGCGCGGCGCTGGGCTGGGCTGGGTGTCCTTTCCTCGCCGGGCCGGTTATAGTCGGCCCGTCCGGCCGTTTTCACGGCGCCCGTGCGAGGCCAGCCGGCGGTTGACCCGAATCGGCCGGTGCTGACGAGAGGCCGGCAGGCCCACGGCGGGCGCCACGTCGAAGGAGACGTTCGATGCGCAACGCTTGGGTTTCCGCTCTCTGCCTCGCCCTGGCCGTTCCCGCCGCCGCGCTCGCTCAGGTCAGGTCGCACAAGACCGACGCCATCGAGGCGATCGCGCCGCGGCCGGCGGCGACCTGCAACATGTCGAGCCCGATCACCTGCGGCCAGACGATCAGCGGCAGCCTCGACTCGACGGACTGCAAGCTGGACGACGGCACCGCCGTCGACTACTACACCTTCAGCGGCACCAACAACGAGGCGATCACCGCGACCTTGACCAGCTCGGCCTTTGCGCCCGTCCTCTCGCTGCTGGACCCGAACGCGCACACCAAGACCGCCAACTTCGCGCCGTCCCCGGGTACCGTGCAGGTCCAGTTCTCCCTCGACTCGACGGGCACCTGGACCCTGTCGGCCAACAACAATGCCAGCTTTTTCCAGTCCGGGGCCTACACGATCGGCCTGACCTGCGGCAGCACGGCCCCCGGCTGCCTCCCCAACGCGACCACCATGTGCCTGGCCAACGGGCGCTTCGCGGTGCAGGCCACCTTCGACGCCGGCGGCGGCAATGCCGGCGACGCGCATGCGGTCGCCCTCACCAGCGACACCGGCTACCTGTGGTTCTTCACCGACACCAACGTCGAGGTCGTGGTCAAGGCGCTCGACGGCTGCGGGCTCAACAGCAAGTGGTGGGTGTTCGCCGGCGGCCTGACCAATGTGGCGGTCTCGCTGAAAGTGACCGATACCAAGACGGGCACGGTCAAGACCTACCACAACCCGCCCAGCACCACGTTCCAGCCGATCCAGGACACGTCGGCGTTCGCGACCTGCCCGTGAGCGCGGTGGGCGCGAACGCGCGGAGTTTGGGTAGTAGGTCATTTTGAAATCTGGTGGTGCGCTGGCAAGCCGCAGTTCGTGGGATACTGCTGGCTGTGGTCCTAACGAGATCGAGGCGGCTGATCTTGATTCTCTGGCTCGTGGCCATCGGCGGAAGCGCCATCTACCCCCCATGGCGCTTCGTGGATGCGGATGCGAACGGGCACTCCGTACGGGCACCCGGGCATACAGTCTTCGGAAGCTCCACTGTCTGGGAGCCTCCTAGCGAAGCGATAGACTGGGGGCGCCTCTCGCTAGGGTGGGTCGGCATCACCTCGTTCGCAGCGGCTGTCGCGGTACTCTCCGAGTCCTTCGGCAGGAAGAGTCCAGGGGCCTGACGGGCGCCCAAGAAGCGGGGACCGTACAAGAAGCGGATTTCAAAGTGATCTGGTGCCGGAGTTTGACGGCGTCGCGGCGGTGCCGGTATCATCGCGCCATGCCGGGCACGAGACCCTCACGCTGCCGCCGCCACCGCGCGCTCGCCCTGCCTGCAACGGCGGTGTCGGCGGCATCGGCGGTCTCGGCGACGTCGGCGGCAGGGGCGGCCTGCCAGCCGTGCGTGCAGGGCTCCGCCTGGCGCCGTCACGGCCATCACGCGACCGTTTAGCCGAGGCCTTTCGCCCCGGCCGCGGATCCGGGACGAGGACATGGCTCTCTCACCGCTACCTCCTTCCGGGCCGATGCGCCGGAAGGAGGTTTTGATTTTATGAAGGTTTCCGCGGCCCTGCCCACCGGCGTGGCGGCGCTGCTCTTCGAGAGCGCGCGGTCGCGGCGCCGGCTGGAAAGCCGCCTGGCCGCGCTCGTCGAGGGCCACGGCTATGCCGAGGCGATCCTGCCCATCCTCGACTATCTCGAGCCCTACGAGTCGCTGCTCACCCCCGCCAGCCGCGGCGAGCTGTACCGCTTCATCGACCGCGACGGCGAGCAGCTCGCGCTGCGTGCCGACTTCACGCCGATGCTGGCTCGCCTGCTGGCGCCGCGGCTGCGCTCGCTGCGGCTGCCGCTGCGCCTCTTCTACCGCGGCGACGTGGTGCGCTACGAGGAGAGCCGGCCCGGCCGCGGGCGGGAGCTCTACCAGATGGGCGTCGAGCTGCTGGGCATGGCGGGGCCGGCCCCCGGCGAGCCCGCGGCAGAGGCGGAGCGGGAGGTGCTGGGGCTGTTCCTGGCGGCGCTGGGCGAGGGCGGCGGGCCGGTGCAGGTGGTGCTCGGCCTGGCCGGCTGTCTGGACGCGGCCCTGCTGGCGGCGGCGGCGGCGGGGGAGGGGCATACGGCCGCCGAGCTGGCGGCGGCGGTGGCGCGACGCGAGCGCAGCGCGGTGCGCCGCGCCGGCAGCGTGCTCCTGCCGATCGTCGAGACCGGGCTGCCGGGGCGGCCGGAGGAGCTGGGTCCGGCGGCGGCGGCGCGCCTGCGCTGGCTGCTGGCGTTGCGCGACGAGCTGGCGGAGCGCTTCCCGGCGGTTAGTCTGAGCGTGGACCTGGCGGAGTTCGCCCGCTATGGCCGGCACCCCGAGCTGGCGGCCGAGGCGGGCGCACGTTCCTACTACGACGGTCTGGTCTTTCACGCCTACGCCGGCGCCGCGGCGGTGCAGGTCGGGGGCGGCGGCAGCTACGGCAGCCTGTTCCGGGCGCTCGGGGCGGACATCTCCGCGGTAGGGTTCTCGCTCAACCTCGACGGCCTGATCGAGGCCGGCGAGGCGGCGGAGGCCGGCGGGCGATGATCCGCCTGGCGCTGCCCAAGGGGCGCAACCTCGAGCCGGCCCTGGCCGCGCTGCGCGCCGCGGGTCTCGGGCTGGCGGGGTACGAGGCCGGCGGCCGCAGCCTGCGCACGGCGTTGCCCGAGGACGGCGTCGAGATGCTGTCGCTCAAGGATTGGGACCTGCCGCTCTACGTCGAGCATGGCGTGGCGGACTGCGGCATCGTCGGCAGCGACGTGCTGGGCGAGCTCGACGGCGACCTGCTGGTGCCGGCCCGGCTCGCCGCCGGCCGCTGCCGCTTCGCGCTGATCGGGCGCTCCGCGGAGCTGCCTGCCGCCGGCAGCCAGGTGCGCCTGGCCACCAAGTACCCGCGGACGGCGCGGCGGCTGGTCGCCGGCCGCTCCTGGGGGGCCGAGATCCTGCGGCTGTCGGGCTCGGTCGAGCTGGCGCCGGTGCTGCGCCTGGCGGAGCTGGCGCTGGACCTGGTGCAGACCGGCCGCACCTTGGCCGACAATGGGCTGGTGGAGATCGAGTCGGTGGCCGAGGTGGCGCCTTGCCTGGTGGTGAACCGGGCCTCCTTCCAGCGCCATCGCGCCCGCATCAACGCCTGGCTGGACCGCCTGGAGGCGGCGGGAGCGGTCGCTTGAGTCGCTTGCGAGGCTCGCCTCTGCGCGTCGTCGCGGCAGACTCGCGCGCCGGCCGCCGCCGGATCGCCGAGCTGACCGGCCGCGCCGCCGCGGTGCTCGACGCGCGCACCCTGCGGCAGGCGGCGAAGATCGTCGAACAGGTGCGTGCCGGCGGCGACCGCGCCCTGCTCAGGCTGGCGCGGCGGCTGGACGGCGCCACGGCCCGTACGGCGGCGGATCTGCGGCTGGGTCTCGAGCCAGTCGAGCCGGCTGGCGGCGGCTCGGCTGCCGGCAAGTCGGCGGGCGGCGGCGGGGCTGCCGACAAGTCGGCGGCGGCTGTCGGCAAGTCGGCGGCGGCTGTCGGCAAGTCGGCGGCAGCTGCCGCCGGAGCCAGCGCCGGCGCGGAGCTGCCGGCCGGTTTCCCCGAGGCCTTGGAGCGTGCCATCGCCGCGGTGGAACGCTTCCATGCGCCCCAGGCGCGGCGCGGCTACCGGATGGCGTCGGACGACGGCGTCGAGCTCGAGGAGCGGATGCTGCCGCTGCGCCGGGTCGGCATCTACGTGCCGGGAGGGCGGGCGAGCTATCCGTCGACGGTGGTGATGACGGTGGTGCCGGCGCGGCTGGCGGGGGTTGCCGAGATCGTCGTCGCCACTCCCCCGGCCGCCTTCCACGGCAGCGCCGCGCTGCGCCATGCCCTGGCGCGCCTGGGCGTCGAGGAGGTGTGGGGGCTGGGCGGCGCCCACGCGGTCGCGGCGCTGGCCTACGGGACCGAATCGGTGCGGCGGGTGGACAAGATCGTCGGACCCGGCGGCGCCTGGGTCACCGCCGCCAAGCGGCTGGTCGCCGGCGACGTCGGGATCGACGGCCTGGCCGGGCCGACCGAGGTGGTGATCGTTGCCGCCGCCGGCGCCGACCCGGCGCTGCTGGCCGCCGATCTGCTGGCCCAGGCGGAGCACGATCCGCTCGCCGCCGCGGTGCTGATCACGCCGGACCGCACGCTGGCGCGCGAGGTGGCGGCGGCGGTCGGGTCGCAGCTGGCGGCACTGGCCAAGCTCGGCGCCGCGGGTGCCGCGGCCGCCGCCACGGCGCGGGCGGCGCTCGACCGCTTCGGCGCGGCGCTGCTGGTCGGCGGCTGGGACGAGACGCTCGAGCTGGTCGAGCGGATCGCTCCCGAGCACCTGCAGCTGGTCGGCGCCGGCGCGGAGGCGCTGGCCGAGCGCGTGCGTTCGGCCGGGGCCGTGTTCCTCGGGGCCGCGACGCCGGAGGTGTTCGGCGACTACGTCGCCGGTCCCAGCCACGTGCTGCCGACCTGCGGCAGCGCCCGCTTCGCCTCGGCGCTGGGGGTCGACGACTTCCTGCGGCGCAGCCACGCGGTGCGCTTCTCGCCGGCGGCGGCGGCGCGCTGGGCCGAGGCCGCGGCCTGCCTGGCGGCGGCCGAGGGCCTGCCGGCGCACGCCGCGGCGGCGCGGCGGAGGCTGGGCTGACATGAAGCCCCCGGCCGATCCCGCCGAGCTGGTGCGCCCGGAGCTGCGCCGGCTGACGGCCTATCACCTGGACCTCTCGCCCTGCCGGCACAAGCTGGACCAGAACGAGGCGCCCTTCGAGCCGCCGCCGCGGCTCAAGCGGCAGGTGGCGGCGGAGCTGGCGGCGGCCCGCTGGTCGCGCTACCCCGACTTCCATGCCGGCGCGCTGCGCCGCGACCTCGGCGCCTTCCACGGCTGGCCTGCCGAGGGCGTCCTGGTGGGCAACGGCTCGAACGAGCTGCTGGACGTCTGCCTGTCGGCGCTGGTGCAGCCGGGCGGCGAGGTGCTGGGCACCGAGCCGAGCTTCGGGCTCTACCGCATGATGGTCGTCAAGGCCGGCGGCGTGCCGCGCTTTCTCCCGGCGCCGGCGGCAGCGGACCTGCGGCTGCCGCTGCCGGCGCTGCTCGCCGAGGTGGCGCGTGAGCCCCGGCGGCCGCTGCTGCTGTGCTCGCCCAACAACCCCACCGGCGAGGCGTTGCCGGTGGCGGCCGTCGAGGCGCTGCTCGAGCTGCAGGAGGGGCCGCTGCTGCTCGACAATGCCTACGGCGAGTTCAGCCGCCACGATTACCGGCCGCTGCTGGACCGCCATCCGCGGCTCATCCTGCTGCGCACCTTCTCCAAGGCGTGGGCGCTGGCCGGACTGCGCCTCGGCTATCTGCTCGCCGACCCGCGGCTGGTCGCCGAGCTGCTCAAGGTCAAGCTGCCCTACAACCTCGGCCACGCCGGGGCGCTGGCGGGGCGCGCGGCGCTTCAGGCGGCGCCGGCGGCGCGGCGGCGGGTCGCGGTGGTGACGGCGCGCCGGGAGCAATGGCGGCAGATGCTGGCGGCGGCCGGGCTCGAGGTGCTGCCTTCGGAGGCCAACTTCCTGCTGGTGCGCTGCCCGACGCCGGCGGCGGCGCGGGCGGTGCGCGACGGCCTGGCGGCGCGCGGCATCCGGGTGCGCGACGTCGGCGCCTACCCGGGCCTGGCGGGCTGCCTGCGGATCTCGGTCGGCAGCGGCGCCGCCCTGCGCGCCACGCGGCGCGCGCTCGCGGAGATGGGCGAGGCCGCCGAGCTTGCCGGGATGGCTGAGAGCGGAGAGATGGGCGAGCCGGCCGGGACGGGCGAGATGGGCGAGGCCGGCGAGCCGGCCGGAGCCGCAGTGATGGGCGATGCCGCCAAGGCGGCAAGGCGCGGCGAGCCGGCCACAACGGGGGTGCCGGCGCCAGAGGCTGCGGACGTGGCGGCGAGCCAGGTGGTGGCCAGCGCGGGCCTGGGACGTCCGGCGGCGAGCCAGGTGGCCGCCGGCGCCGGTCCGGGGAGTCCGGCGGCGGAGGCGCCGAGTGAAGGACTCGCGGGCCCGGCGGTGGCTGCCGTCGTCGAGCGGCGGGGGCGGCGGGGCGAGGTCGAGCGCGCCACCGGCGAGACCCGGGTGCGCCTGGCCCTTGGGCTCGACGGCGGCGGGCGCCGGGTCGAGGTCCCCAACGGCTTCTTCGGCCACATGCTGGAGGCGCTGGCGACCCACGGCGGCCTGGGGCTCGAGGTGAGCGCCGACGGCGACCTGCACGTCGACCTCCACCATACCGTCGAGGACGTCGGCATCGCCTTCGGCGAGGCCCTGGACGCCGCGCTGGGCGAGCGCCGGGGGGTGACGCGTTTCGGGTCGGCCTTCGCGCCGCTCGACGAGGCCCTGGCGCGCGCCGTGGTGGACCTCTCGGGGCGCGGCTTCTTCGTCTACAGCGCGCCGCGCGAGCTGGCGGCGAGCTGGGTGACCGCCGACTTTCCGCTGACCCTGGTCGCCGACTTCTTCCA